>NZ_CP090976.1:2551460-2870393 GCF_021513235.1 Kaistella sp. 97-N-M2 | reverse complement strand
TTTGGATTCTCCAGTTCTTCATCAGCGTCGAAATTTTCGGAGGAACTCGGCATCATTGCCTTTACGCGACCCAAAGTCTGATCATTAAGATTGTTAAGTTTTGTTTTAACGCTGTTTGGGTTCAAATTAAATTCAAGCATAAAATAAAGGCCAATGCTCACGATAAGAACCAGCCATAAACCGACGATTCCAATAATCGAATTCAGGAAATCCATGATCTGATAACCATAAACGCCGCTCAAAACGCCGTGACCTTTTGTTACCGCACCCATAAAGATCGGCAGCCAGCAAATAAAGAAAAGCGAATGCCCAAACGTTTTCCAGGGTTTGAAGTAATTTTTCTTGAGCACCATCATTCCAAAAACAAAAAAGAGAAATGCGACGGCAAAGGCGGCAACTCCTATACTTTCGAAGATAAAGAGATTTCCGAGCCAGTCGCCAATTTTGCCAAAGACATTCGATGACTGCACGGTTTTATCTAGCATTGTGCCGGCCTGGCTTTGGTCGGCTTTCCAATTGGTGAGGTAAGAAATGAAGGAAAAAGTAAGGACGATGGACGTAACTATAAACAGAACTCCAAAAAATATGCGTGGTTTAGAGAGTGTTTTGCTTTGCTCAACCGCTTGCGAAGGGGTTTTTTTTGTATTTTTTTCCATAATGTCAATGAGGGCAAATTTAATAATAAAATTTAAGATTTTTTCGGCAAAGCCGTACAATTTGAACTTTTATTTCTCGGGATTTTCATATACGTTAAACCTCAATTTAGGTGGCATTAAAAAGTTTCCTTCACCCTTTTCGCTGTAGAAATTTTTTTTCTTGAACTGCTGCAAAATAAGTGAACGTAATGATCTTTAGGAACAATAATTGATAATATTGAGGCATTAAAATTAAATTTAAATATCATGGAAAATACGAATGACAAAGATTTAGATAAGGAAAGAACTTCGGAAATTCAGAAAAAAAATTCGGAAATAAAAAAATCCGAGCTTCCCACTCCGGAACAGGGCGTTCAGCATGACGATGAGGGCAACATTATTAAAGTTGCAGAAAATGCAGTGCCGCCAGACGCCTGGAAAAATCAGAAGAAAGCATACGATGATGCCTGGAAGAACAATAAAAATCAACAGTTAGAAGATTAACATTTTATTCGAGATGACAAAAAATTCCACTAAAAAGTGGAATTTTTATTCTTATACAATTTCAATATTTTCCTTATTCTCAAAGATGGGAACAGGTTTTTTGTCTGCGCCAATTGCGACCAGGGTAAAATCACCCGCAACAGCCCTTTCTCTTTTCTCCGCGTACATTTCCTCCACGAAAACCTCTACATTTACTTTTAAACTGGAATTTCCCACATACTTCACTTTCCCTATCAGTTCCACCAATGTATCCGCAGGAATGGGTTTCTTGAAATCGATGCGGTCGCAACTCACGGTGACGAAAGATTTTCGGGCGAATCTGGTGGCCGTCATAAAGGCAACTTCATCCATCATTTCCATCACTGTGCCGCCAAACATGGTATTGTGATGGTTGGTAATATTCGGGAAAACAACCTTGAAAACGTGGGTTTCGGAATTTTTGATCTTCTCTTGATAGTTCATTTTTTTTTATTTTAAGATTAAAAACAGAAATGAACAGAAATCTTTTGGGATTTCTACTTCAAATCGCGAAAGTTTTTTGGGGATCCGACTTTTCAATAAATTGAATTACGGTTGCGCGACAGTTCGTGATTTGCACACGATTCACCCGTTTCGGCCGTAAATATAAAGGTTTTTAGTGTGAACTTACTTTTAAAATGTTTTTTTTCAGTTCTCCATCCTGCCAATATATCCGGATAATCGGAACGAAAATTGAATTTCATGCGGCGGCCTTTTAAATGAGGCCTTAAATTAAAAGAATTTACATGAAAGTATTTGTTAATGCTCAAATTCCACAGATCGGAATGGAGATCCTGCAAAAGGAAAATATCGAAGTTATTTTTCCTGAGAATGAAAATGACGCCGAATGGTTAGAAAACTGTAAAAAAGCCGATGCGATCTTAAATGTGGGAAAACATCAATTCGATAAAGAATTTTTTGATGAATGTCCCAATATTAAAGCCATTGCGTTGTTTTCAGTGGGTTTCGACAATGTGAATGTACAGCAAGCAAATGCCAGAAAAATCCCAATTGGCAATACGCCCGATGTTTTGAGCAGAGCCACGTCGGACGTCGCTTTTCTCCTTATGCAAATGGTTTCCAGAAAAGCTACTTACAATATCGACAAAGTAAAATCCGGAAACTGGAAAGATTTTGATGCCCTGGAAGAATTGGGGCAGGAGTTATATGGAAAAACATTAGGAATTTATGGTTTAGGACGAATAGGTTTTGAAATGGCAGAAAAGTGTAAAAAAGCTTTTGAGATGAACATTATTTACCACAACAGAAGCCGCAACTCCGACGCCGAAAACAAACTGGAGGCACAATACGTTTCCTTTGAAGATCTTGTTAAAAGATCAGATGTTCTAAGTATTAATGCGAATTATACAGAAGAGCAGGCCGGAATTTTCAATACAGAAATATTCGAAAAAATGAAATCGAACGCCATCTTCATCAATACCGCAAGAGGCGGTTTTCACAGCGAAGATGATTTACTACATGCGTTAAAAACCAGAGAAATTTGGGGCGCAGGTTTAGACGTTACCAATCCTGAACCGATGGATAAGGACCATCCATTGCTTGAGTTGTCTAATGTCTGCGTTTTGCCGCACATCGGTTCTGCTACAGTTGAGGCGCGCAACGGAATGGCAAAACTGGCTGCAGAAAATATCGTGGCTTTTGCAAAAGGTGAAGCGATGCCTAACTGCGCAAATCCCGAAGTTTATCAAAATTAAAAATTAGAAAAATAAATTTTAAATATTTTTGAGACAAGCTTGGAATCATTTTTGTCTTCAGATGCAGTATAAAAATCAATTATTATGACACCAGAAAATAACAAAAGCGAACAAAACGAGCAATTGAGAGAAATGAATTATTCTCCTGAAAACGATATTTTCAATCAGGAAGAAGCTGTACCGATGGATGGCGACGGAAATCCTATCCTTACCGAAGATTCAGGCGAAGAAAGACTTGGCGACGATTTGGATGTTCCAGGTGTTGCTGCGGACGATGCCATGGAAGAGATTGGATCTGAAGATGAAGAAAATAATTTCTACAGCCGAAGCGATAACGCCGATAATCACGAAGAACGAAATGACGACCTTGTATAAAGGAAATTGAAGTAAGAAAAATTTAGACCGTTTTCACACACAGTGAAAGCGGTCTTTTTTGAAATTTCCCCACCCGCGTTAAGTTGATTACGGAGCGATTAAACTTTAAATGGGTAATGTTTATATTTGCCTTTCCTGAAACAATCGTCCATGAAGTTATCCGCCAAAAAAAAAGATGGCCAATCCTCTTTCTGTCTTTTGCCCTATTAATCGGTATCGCCGTTTACCCGCCGCAGGCTCAGGATCCTATTCGGTATTACGAAAGAGGAAGCAGCCAGTTAAAAACCGAAAAGGTAGCGGGAGAAAATTGGTTGGTTTGGCTTTATAATAATCCCGTTGGTGAAGCAACGATGTGGACTTTGGCGAAAAGGAAAATCCTGTCGTCCTACTATGGCACCAGGATGGATGATGTTTCCTCCACGGAATTGATAAAACCTTTTATTAAAGATTTTGATGTTGATATGACCATCGCTCAGCAGAAAGAATACGTCAATTTTAATGATTTTTTTACGCGTAAACTTAAAAGCGACGCCAGACCCATCGATCGAGATTCTACGATTGCAGTTTCGCCGGCGGACGGAAAAGTTTTAGCCTGGTCCAACATCACCAATACGGATTTTTTCATCAAAGGTGCTCGTTTTGATGTCTCATCTTTTTTGGATGATGCCTATCTTGCCCGGAAATACCGAGATGGCGCGCTGTTGATCTTCCGTTTAGCGCCGCCGGATTATCACCGTTATCATTTTCCTGTGGGCGGTAAAATTTCTCCGAACCGACGTATAGAAGGTGATTACTACTCCGTAAACCCTTTGGCACTGCGCAAAATGACGGAAATTTTTTGGCTGAACAAGCGCCAGTATTCCATTATTTCAAATCCACTTTTTGGTGAAGTGGTAATGGCTGAAGTTGGCGCAACGATGGTGGGAAGCATGATTCAAACTTACAGAGGAAATTCTGTGGAAAAAGGCGGGGAGAAAGGTTACTTTAAATTTGGCGGCTCCACCGTAGTTTTGCTTTTTGAGAAAGATAAAATTAAAATTGATGCGGATTTTTTGAAAAACACCGCCGGAGGTATCGAAACTACTGTGAAAATGGGAGAAAGGATCGGGCAAAGTGTAAAAATAGCGGAGTAAAGATTAATATAAATTAATCTTTAAGGTATGCATCAAAATAAAACCTCCCATTTTTCGGGAGGTTTTAGTTTTTTCTAATACATAAATGTTAAACCGGCACCAAAACCAAATTCGCTGTCGTAATTGGTGGAGACCGAAATCCATTTCTGGAGGATATATTTCAAACCAAAATCATATTCTTGATCCGAATTCACAGAAAAGTTACCGCGAATTCTTGGGGAAAGCGGAATTCCTTCGCGCCCTAATTCCAAACGGACTTTGCCGTTGTGATCAACATTCGCATCCGCCGTAATTAAAAACGGTAAAATATATCGGAGTCCTGCAATCGCCACATTTTGATCATCAGGCTTTACATTTTGTCCGAACCAGGTTTTGGCATTGTCGTGTGTTTTGGTGGTTCTGAAACCCACATAAGGCATTGCCCACTGATACTTGCCGAGGAAACGCCCAACTTTAATACTTCCCTCGAAATGATCAAACTTATAATTTGTATGAAATTCGTTGATGTTCGTCCATCGCGGACCGATCATCGTCATGTTTTCAAAATGCATCTTGTTGGAGGCTACATCGAGCATGGCTTTCGTATTAACCATGCGGTTCATGCTCAGAAACTTTTTGTAAGCCGCCTCTTTATCGGGAAGTTGCGGATTCCGCGCAGAATTTTCGTAACTGAAAACCCTGCCCATTCCCGCCATCATGTGATACAAAATATGACAGTGGAAAAACCAGTCGCCGTCCTGATTTGCGGCGAACTCGATCGTATTGGTTTCCATTGGTGCGATATCGATGACGTTTTTTAAAGGCGAATATTCTCCTTTCGAATTAATGAGCCTAAAATCGTGACCGTGAAGGTGCATGGGATGGCGCATCATCGAATTGTTATACATGGTAATGCGGACTACTTCTCCTTTTTTGATGAGGATTTTGTCGGTTTCGGCGACGGTTTTATTATCCAGTGTCCAAAGGTAATTGCGCATGTTTCCGTCCAGAGTAAAGTTCAGGACTTTTACATTTTCCGCGGGCAGAATCGTTTTGAAAGGAGATTTCAGCATATTGTAATTCAGACGTACAATTTCTCCGTCGTCGGACGCCGTCATCTTGTGTGCGCTGCGATCCATTTTCATTTCTGAACTCAGCGACATTTCGTGATCCATTTCTTCATCTTTCATTTTTGTGCCGCCCATCATTTTCTGCATGTGTATCATGGTTTCCCCGCGCTGTGTTGCGGGAATTTCAGGATACATGACTTCGTTCATATCCATCATCTGATTGCCCATTTTCATCGTCATCGGTTTCATGTCGCCGTTCATTTTCATCATGCCGTTCATCATTTTCATGCCTTCGAAAAGCATCAGTTTGGGCAGCGTTGGCGCGGTCACTTTTTCGCCGGATCCTAACCAAAGCGACGCGTGACCTTGCCGGTCTTCCGGCGTGGCGCGAAACTCGAAGCTTTTATTTTCGGGAATGGTGACTTCGACATCATAGGTTTCAGAGACGCCCACAATAAAACGATCCACTTCAACAGGTTCAACTTCATTACCATCACTACCGATAATTCGCATTTTTCCGCCGCCAAAATTCAACCAAAAATAGGAGGAAGAACCGCCGTTCACCACGCGCAGATGAACTTGATCTCCGGCTTTTAGTTTGGAATAATCCGAAGAAGGCTTGCCGTTTATTAAAAATTGATCATAATAAACATCACTCACGTCCATGGCTTCCATGCGTTTCCACTCATTTAAAAGTTTCGTTCCGAAATGCCCTTTGGCAATCGCTTCGGAATAACTTTGCGTGGTGCCCTTCTTTATTCCGTACCAATCGGTATCGTCCATATGTAGCCGCCGCATGATTTGCTTTGGATTTTCATCGGTCCATTCGCCTAACAAAACAGGAATATCTGCGGCGAACTTTTTTTCGGGTTGCCCTTCGCGCTTTTTAAAGACCAAAACGCCGTTCATGCCGATCTGCTCCTGCACGCCTTCATGGGAATGATACCAATAGGTTCCGTTCTGCGAAATTCGAAATTTATAGAGTTGCGTTTCACCCGGTTTCACTTCTTTCGTCGTAAGATAGGGAACGCCGTCCATTTCGTTGGGCAGAATCACGCCGTGCCAGTGCAGGCCGGTATTTTCTTTCAGTTGATTGTGCAGATAGATTTCCGCCGTATCGCCTTCGGTAAAGTATAAAGTGGGCGCCTGCAATTTTCCGTTTGTTGCAATGGCGCGCGCTGCTTTTCCGGTAAAATTTACCAACGTATCCTTCACAAAAAGATCGTAGCGCACGGTTTTTCCACCGAAAGATACCGACGCAGCCGAATCGCTTGAACGTTGATGCGTTTTTGAAGCGTGCATGTCGTGGTTTTGGGAAAAAGCTGCACCGGAGAAAGTGAGCATCATTAAAATAAAGATGCGGTAAACAGGCTTCATTTTATTTTTCATTCTCCAGGCGTTTAATCATAGTTTTCATTTCTTCAATCTCTTTTTTCTGCGCAGTGATGATGCTGTTTGCAAGTTCCTTTACCTGCGGGTCTTTTAGGTCCGCACGTTCGCTCGTCAGGATCGCAATGGAATGATGCGGAATCATCGCGCGCATCCAAAGGAGATCATCAACGGGTTTTTGGGCGCGGACGAGAAAAAGCGCACCGAAAAACAAAATGACGCTGCCCGCAATAATCGCGGTGTTCATCTTTTTATTCTGATACATTTTCAGCATAAAAACAAGCATCACAATTGCCATCGTTGCAATCATCAAACACGTCATATAAAATCGCGTGAGGCTGAAGTAAACATGATCGAGCTCATACGTATTCAAATACATCACGCCGTACATAATGAGGAACGAAACTGCCATCATGACAAAAAATTTCGGATAAGGACTGGAATGATTATTTTGATTTTCTTTGGAAGTTTTCATTTTGTTAAAATTTAGAGGTTTAAAATAAATAAGCTGCATTCCTTCATCACTTCGAATTCGACTTCAATTGGTGAAATCGACGTTATTTACGAAGCGATAAAGAATCAGGTATTTATTTAATTTCAGCTTTCACACTTCCGCACGTCAACATGGACTTTCCGTAGTACGGATTTTTAACATTTTTTTCGGCGCTTAACCAGCTGGCCTTTGCCATCGGGCAATACTGCACAAATATAGATTCGTCTGCAAGCTTGTGTTTTCCGGTAAGTGCGATCATGTTTTTAGAAAGGTTGTTAAAGGCTTCGCGCTGCATTTCTATGCTCCGGCTGTCGGCGATTTTTGAGGCTTCTTTCCGAAGAAGATCCAGATTACCTTCCGACAGTACTTTGTAATCCACCATCGAAGCAGACTTTAGAAAAGTATTGGCAGCTTTCGAAGCCTCGTCGGACTGATCGGACACGAGTGCATTTTTGATGTTGAGATAACTCTGATACATTTTGGAAAGGGAAGCGTCTTTCTGCTGCGCAGACAGGCTTATGATAGAAAATACAGAGAACAGGGTTGTGAAAATTAATTTTTTCATTGTAATAATTTTAGATGATTTAAAAATAGAGTTGCCCCAAAAGTAGGGACGTGACTTTTCCGCGATCTGTTAAAAGAGCGAAATATTCTATTCTAAATTCTAAAATTACAGTATGTAAGAAATAAAGCCGGGATCGCTTTTTGTGGCGGCGCATTAATGCGAACCGCGAAATAATTTTGCTGAAGGATGGGGTAGGAGAACGCGGGAAATACGTTTTGAACGATGACGGCATATACCGCAAAAGTGTCCAGAGACAGAAGATTTGCTTTCTGCGCCACATCGGTTTTGGCAATTTTAACCTCTGATTTACAGCAGTCCTTCTTTTTCGACGTCCCACAGATATCGCAGGTTTTATCCGTTGAAGTAAGCGAAACAAAAATCTCATCCAGACAATAATGCAGATTGAACACCATTCCGGAAGAAGATCCGAAATAGAAAACAGTCAGCAATATGGCAAGAAATTTTTTCATATGTTGACCGACAAAGGTACGAAAACAAACGATTATAAATTGCAGACTCATTTTTTTAAGAACACTGAGTTTTTTCTGAAATAGACGCGTAGTTTTTAGATCATTCCACGTGCGGAAAAATTTTCTGGCTTTCGATTTCCTTTTATTTTAATATTTCAATACCTTTAAAACTTTGAATAAAATTTTGAACATTACACGCACCATGACCTTTCAAGACCAGCTCCAACAGGGAATTCCGGCTGAACTCCCTTCCAAAAAGCCCTACGACCCACAAATCAATCATGCGCCAAAACGCAAAGAAATCCTTAGCGACGAAGAAAAAAAGCTGGCTTTGAAAAATGCGCTGCGCTACTTCGAACCCAAATTTCACGCGGAATTGCTGCCGGAATTTAAAGCCGAACTCGAAACATACGGCCGGATCTACATGTATCGTTTTCGCCCCGATTATGAAATGAAAGCCCGTCCGATCGGCGATTATCCCGGAAAGTCCGATCAGGCAAAAGCAATCATGTTGATGATTCAGAACAATTTGGATTACGCCGTGGCTCAGCATCCGCACGAACTCATCACGTACGGCGGAAACGGTGCGGTTTTCCAGAATTGGGCACAATATCTTCTGACCATGAAATATTTATCGGAAATGACAGACGAGCAGACATTGACGATGTATTCCGGACATCCGATGGGACTTTTTCCGAGCCATAAAGAAGCGCCGAGAGTCGTGGTGACCAACGGGATGGTTATTCCAAATTATTCCAAACCCGACGACTGGGAAAAAATGAATGCGCTGGGCGTGTCGCAGTACGGACAAATGACCGCCGGAAGTTATATGTACATCGGCCCGCAGGGAATTGTGCACGGAACCACGATTACCGTTCTCAATGCTTTTCGAAAAATTAAAAAAGAACCCGTTGGCGGTTTATTCGTGACGTCCGGCTTGGGCGGAATGTCCGGCGCACAGCCAAAAGCCGGAAATATTGCGGGCTGCATCACCGTTTGTGCGGAGGTTAACCCGAAAATTACGAAGATTCGCCACGACCAAAAATGGATCGACGAAATCATCGAAGATTTGGACGACTTGGTTTCCCGCGTCAAAAAAGCCAAAGAAAATAAGGAAACCGTTTCCCTAGCTTTCCTCGGAAATATTGTTGAGGTTTGGGAAAAATTCGACGGAGAAAATTTAAAAATCGATATTGGATCGGATCAGACTTCCCTTCACAATCCGTGGGCCGGCGGGTATTATCCTGTGGGAATTTCTTTTGAAGAAGCCAACAAAATGATGGCCAAAGATCCGGCTCTGTTCAAAGAAAAAGTTCAGGAAACCTTACGCAGACATGCCGCTGCCATCAATCAACATACTGCAAAAGGCACGTATTTTTTCGATTATGGAAACGCCTTTTTACTCGAAGCCAGCAGAGCCGGCGCAGCTGTGATGGCGGAAAACGGCATCGATTTCCGCTACCCGAGCTATGTGCAGGATATTATGGGGCCAATGTGTTTTGATTATGGTTTTGGCCCTTTTCGTTGGGTTTGTGCCAGCGGAGAACCCAAAGACCTGTCAAAAACCGACGAAATCGCGTGTGCTGTTTTAGAGGAAATTAAGAAAACATCGCCGCCTGAAATTCAGCAGCAGATGGCCGATAATATTCAGTGGATCAAAGGAGCGCAGGAAAACAAGCTTGTTGTGGGTTCGCAGGCCAGGATTTTGTACGCCGATGCAGAAGGGAGAATGAAAATTGCCGCCGCTTTCAACAGCGCCATCAAAAAAGGCGAAATTGGCGCAGTGGTCTTGGGGCGTGATCACCACGATGTTTCGGGCACCGACTCGCCGTACCGCGAAACATCGAATATTTACGACGGCTCCAAATTTACGGCGGATATGGCCATCCAGAATGTGATTGGCGACAGTTTCCGTGGTGCAACCTGGGTTTCCATTCACAACGGCGGCGGCGTTGGGTGGGGCGAAGTTATCAACGGCGGTTTCGGCATGTTGCTCGACGGGTCCGAAGACGCGGACCGACGGTTAAAATCGATGCTTTTCTGGGATGTGAACAACGGGATTTCGCGCAGAAGCTGGGCAAGAAATGAAGGCGCGGTCTTTGCCATCAAACGTGCGATGGAAGCGGAGCCAAATTTAAAAGTGACGCTGCCGAATATTGTGGATGAAGGTTTATTTTAATTTTTTCGGGCAGACATTTCCGCCCTCCGTTCCCGCTTTTTTGCAGCTTGCCTAGAGCTTGTCGAAGGATGCCTTCTCCCAAAAAGAGCTCCACTCCGGTCGGGCTGCAGACAGCGCATTTTGAGCAAGTCTGGAACCCTAGTCAATAAATTTTAAATAAAAGAGGATGACATCATTAGAAAATATATTACAAAGCCAAAGCAACGTAAAAGTAATCGACGGTAATAACGATTACCAGGATTACGTCGCATTCGATCTCTCTGCACAGCGCACCAATCAGCTTGACTTAAATCTTACGGATGCTCATCAGTTCGAAGAATTTGTGGAAAAACACCTTGCCGACAATAAAGCAAAAGTAGCCTTTGGCGGTTATCTGGAGGAGCGGAACCTTTATAAGAGGAGCGAAAATTTCAACAATACAGATACGGCAGAACGCAATATTCATATTGGTCTGGATCTCTGGATCAAAGCCGGAACTTCCGTTTTGAGTGCATTAGACGGAAAAATTCACAGTTTCCAGAACAATGAGGCGGTTGGTGATTACGGACCAACCATCATTTTAGAACACACGGTTGAAGATCTGACTTTTTACACTTTGTACGGACATTTGAGTTTAGAAAGCTTAGCCGGGAAAGCAGAAGGTGATGCTGTAAACAAAGGCCAGAAGATCGCCGAACTGGGAGACGCAGCCGTTAACGGCGATTATGCGCCGCATTTGCATTTCCAGATTATCCAAGACCTTCACGATAAAAAAGGAGATTATCCCGGCGTCTGCAGCCAGCAGGAAATGGAGTATTACCATCAAAACTGTCCGGATCCTAACATACTTTTAAAAATAAAATAAAATGAAATTAAACAAGAAAACCTGCGATACGCAGGTTTCAATTTTTTAGGTTATGCTATTAAGTCGGAATTAATTGGAAATATTGAATTAAACTTCAAACTTCTAATTCAAACTTCCAGCTTCTACATTTTCACCGCTTTCATTGCGGCTTCGTAATTGGGCTCGTGCGAAATATCGGAAACCTGTTCTTCATAAACAATTTTCCCCTGCGGATCAATCACGACAACCGCGCGGCTCAAGAGGCCTTTCATCGCAGAATTGGTGATTTCCACGCCGTAGGTTTTACCGAAATCCGAACGGAAGTCCGAGAGCATCACCACATTTTTAATTCCTTCGGCGCCGCAAAATCTTTTCTGCGCAAAAGGCAGATCTTTCGAAATGCAGAGAACTATTGTATTTGGAAGGTTTGCGGCATCTTCGTTAAAATGGCGCACGGAAGCCGAACAAACGCCCGTATCAACGCTCGGAAAAATATTCAGAATCAAATATTTTCCTTTGTAAGACGCCAGGTTTTGATTCTTCATGTCCACATCCGTCAACGTAAAATCCGGCGCCTGCTGATTGAGCGCGGGAAGCTGAGCATAGGTTTGAACCGGTTTTCCGCCCATCAAAACTGAGTTTGTCGATGTTGTTGTCGCCACAGAATCTGCTGAGGTCGCCGTGGTTGCATGGGTTTCGGTTTTTTCTGTACAGGAAAATACTGCGAAAAGAAATAAACTGCTGAACACTAATCTTGAAAACATAATTTTTAAATTTTACCAAATTTATTCTTTTTTGTGAGCATCCGAAGCATAATTGTTGCACTAAAATTCGGCGCAGCCGCAAAATGGAATCATTGTTGAAGACTTTTGCAAAAACCTATTTATGAATAAAGAAAATATAAAAACCATTGCTAAGTATGGTTTGGGAGCAATGCTCATTACGGCCGGAATCGGACATTTAAGTTTTGTGCGAAAAGAATTTCAGGCACAGGTCCCGGATTGGGTTCCGCTGGATAAAGATGATACCGTTGTCTATTCCGGAATCGCCGAAATAGCGCTGGGAACAGCCATTATCGCCGCACCAAAAAAATACGAATCGCTCATGGGAAAGATAGCGGCATCTTTTTTTACAGCCGTTTTCCCCGGCAATATTGCGCAATATCAAAACCGACGAAGCAGTTTTGGTTTAGACACAGATAATAAAAGATTGGCAAGACTTTTTATGCAGCCACTTTTAGTCGCCTGGGCGCTGAAATCAACGGATAAGTAAAGGAAAACTTTTCGTAAACTTCTGAAAATAAGGCGCTAAAACAGCGTCTTTTTGCTTTTGTGACTTATTAGCCGTACCTTTGTCTTTCAATAATGATAATGACAACAGTTCACATTTTTTTCGAAAAAAAATTTACAGCGGCATCGCCGTTCGTGTTGTCGTACCTTCATGATGATATCTTTCTTAAAAATTCCAAAGAGTTTATTTAATTCTCCCTGTCAGGACTTGGGACAGGGCTTTTCACAGCGTATTAAATAAATATAAATTACCGATTTCTTTTTTGATTTTGCTTTTTGCATAGGATCTGTTTTCAAATTTTTTGAGGATGATCGATGCCTGAGTCTGTACGAAAGTTTTCAAAAAAGAATTTATCAAAAAATAAAGAAAATGTCAGACAGTATAGTTTTAACAACAGGAGTTTACGATTTAATTAAAGATCATTTAAGAAGAAAAAAAACCACGAAAGAAGAAGAAGAAATTCTATTGGCTCAACTTAAAGGCGCAAAACAGGTCCTGCGGAAAGAATTGCCAGCCGACGTGGTTACCATCAACAGCCAGGTGAGGATTAAAGATTATTCCTCCAATCAGGAGCGCAATTATCAGTTTGTGCCGGCGTCCCTTGAAAAAGTGAAGCGGGGGAAACTTTCTATTTTATCGGACATTGCGTTGGCGACGGTCGGAAATAAAGTAGGCGATATTATCGACTGGCCTTTTAAAGACGGCGAAAAGAAGATTGAAATTATGAGCGTAGAAGCGCTTAACTAATATTTTGCCACTTCATCATTTAAAAAACTCCCGTAAAAAGGAGTTTTTTTTGGTCTTTTATTTGATGCCACTACGTTCAAACTCGAATTTTTTTAATTGAAAGCTTCAAAATACGCTTCAATATAAAGTAAAAAAAGTGAAAACCTTAACTTTTACAATCGAAATTAATGCTTCTGCGGAAAAAGTCTGGAATGTGCTTTGGGAAGACAAGACTTACCGCGCCTGGACTTCTTCCTTTATCAGAGGTTCCTATTACGAAGGCGAAATGGTGGAAGGAAACGATATTCGGTTTTTATCTCCGGGCGAGCATGGACTTTTTGGCATCGTCGAAAAGGTGGAACCGTTTACTGCCATGCATTTTAAACATTTTGGCGAAGTCATCGACGGCGTATCGCAAGAGAAAACATTTGGAGACAATGCCATCGAATATTATGATCTTTTGGAGACCGAAAGTGGCACCAAATTGACCGTCACTGTAAATACCGTCGCCGAGTTTAAAGATTATTTTACAAATTCTTTTCCGCGCGCCTTAGCCAAAGTTAAAGAGATCGCCGAATCATAATTTCATCTTTTCTTCACTGGATTTTATTTGGTTCATAATCCATTCCTGCTGAATATCTTTTTTCTGCAAAACTTCCTCTGTTGTCAACAGAATTTCCTTGTCCGGCGTTACGCCTTTTTTCGTGTGCGTGAACTGAATATTGGGCTGAATCAACATCAAACCAACAGGCAAATACAGTTTGGAATTCGGGAGCTTTTCTATCGCGTACTGTCCCGCCACCGTGCCGTCGTTGGCGCCACCGGTTTCTTCGCCCACCAAAAATGCTCTGCCGTCGCCCTTTAATTTGGAGGAAATAATGGAAGATGCGGAGAAGCTGCTTCCGTTAATTAGGACATAAACTTTTCCTTTAAAATTATTTTCCTTCGGTTTCTTCAGGGCAAAAATTCCGTTATTTTTTAAGTAAAACCGGTCATCCACTTTCTTCACAGAAAGCGCGGTTCCGGCCAGGTAGAACGGGTATCCAATGATGGTAAAAGGCTTCAGCAAAAGGGGAACACTCGACAAATAATTCACGTGGAACATTGACGAACGCGACGTTACTTCAATATCGTTGATGAATTTAAATTGATCCGAAACGAGGTAAGAATAGAGGTTGTTGATTTCCGACAGCGAACCACCCAGATTATCGCGCACATCCAGAATTAAATACTTTGCCGGAGATTTTTTCAGGACCGCGAAACTTTCTTTATAGAATTTTTTGGAATAGGTGCCCGAAAATGTTTTGATCTTCATGTACGCCACCGCGCTGTCTACTGTGGGAAACTGAAGATCGCGGTTAAAAGTCTTCGTAACGATGTTGTAATCTTTTGTTTTGCCAGTTTCGCTTTTCGTGAGTTTTTTATTTTGGGCTTCTTCCTCCTTTTTTTCTTCCTTCGAAATTTTTTCGCGGTGCAGGTAAAAAGTTTTTATTTCATTCTGATAGCGCGTTTCTACTTTCACACTGTCCAGAATCCCGTATTCCGCCGTGAAATATGCCAGCCAGCGTAAAGCCAGAATATATTTTTGAAAAGTTTCGTTAAAGCCATCACTATTCACGAAAGGCCGGTATTTTTGGAGCAGGTCTTTTGCGGGAATGTCTTTCAGTGCGAGAATTTCCGTGCCGACATTCATATCCGGAATCTTATCCGCGTTGTCTTTCACGAAGATCCGGTCGCCCTCCAAAACAAAATTGTAACGGCTCAGCAAGCCTTTCTGTTTTTTGAGATTTTTAATTTCTTTTCGGGACAATCTTTTGCTCACGGGAACCAACCGCAGATGACCTTCGCGGATATCCGAAATAACCGGCGCGAGCTTTTGATAGAATTCGTTCGGCTTTAAAGGTTGTGTAATGGTCGTTTTTAAACTGTCGAATTTATAATCGAGTTTTTCTTTGGTGATGTACCAGTATAAATTAGGATGAAGTTTTTGAAGTTTTTGGTTCGCGAAATCCACATCTTCTCTCAATTTGGCGGCTTCAATTGGAATTTCGAGTTTTTTGTTGAATTTTTTAACGGAAACGCAGGAGGTTGCAAAAAGAAGGACGAAAATCAGCGGAAGGTTCTTCAAGGTAAAATTTTTATAAAAATAAATATTTTGGACGAGATTTCTTTGATTAAAAATTCAAAAAAACTCCACAGAATCTGCAGAGTTTTCGATTGTTTTTAAAATTATTTATCCCAAAACAGTAACGGTATTTTGAAGCATTTCGTAGATGGCTTCTTTTGCGTTATCGGGCTTCACGTTCACCGCGCGCGTTCCGTTGAAATGCAGACAAGTAATATAACCGAGTTGGGCTGCATCCAGACAGGTGAACTTAACGCAATAGTCCAGCGCCAAACCGACGATTTCAACCAGTTGAATGTCGTGATATTTCAAAAAATCATCCAATCCTGTTTTTACGAAATGGTTATTATCCTGAAATCCACTGTAACTGTCGAAGTCAGCATTTTTTCCTTTTTGAATGATGTGCGTCACTTTTTCCTGGTTCAGATCTTTGTGAAATTCCGCACCATGCGTTCCCTGAACACAGTGATCCGGCCACATGAACTGAGGAATGCCGTTTAAAATAATCGTATCGCCAACTTTTTTACCGTTGTTTGAGGCGAAACTTTTGTGATCTGAGGGGTGCCAGTCCTGCGTAAGGATAATTTGCTCGTATTCATTTTCTTCCATCAGAAGATTAACGTAAGGAATGATCTCCGAGGCTCCGGGCACGGCAAGTGCGCCACCTTCAAAAAAATCATTTTGCATATCGACGATAATCAGGGCTTTTTTCATATTCTTAAATTTTTCGGATGATTTCGAATTGAACTTTTTTTGTAGTAAATTTACAAGGTAAAAAGCAAAACATCCGCCAATATGTGCTATCAGCCAAATAGTCAAACCAAGAAAAATAAAATGGACAAATTAGAGCATAAAAAATATCCCATCGGGAAATTTCTGGACCGCGAAAGTATTTCCGACCAGGATCTCGACCGTTACATTAAAACCATCAAAGATTTCCCCGGAAAACTAAAACTGCTGGTAGAACATTGGACCGATGACCAGCTAGATACGCAGTACCGAGAAGGCGGCTGGAAAGTTCGGCAACTTATTAACCATATTTCGGACAGTCATATGAACAGTTTCATCCGTTTTAAACTTGCTTTAACCGAAGACAATCCGACTGTTAAAACCTACGACGAGGCGAAGTGGGCGGAATTACAGGACAGTTTCAGCATCGAGATAAAACCTGCGCTGCAACTTCTTAAAGGCCTGCATAAACGCTGGGTTTACGAAATGAAAGCCCTTACGAACCGGGATTTTGCGTGTACTTTTTATCATCCGGAGCAAAACAGAAATATTTCTCTGCGCGAAAGTATTGCATTTTACGCGTGGCACTGCAATCATCATTACGCGCACATCGAAAATCTGAAAAAAGAGAAAGGCTGGTAAGGAAAACCAATCTGTGAAGCGCACGAAAGTGTTTCGAAAGGAAACCGTATTTTTGCGGCGACATTATAAGTGGGCAAGAAAATCTTCCCACAGTACCCAAACAAAATTAAATACATGAGTTTTTTAAATAAATTATTCGGAGGTTCCGAAGAAGAAGAATCTTCATCTGCGATCTGGAAAAGTCTTGATTCCGAAGCGGATCTTAACAAAGCAGTAGCAGAATCTGCCACAAAAAAGGTTGCTATTTTTAAACATTCTACACGCTGTTTCATCAGCAAAACCGTTTTGAAAAATTTCGAAAAGGAAGTGCGGAACTCCGACAAAGATATTTCCTACTATTTTCTGGATCTCATCGCGCACCGCAACCTTTCCAATAAAATCGCCGACGATTTCGATGTTATTCACCAAAGCCCGCAACTCATCGTGCTGGAAAACGGAAAAGCCGTGAAAGACGCTTCGCACCAGAGTATTTCTGTTTCTTTACTTTAAAAAAAACTTCCGCCATGGAGAATATCGAAACCTATTTATCCGAAATCCTGGAAATCCCGAAAGATTCCATTTCCGCGTGCAGCAGTTTTTATATGAAGAAGAAAGTCGCGAAAAATAAGTTTCTGCTGCGCGATGGTGACGTTTGTAACCAAACCTTTTTTGTGGAAAAAGGACTGCTGCGGATGTTTTCCATCGATAAAAACGGCAGAGAACACATTATTCAGTTTGCACCGGAGAAATGGTTGATGTCAGACCGCAGTTCGCTGTATTTTCACGAAAAATCCAAATATTATATCGAAGCCGTGGAGGAGTCGGAAGTATTGCTTTTATCGAACGACTTTTTTACAGGAATTATTGAAAAATATCCGCACACCGCGGAAAACAACGATCTGCTTCTGCAAAAACATATTCGAAATCTGCAGAATCGTGTGAACTCGCTGTTGGCAGAAACCGCTGAGGAAAGATATATGAATTTCATCAAAATGTATCCGGATATTATGTTGCGCGTGCCGCAGTGGATGGTCGCCTCGTACCTCGGGATTACGCCGGAAAGTTTAAGCCGCGTCCGGAAAGAACTGGCGCGTAAAAATTTTGAAACTTCCTAGAAAGTATGTCTTCAAATTCACTCGTTTTATGCAGCAAATTCGCGGACTAAAAGGAAAATTTCTAATCGCGCTTCCTGATAATAAAAATATTTTTAAAAAAAAGGCGAACCTTACGTTAAATCCGGTACAAATTTCCGCATATGCGGCAAACAAAAACCACCTTAAAATAAGATGGTTTTTTTTATTTTCTTCGAGGAAGAGATTTTAAAAGTTTTATTTCCCTAAATAAGATTTCAAAATCTTGCTTCTCGTATTGTGCTTCAATCTTTTGATCGCTTTTTCTTTGATCTGACGGACTCTTTCTCTCGTAAGGTCAAAAGTTTCGCCGATTTCTTCTAAAGTCATCGGATGTTTTCCGTTCAAACCAAAATACAAACGCACCAAATCTGCCTCGCGTGGAGTCAAAGTCTGCAACGCTCTTTCGATCTCGATCTGCAACGATTCCAGCATCAGATCTTTGTCCGGACTCGGAGATTCACCGGAACGCAAAACATCGTATAAATTCGAATCTTCACCTTCCACCAACGGTGCATCCATGGACAAATGTCTTCCGGAGTTTTTCATGGATTCCTTAATGTCGTCTTCGCTCATATCCAAAACTTCCGCCAACTCTTCCGGGGACGGTGGTCTTTCGTTTTCCTGCTCCAAATGCGCGTAAGCTTTGTTGATCTTGTTGATCGATCCAATCTTATTCAACGGCAAACGTACAATCCGCGACTGTTCAGCCAAAGCCTGCAGAATTGATTGACGGATCCACCAAACTGCGTAAGAAATAAATTTAAAACCTCGTGTTTCATCGTATCTTTTTGCGGCTTTCATTAACCCAAGATTTCCTTCGTTGATGAGATCGGGGAGGGAAAGCCCTTGGTTTTGGTATTGTTTAGAAACAGAAACCACGAAACGCAAGTTGGCTTTTATGAGTTTTTCCAGGGCGACACGGTCTCCGGCACGAATTTTCTGCGCCAAATCCACCTCTTCGTCGGCGGTAATCAAATCTACTTTTCCGATTTCCTGTAAATACTTGTCCAGCGATGCGGTTTCCCTGTTGGTAACCTGCTTTGTAATTTTTAATTGTCTCATGTAGTATAAAACGGTCCCCTTTAGGACTGCAATAGATTATACGACAAGAAGTAGCGAAAGGTTACAAAAAAATTATTATATTGTTCATATCTGTTTTTTGGGCGACAAATTCCGTCTTCCGCTCCCAATCTTTTTTCTTAGCGGCGGCGCAGCCGCCGCTAAGAAAAAAGGATTTCCGCTCAAGCCGGGTCGCAAATTGGATCTTTTTATAAAATGTCCTCAAAAAAAGATTCAAAAAAAACTCATCCTGCAGTGGCACAGAATGAGTTCAAACTAATTATAAGACTCAATTATTTAATAATTAATTTAGTAGATTCTTTTTTTCCTTCCGCTTGATAAATCAGCACGTATACACCGGAGGTCGTTTTTACCGAAATAACGTTCGTACCTTTCACAACATTTCCCGTATAGATCACGCGCCCCGAAACATCAGCAATGCTGACATTTGTGGCTCTTCCGGCCACAAAAGTGAAAGTTCCGTTGCTTGGGTTTGGATAAATTTTATTTTTGGATACCGCAGAATCGCTTGTCGCCAAAGGATCTGCGCATTGAGAAAAAAGGAAGGCCGAGAAGAGAGAAAGAAATAAAATAGAAATCTTCTTCATAATACGATAAATTTTAGTCAAAGTTAAAAATATTATGTGGCAAATACGACTTTCAAATGTTAAAAGTTCCGAGATAATTTTTACATTTGAGTAAATATACAACTATGAACTTTTCGTCCATTATTGTCGGGACCATGCGCTGGGGAATTTGGGGCGCCAATCATTCTGCAAAAAACGTCCAGAAACTGATTGAAACTTCCGTGAACGAAAACCTTACAACCTTCGATCACGCCGACCTTTATGGCGATTACACGACCGAAAAACTGTTCGGCGAGGCTTTTAGTGAAATGGACATTAAGCGCGAAGAAGTGCAGTTCATCTCCAAATGTGGCATTCAGATGCCGTGTAAAAACAGGCCTTTCAATCTAAAATCCTACAACTATTCGAAAG
Organism: Kaistella sp. 97-N-M2; assembly: GCF_021513235.1. NCBI lineage: Bacteria > Pseudomonadati > Bacteroidota > Flavobacteriia > Flavobacteriales > Weeksellaceae > Kaistella > Kaistella sp. 97-N-M2. The sequence continues at coordinate 2,850,364 of NZ_CP090976.1, read as the reverse complement.
ACCATATTTTAAAATCCGTCGACCAAAGTTTGGACAACTTAAAGACCGATTATCTGGATGTGCTTCTGCTTCACCGGCCCTCGCCTCTTATGGATCCGGACGAAATTGCCGGGGCTTTTAAGGTTTTGAGGGAGCAGAAAAAAGTCCTTCACTTCGGCGTTTCCAACTTTTCTCCGTCGCAGTTTGATCTGATCAACGAGGCGTTTCCGATCATAACAAATCAGGTAGAAATTTCTTTAAATCGCACCGACGCTTTTTACGATGGTACGTTGGATCAGCTGATGCTGAAAAAACTTCAGCCGATGGCGTGGTCGGTGATGGGAAATTATTTCTCGGAGAAATCCGAAGAAAACGCAAGAATTAAAAAAGTTCTCGATGAACTTTGCGCGAAATACGGCGCGGAAGAAAACCAGATTCTGCTGGCTTTTCTTCTGAAACATCCTGCAAAGATTCTCCCTGTTATCGGTACTTCGCGGGTTGAAAGCGTAAAAAAATTAAAACAGGCCGTAAACGTTCATTTAGAGATGGAAGACTGGTTTAAACTTTTGGAAGCGCATGCGGGAGAAGAAGTTGCATAAAATAGTAAATAATATTTGCATTATTAATTTAATATTGTATCTTGCAACCGTTTTTATATCCGAAATCAATCTTTGTTCATCAATTGTTGAGTTTCATTTATAATTTACAATCAAGTATTAATTTTTTAATTTTTTTTATGATGAACATTTTTGTTTCAAACATCAATTACGCAACACAAGAACAATCGTTGCAAGATTTATTTTCAGAATTTGGAGAAGTTTCTTCTGCCAAAATTATCACAGACAGAGAAACCGGTAGATCCAGAGGTTTCGGATTTGTAGAAATGAGCGACGAAGATGGCAAGAATGCTATCGAAGCTCTTAACGGAAAAGAATTGGACGGTAAAGAACTTAACATTTCTGAAGCTAAGCCAAGAGAAGACAAACCAAGAAGAAGTTTTGACAACAACCGTTCAGGCGGTGGTGGTTACGGAGGCGGAAATCGTGGCGGTAGCGGCGGTGGAAGCGGATACGGCGGCGGAAGTCGTGGCGGTTCTAACTGGTAAGATTTTACTGAAATAATGCAAGCGACTTTTTAAGTCGCTTTTTTTTGTGCCTTTATTTTCGAGCTCATTTTGGCATCAGTCGAACGTTATCGATATGGGAATTTAAATGATCTGATGTATAGAAATGAGTTTTTTACGTTGCCTTATTTAAGATTGAAAGCATCATTAACCTCAGTCTCAGGAGCTTAATTTTTTTTGATTAAGATCAGAATTGAGTCGGAGTTTATAACAAATTGGGGAGCTGCATTGTTGACTGACTTCACGAGAATTACACTGTCGAACATTATTTTGAAATCATAGTTCCCAATCGTCTTAACAAAATACAACTGATCCACATAGTTTTCGCCCAGATTCGGATAGTTATTGAAAAGCTGGATAAGATCCGGTACCATATTATATTTCTGCCCATTAAACACCAAATTTAACTCGTTTCCAAATTGACTGACGGGCATTTTTATTTCCACCGTATTTTTATCAAAATCAAAATAATTACTTTTATAATTGTAAACTTTAAATAGATACTGATAACCTGAGATATCCACGTTAAAATCTCTTGCGATTAACGTCGTAGTATTGGTTTGCTGTACAGTATTAGACGAAGCAACATCATAAACCACATTTTTGAACTGATTTCTAAGGGTACTTTGAAGATTATAAAAATTTCCGTCTGCAATGGTTCGTTTCACCTCCCTTTGAACGACCGTGGAGAGAAGGGGAAGAATAAAATCGGCTTGATTTCTTTTGGCGAGAAACTGAATTTTATTTGAAATTTCATCCGCAACATCACTTTTAATTTTTGTTGAGAAACTAATTTTTCCCTGTTTCAGAAGTTTGTTTACCTTTAAAGTCGTCATTAATTCCGTTTTCTGACTTCTTTTCGCTACAGAGAACGCATTAAAATACGGACAGGTTAAGGCGAAAAAACCAATCAAGAATAAACTCACGGGAATAAACTTGATCGTCGTATTTTTCGCAAACACAAAATATAGGAGCACCAAACTTAACCACACCGCCAGTAACAACACAAAATATCGTGGTTCTGTGTAGCCGTACTGAAGAATTCGTGTAAAAATTGCGGTGAAAAGTAAAATAATTAACGGAATAAGGGTGTAATAAAACATTTTGGAGAAAACTTTTACCCACGATTTGGAAGAATTGTCCTTTAAAGGATGAACCAAAAGCAAACCCAATATCCCGACAACGGAATAGGCCAAAACCAAGTACGATACCCACCCACGCGGAAGCTCCCAATTAATCAGGATCTTCGCGCCGTATAAATATAAGATCACTGCATAAATAAGCAGTAACGGAATTAAAATATACTGCGTAAAAAATTTCAGAATCTGCGGATAGTTGGCATCTTTTTCTAAGTCCTGAAGACCTTTATCATTAAAGAGTAAAAAAATGAAACAACTTCCAAAGATCGACAGGAAATAAAAAGTACGCGAATAATAATAACCATCAAAATTGAAATCAAACAGCTTGTCTACCGCCAGAATCGCCAGTTCAACACCACCGATTAAAACGCCGGTAAAAACTGCCGTTAAAAATATATTGATGAAAAGGTTTTTGTTATACTGCCAGAAATTTAGTTCTTTCTTTTCTCCAAAAAAGGCAATGAAAGAGACGAGAAGGTGGGACAGGATGAAGGTGGGAATGAGCAGAAACGCGTACTGTTCCGTAAATTCTTTTTCATCAGCGGGTAGAAGAAAATAGAAAAAAATTAAAAAAATAATCCCTGACACTTCGAGCAAAATGCCTTTCCCGATACGCTGCGAAAGCATTTTCAGCCCAAAAAGCAGTGAAATTCCCAAAAGCGCTACCATACCGAATTTCATAAAAACAAAATCGCTTTGTCTGCTGGTTGAATTGGCGTCGGAGGAAAAAATGAACGCCATGGCAGCCAAAAAAGCAAGGACTAAAACCATGGGATATTCACGTATAATCACGGCTGTATTTCCGGAAATTTCTCTAATTTTTTTTATCATTCTGGTAAGTTATTCCTGTGAAATTGAAGAATTTTGGTACTGACAACTATTTAAGATTTTTGCCTTTCTTTTTTTCTTTTTTTCTTTCTTTTCCTTTTTCTTCGGCTTTTTTGGCGCCGTTATTTCTGCAATATAATCACTAATTGCACTTGTGTTTTTTTGTTCGGGTTCCGTAATCGGATGAAGGCTGGTTTCAATTTCGAAAAGTCCTTTGATATCCGTAGTATGAATTAATCTTTCTTCCGTTAAAGTTTTTAACAGATCGAGGCCGGAACCGTCGAAATAATGATCAACAAAATTTTTCAGCAAATATCTCCGGTAATTTTCGAAGGGCACGGCAACGGTGTACTTGAAAATTCGTCCATGTTTTTCTGTGGTCAAAAAATCTTTTTCCACCAAAATTTTAATGAAGGTCGAGATCGTATTTTGATGCGGTTTAGGTTCGGGATAATTTTCGATAACATCTTTCATGTACGCGGAACCGAGTTTCCACAAAATGGTCATAAGAAGTTCTTCGGAAGTTGTAAGCTGATTAATTTTCATGGTTTAAGACTGAATTTTGATGTTGGCATAAAGATAAATAAAAGAAACCAAAATGGCGATCAATGCGCCTGTAAATACTTCTTGCAACGTGTGTCGCTTCAAAATAATGCGGGTAATCCCCACCAAAACAGCAATCCCAAGCCACATTATTCCAAACACCGGATTAATGGCAAAAAACAGCGCTGCAACAAACACATTAAATGCTGTATGCATGGAGCTTTTAATAAAATAATTACTCATCTGCAGCGTGAGGAGTAAGATCAATAAAAAGATGATCGTTATGTCTATGTTTTTCTGGAAAAAGTAATCGTAGGAAAGAAAAGCCAGCAGAGCGCCCGCGATAACGAAATAAAGCCCTTTCCGCTGGTCTCTGTTCGAAACGTCGATATCCGCATATTTTGCTTTTTTAACATTCCAAAAAATCCATAGGGAAACAGGGATTACGATGATTAATAACAAAGGAAAAAAAGAAAAGCAGTTTCCCTGTACGTGTACCGCTGCAGGTTGGCATAAATGAAAAAGATAAAAAGTGAAGTAAGCGGATTGAAGAAGTTTGAGATGATTTTCGAGAGTTTTGCCACAAGCGGCGCAGGAGTTTTACCCATAAATAAGATTGTAATTTCAAAAGTAATATTATTTATTGGTTGGCTCTTTAATTTTGTTTTAATATGCTACCAATAAAGACAAAGATTTTTATTATTTTTGCTAAATATTTTTAATAGGCATGAAACCCGCTTCGCGACGTATGCCCAAATAAAGCAAAAGCTATCGCATGAAAGAATTTTCGCAAGAAGTTTACCTGAAATGGTATGAAGAAATGACAATGTGGAGAAGGTTTGAAGACAAATGCCGTTCTCTTTATCTTAAACAAAAAATCAGAGGTTTTTTACATCTATATAACGGTCAGGAAGCAATTCCGGCCGGTTTCGCGCATGCCATGGATTTAACAAAAGACAGCATGATCACCGCGTATCGTTGCCACATTCATCCCATGGCGATGGGTGTAGATCCGAAAAGAATTATGGCAGAACTTTGCGGTAAAGCAACCGGAACTTCCGGCGGCATGGGCGGATCTATGCACATTTTCAGCAAAGAAAAAAGGTTTTATGGCGGGCACGGCATCGTGGGTGGACAGATTCCACTAGGCGCAGGTATTGCTTTTGCCGACAAATATTTCGAAACCGGCGGCGTTAATATCTGTTTCTTCGGCGATGGAGCCGCGCGTCAGGGTTCATTGCACGAAACTTTCAACATGGCCATGAACTGGAAACTGCCTGTTGTTTTTGTTGTAGAAAATAATGGGTATGCCATGGGAACTTCTGTGGGCAGAACGGCGAATCACGAAGATATCTATAAATTAGGATTAGGATATGAAATGCCTTGCCTTCCCGTGGATGCGATGGATCCGGTGAAAGTGGCTGAGGCCGCTTACGAAGCCATCGAGCGCGCCAGAAGAGGAGACGGACCCACTTTTATCGAAGCCAGAACTTATCGGTACAGAGGACACTCCATGTCGGATGCAGAACCGTACCGAAGCAAAGACGAAGTTGCAGACCGTAAAAAAGATGATCCCATCGAAATCGTGAAGCATCGTATTTTAGATAACAAATGGGCGACGGAAGATGAGCTAACAGCCATTGAAGACAAATCCCGCGAATTTGTAGACGAATGTGTTGAGTTTATGGAGCAGTCTCCGTACCCAACCGAAGATAAAGTCTACGAATACGTTTATGCGCAGGAAGATTATCCGTTCTTAAATAAATTAGAGAATAATTAAATTAATAAGGATTCTGGGTTTGCATAATTTTTCATCCCAAATAATCCTTTAACAAAATATCACATCAATATTATGGCAGAAGTTATAACCATGCCCCGGCTTTCTGATACAATGACGGACGGAAAAGTGGCAAAATGGCACAAAAAAGTGGGCGATCAGGTAAAGGAAGGCGATATTTTAGCTGAAATTGAAACCGATAAAGCCGTACAGGATTTCGAAGCCGAGGTAAACGGAACGCTTTTGTTTATTGGCACGGAAGAAGGCGGGTCCTCGCCCGTAGATTCTGTTTTAGCCATTATTGGAAAAGAAGGAGAAGATATTTCTGCTTTAAAAGGCGGAAATTCGAACGGAACTTCAGACAAAGATGCTACGCAAATTCCCGAAGAACACCAAACAGAAAATAATGTTACCGCTGTGGAAACTGCAGAACCTGTAGAAAAAGAAAACGGCACCGAAGGTAAAAACTCTTCCGCAGAAATTCCGGATGGAGTGGAAGTCATCACAATGCCAAGACTTTCAGATACAATGTCCGAAGGAAAGGTAGCGAAATGGCACAAAAAAGTGGGCGATCAGGTGAAGGAAGGCGATATTTTAGCTGAAATTGAAACCGACAAAGCGGTACAGGATTTTGAATCCGAATTCACCGGAACTTTATTATACGTTGGAACTGAAGAAGGTGGCGCAAGTCCCGTTGATGCCGTTTTAGCCATCATCGGGCCAGAAGGAACCAATGTTTCCGGAATTGTGTCCGGCGGCGGAAAAAAAGCGGCAGCGACACCTGAAACAAGTGGTCAGAAATCTGAACCGACTCCTGAAAAAGCACAAGCTTCCGAGTCCGACTCGCAGCCAACTTCTACCGCAAATTCCGAAAGGGTAGCCATTTCTCCATTAGCCAAAAAAATGGCCGAAGACAAGGGTATCGATCTTAATGCTTTAAAAGGAAGTGGCGAAAATGGCAGAATCGTAAAAAAAGATATCGAAGGATTTACGCCAAGCACGAAAGAAGTTGCGGATAATGCAGCACCGCAAACAGCTTCTGCGAAAGCAGCACCGGCTCAAGCGAATTTTGTACAGGGCGAAGATTCCGAAACCCCGAACTCGCAGGTGAGAAATATTATTGCGAAAAGACTTTCCGAAAGTAAATTTACTGCGCCACATTATTATCTGATCGTTGAGATCAATATGGACAAAGCGATTGTTGCCAGAAAAGAAATTAACTCGTTGCCGGATACGAAGATTTCTTTCAACGATATGATTATCAAAGCAACCGCAATGGCTTTAAGAAAACATCCGCAGGTAAATTCAACCTGGAAAGAGGATAAGATTATTCACCACGGAAACATTAACGTTGGCGTCGCAGTCGCAATTCCCGACGGTTTGGTGGTTCCCGTTCTGAAAAATGCGGATCAAATGAATTACAACCAAATCTCCGCAGGCGTAAAAGACATGGCCGGACGTGCAAAATCCAAAGGTTTGAAAGCCAATGAAATGGAAGGTTCTACCTTCTCCGTTTCCAATTTGGGAATGTTTGGTATCGAGACTTTTACTTCCATTATCAACCAGCCGAATTCCGCCATTCTGTCCGTGGGGGCAATCATCGAAAAACCGATTGTAAAAGACGGTCAGATTGTCGTGGGAAATACCATGAAACTTTCTTTGGCGTGTGACCACAGGGTAGTCGACGGCGCTACGGGCGCGCAGTTTTTGCAGACTTTAAGAACGTATTTGGAGCAGCCTTTAACATTGTTGCTCTAAGTTTCAGTTTAAATTTATACAATCCTTTCAATTAATTTTGAAAGGATTTTTTTTTGGGCGCAACCCTCGCCAGCGCTGTGGCCTTGCCCGGGTCGGTCTCCGTGCAGTCGCTGTTTTGGGGGAGGCGGCGGCTTTGCCGCCGCCTCCCCCAAAACGAGCTCCAACAATGCACTTCGCCCTTGCGCAAAAAGCCCCGAAATAAATCGCAGATTACAATCATTTTCACTATTTTTGAAACCATGATCAAAGCAAACAATATTCATAAATCCTACGGTAATCTCGAAGTACTGAAAGGAGTTGATATTCATATTAAAGAAGGCGAAGTCATTTCCATCGTCGGGGAATCCGGTGCCGGCAAATCCACACTTCTACAAATTCTCGGAACCTTAGATACACCAAGCACGCCAAAACATTTCGAAACAGAAATCGCTTTGGCCGGGCAGTCCTTCATCAACATGAGCGATCGCCAGCTTTCCCTTTTTCGTAATGAAAACATTGGCTTTGTTTTTCAGTTTCATCAACTTTTGCCCGAATTTAGTGCCCTGGAAAACGTTTTGTTGCCCACACGCATTTCCGGGAAAAACGAAAAAGAATCCTTAGAAAAAGCCTACTCATTATTTGAAGACCTCAATATTGCACACCGTATTCATCACAAACCCAATGAAATGTCGGGCGGCGAAGCGCAAAGAACGGCGGTTGCAAGGGCATTAATCAACTCTCCAAAAATTATTTTTGCCGATGAACCAACGGGAAATTTAGATTCCAAAAACGCCGACGATCTGCACCAACTGTTTTTCGATTTAAGATCAAAATACAATCAAACTTTCGTTATCGTCACTCACAATACGCATCTTGCCGATACCACCGACCGGAAACTGGTTATGAAAGACGGCCAGATTATCTAAGATTCGAGTAAAAAGAGCCAGGAAAAAGATAATTGCAGCCGACTTTTGGATTTCAAAAAATTTATTTATAACCACAAAAAATGTCAATTAAATTTCTTGCTGAAGACGACCGACCGCGGGAAAAATTTTTGCTGAAAGGTAAAAATGCACTCTCCGACGCGGAATTGTTGGCAATTATAATGGGCAGCGGCAACCGCGAAGATTCCGCTGTGGACCTGGCGCGTAAGATTTTAGATTCCGTGGGTAACAACTGGCACAATCTGTCTTTACTGCAGATTTCAGATCTAACAAAGTTTAAAGGAGTAGGCGAGGCCAAAGCCATTTCTATTGCCACTGCGCTGGAAATCGGGCGGCGGCGAGCTTCCCAGGAAGTTCCGGAAAAAATTCAGATCACCAACAGCGCTGACACTTACAAAGTGTTGCAACCTCATTTAGGCGATCTTCAAACCGAAGAGTTTTGGGTGGTTTTTCTTAACCAGAGCAATCGCGTACTGGGCAAATCGAAACTTTCTTCCGGCGGCATCAACCAGTCTGTCGTAGATGTGCGGATATTATTTAAAAATGCCCTCGAACATTTCGCTACCGGAATTATTATCGCACACAATCATCCCTCCGGAAATTTAAAACCCAGCCAGGAAGATCTTAAGATCACAAAGCAAATTGGGGAAGGCGGTAAAATTTTGAATATTCAACTTATCGATCATCTTATCATCGCCCAAAATTCCTACTTAAGTTTCGCTGACGAAAATTTATTATGATCAAACGACTTCAATATAAAGAGATCGATTTTCAGCGCTACGCGAAATGCCTCGAAAATTCTTTGCAAACAAATATTTACGCACCAAAGGAAATTCTGGACGCGCTCTGCGATACCTGGGAGCTTTTAGTCTACAATGAGTACGAATATGTAATGCCCGTTCCGGTGCGGAAGAAATTCGGTTTTCGTGTTGTCATCATGCCGCTTTTCTGCCAGCAACTGGGGGTTTTCGGCCCCGAAATCAATGAAACCGTTGAATTGAAATTTATGGCTTTCTTAAAAGAAAATTACCAAATTCTTACCTATCATTTTAATTTTCAAAACTTAGCCACACAAGGTCTGAAGCCTAAGAAAAATTATCTCATCGATAAAACTGAGTATTCTCTTTTGCGAAAAAATTACTTCAAAGGACGGAAATCCGCGGTTAAAAGCGCACAGCATCTTTATTTTAAAGAAGAGAACAGAACCGATGTTTTGTCTTTCATCCGGGCTCATTTCCAGGGTTTAGACAAGAAAAGTGATCTCGAAAAATTTTTCACGTACATTAAATTTCTAGAGGAACGGCATCAGCTCAAAATATTTGGCGCGTATAAAGAAGATCATCTGACAAATTTGGCACTGGTGATTGCAACTGAAAACCGGTATTCTTTACTCGGATTAGTCAATGACGATCAATTTAAAGCAGATAACGGCGCTTCTTTCCTCATCGACAGAATTTTGCAGGAAAACATTCACGCCAGATCTTTCGATTTTATGGGTGGAAACATGCGCGGAATCGAGGTTTTTTTTAAAAGTTTTGGGGCCGAACTACGCGAATATCCCATCCTGGAATTTTCCAAAAAAGAATTGGTGAAAAACTTCCTCCAGAAGTAGCAAATTATTAGTATTTTTGCATCCTCATTCCCGCTATGATCGAATCACCCTATTTACCCTACGCATTTGCCCTCCTGCTCGCTTTGCCTTTTCTTATTTTTATAAGGCAGTTTGTTTTTACTTACATCAAGTTTAAAAATCAGGAGATCAAATTATTAACGGTGAAAGGAAATTCCGAGCAGCGCGTTCACGCGTACGAAAGGATAACTTTGTTTTTAGAAAGGTTAAAGCCATCTAATCTGGTGACGAAGTTTGACCGCACTTTAGCACCACACGAATACGTTTTTCTCGTGGAAAAAATGATTAATGAAGAGTTCGATTATAACGCGTCTCAGCAACTTCATTTAAGAAAGAACTTGTGGAAGAACGTGGTTAACTGCAAAAATAATACGCTGCACATCCTTCATAAAACTTACGAAAACCTAAATGATAATTCCACTTTAGCTGATTTCAAAACCGTTTTTTTGATGAATTACATGAATGATGCGGATTTTATTTCGCAAACAATCGAAGATTTAAGAAAAGAGAGTTTAATTGTAAATTAAAATAATAATGATACCAAATTTTAAAGCGCATCCTTGGCACGGCATTTCTGTGGGAGACGAAGCGCCAAATGTTGTAAATGTTTTTGTAGAAATCGTTCCGAGCGATACCATAAAATATGAAGTTGATAAGCAAAGTGGTTATCTGAAAGTAGACCGTCCGCAGCAGTTTTCGAACATCATCCCGGCATTGTACGGTTTTATTCCGAGAACGTACTGTCACGACGAAGTATTAAAACTGGCTATCGAAAGTGGTGCAACCGATGTAGAAACCGGTGATCTGGATCCGCTGGATATTTGTGTTTTAAGCTCTCATAATATTCACTCCGGTGGAATGTTGATGGAGGCTATCCCAATTGGCGGTTTTAAAATGATCGACAAAGGTGAAGCCGATGATAAAATTGTGGCGGTAATGAAAGGCGATCACGCTTTTGGTCATTTCCGCGATATTGAAGATCTTCCGCAAGCGGAAGTTAAGAGACTGATGCACTATTTCCTCACCTATAAAAATCTTCCGGATGAGCCGCAGAAATGTCGCATTCAGGAAGTTTACGGCGCGGAGCATGCCAAAAAGGTAATCCGGGCATCCGAGCAGGATTACGCAAATAAATTTGGGGGATAATTCACCCAAAATTCAATATTTATAAAGATAGATTTTTGGATCTGTCTTTTTTTATTTAAGGTTAATCAGCTGAGTTATAAAATAAAATTGTATTTTCGATAATCGTTTTAATTAACAAAAAATTAACATTAAATAATAAACTATGAATTTATTTTATTTGGTACCCATCTTCGGTATTGTTGCCCTAATTTACACTTTCATTCAGAGTAACTGGGTGACAAAGCAAAACGCCGGAAGCGCGCGAATGCAGGAAATCGCCGGTTACATCTCAGATGGCGCAATGGCCTTCTTAAAAGCCGAGTATAAAGTAATGGGGTACTTCGTGATCATCGTTGCGATTCTACTTGGTTTAATGGGCGCGTCGAGTGCCAATTCGCACTGGAGTTTGGCCATTTCCTTTATCATTGGAGCAATCCTTTCAGCTACGGCGGGATTTATCGGAATGAAGATCGCCACCAAATCAAATGTAAGAACTGCCGAAGCCGCAAAAACTTCTTTGGCAAAAGCCTTGAAAGTGTCGTTCACCGGAGGTTCCGTTATGGGAATGGGTGTTGCCGGTTTAGCGGTTTTAGGATTGGGGGCTCTATACCTGGTTATCAAGCAGATTTTTGCACCGGATGCCGCAGCCAATTCGCATGAAATGGAAAAAGCCATCGAAATTCTTACAGGATTTTCTTTAGGGGCAGAGTCAATTGCGCTTTTCGCCAGAGTTGGTGGCGGAATCTATACAAAAGCGGCCGATGTTGGGGCCGATTTAGTGGGTAAAGTTGAAGCCGGGATTCCGGAAGACGACCCAAGAAATCCGGCGACCATCGCAGATAATGTGGGAGACAATGTTGGCGATGTGGCCGGAATGGGCGCCGATTTATTCGGTTCTTATGTTGCCACGGTTTTAGCGACGATGGTTTTGGGTAACGAAACAATTTCTCCGGATCTCTTCGGCGGATTTGCGCCCATCCTCTTACCGATGTTAATCGCCGGAACAGGAATTATTTATTCGATTATCGGAACTTTATTTGTGAAAGTAGGCGAAGCGGTAGAGCTGGACACGGCACCCATTCAAAACGCCTTAAACTTAGGAAACTGGGGAAGCATTGTATTAACCGCGATATCTTCGTATTTCCTCGTGAATTATTTAATGCCCGACACGATGACTTTAAGAGGTCACGAATTTACGAAAATGGGCGTTTTTGGTGCCATCATCGTTGGTTTGGTAGTAGGAACTTTAATGAGCATCATTACAGAATATTATACGGCGATGGGTAAAGGTCCTGTGAAGAGCATCGTAAAACAATCTTCAACTGGCCATGCGACCAATATTATTGGCGGCTTGGCAGTTGGTATGGAATCTACTTTTTTACCGATCTTGGTTTTAGCCGGCGGTATTTACGGTTCGTTTCTTTGCGCTGGATTATACGGAGTCGCGATTGCGGCAGCGGGAATGATGGCTACCACAGCCATGCAGTTGGCGATTGACGCCTTCGGACCAATTGCTGATAACGCCGGTGGAATTGCCGAAATGAGCGAGCTTCCGAAAGAAGTTCGGGAGAAAACGGATATTCTGGACGCGGTTGGTAATACCACTGCAGCCACAGGAAAAGGTTTCGCCATCGCTTCCGCAGCATTAACGGCGCTTGCATTATTTGCAGCATTCGTTGGAATTGCAGGAATCGACGGAATTGATATTTACCGCGCCGATGTTCTGGCCGGTTTATTTGTGGGCGGAATGATTCCATTTATATTTTCTTCACTGGCCATCAGAGCCGTAGGAACTGCTGCAATGGCAATGGTAGAAGAAGTTCGCCGTCAGTTTCGAGAAATTCCGGGGATTTTGGAAGGAAAAGCAACACCGGAATATGAAAAATGTGTCGCCATTTCTACAGATGCTTCCATTAAAAAAATGATGCTTCCCGGTGCGATTGCTATTATTTCGCCGTTATTGATGGGCTTTATTTTTGGTCCGGAAGTTTTGGGAGGATTTTTAGCGGGTGCTACGGTTTCCGGAGTCCTAATGGGAATGTTTCAGAACAATGCAGGTGGTGCCTGGGATAATGCGAAGAAATCTTTTGAGCAGGGAGTCGATATCAACGGAGAAACATATTACAAAGGTTCCGAACCGCATAAAGCCTCTGTTACCGGCGATACTGTTGGAGATCCGTTTAAAGACACGTCAGGTCCATCCATGAATATCCTGATCAAACTAATGTCGATCGTTTCCCTCGTTATCGCGCCGACTTTGGCAATTATGCACAAAGATAAAATTGAAGAAAACCGTCGGGAAAAAATTGAATCATTAAACAGAATGGCAGGAATTACTGCAGGAACTTCTGCGGTGGTTAACGGCATGAACGCAGGTTCTCCTGCACTTGCGCCGGAGGTGAGAGGAACTTTGAATGCGGAGGGCGATTTTGTGTACGACACAGGAAATATTCAGGAAGTAAAATTATCCAACAAAACCATTCAACTGGGGGAAAACAGCCAGCTGTATTCGCTTTATAATGGAGTGAAATTGGAGGATCAATCTCTTTTAAATAATGACCGGTGGTTTACGATTGAAAATTTATATTTCCAAAGTGGAAGCAGCGAATTAAAAACCGGTTCTGAAACGCCACTCAATAATTTGGCAGAAATCATGGCCGATCATCCAACATTGAAAATAAAATTAGGCGGTTATACCGACAATACGGGAAGTGAAGGCAGCAACTTAAAGTTGTCGAATCTTCGTGCGATGACGGCGAGACTGAAGTTAATTGAGATGGGAATTGCTGCAGACCGAATTGAGACCGAAGGGTATGGTTCAGCATTTCCGGTTTGCGAAAGCAATGATACCGAAGAGTGTAAAGCGCAGAACAGAAGAATTGACGTTAAAGTATTAAACTTTTAAAACGTAATTTAAAAATACAAGATCCCAGCTGAAAAGTTGGGATTTTTTTGTGTTCAAAACCCGTGCAGGGCAATCACAAATTAAATCCGCACGGCTGTTCGCCTTCTAAATTACCGTCGAGCAAATTAGTTGTGAGCAATTAAGAATGTGTATAATTTTTTTTTACCTACATTAAAAATAAGAGTCGATAAAAACAAAAAAGGATAACCATCGCTATCCTTCTTTGCTTTTAATTGTTTTTTTACAGGGATTTTGAACCTGCTTCGGCAACGGCATGATCATTTTCAACCGTACTTCCGCTTACGCCGACGGCGCCAATGATTTCACCATCGCTGTTCTTTAACGGAATTCCGCCTGGGAAAGTAATAAGGCCGTTATTTGAATGTTCGATATTGTACAAAGAGCCACCCGGTTGGGAGAGTTCGCCAATACTGCCGCTGTTCATATCGAAAAAACGTGCTGTTTTGGCTTTTTTAATGGAAATATCCAAGGAGCCGAGCCATGCACCGTCCATCCGCGCAAAAGCGACGAGGTTTGCACCGGCATCAACGACCGCGATATTCATTTTGGTATTAATTTCTTTTGCTTTGTTTTGTGCGGCTGCAATTATTTTTTCAGCCTGTTCTAATGTAATGTTCATTTTGTTAATTTTTAGATTTAGATATGATCAAATATACAATTAGTCTGCAGAATGTGAGAAGATTAAGTTTACAAATCAAACGGATCCCAAAATGTTACCTGTTCTTTAACAAGACCCAGCCGTTGTAAACCGTAACTGTATTGGAATCGGGCTTCGTCCCACTAAAAAATAAAAGATTCAATAAATATTATTGAATCTCTAGATTTAATTTTAAACCAAAAGTTTGGGAATGACTGGTAATTTTAAGGGAAATTATAGGCTTACTCTACAATCTTCCATCTTGCTTCCCGCCATTCTTTTTGGGCTTCTTTGGAAAGGTAGGACCAGGCGACAATGCGGCTGGATTTGTTACCCGTACCGATGGGAATAGTTTTCACCTGAGAGACTTCCATCTCATCCAAAGACCTGTAAACTCCCTTAAGATTGGATTTTTTTGAAACTAAAGTCGAGAACCAATAACAGTTTTCTGCAAATTCTTTGCTTTCTCTGATCATGTTGTGAATAAACGTGTGTTCGCCACCTTCGTACACGAGTTCTGTACTGATCCCCGCAAAATTAAGCGGCGGTCTTTTTGTGTTTTTCCCGGAGAGATTTTTTACTTTCCTTCGGGAACTTTTCTGCGCATCTTCTGTGGAAGAGTGGAAGGGCGGATTACAAATCGTGAAATCAACTTTATCTTCCCCACTCATAATTCCGGCGAAAAACCATTCGCTGTTTTCCTGCAAACGGAGGTCAATTTTATCCTGAAGAGAAGGATTTGCGGCCACAATTTTCATTGCGGACTCTATCGATTTAGGTTCAATGTCGGACCCGATAAAATTCCACCCGTATTCGCTCACACCAATAATCGGATAAATACAGTTTGCGCCAACTCCAACGTCGAGACCGGTAATTTGGTCTCCGGGCGGAACAGTGCCAAAATTACTCTGCGTTAAAAGGTCCGCCATGTGATGCAGATAATCTGCTCGTCCCGGGATGGGCGGACATAAATTTTCTTCAGGGAAATCCCAGTTTTTAATGCCGTAATAATGATGAAGCAGTGCCTTGTTCAGCAATTTTACCGCCACAGGATTTGCGAAATCGACCGATTCTGCACCGTACTTATTTGGGGTAATGTGTTCTGCCAATTGCGGTACAGCAACCTTTAAAGCGTCCAGGTCATAGCTTTCGCGGTTTTTATTTCGAAGGTGAAGCCGTGTTTTTTCGGGCGTATTTTTATCTGCGGACATAATTTAAAATGGTTAATTCCGACGGTTAAAATTTAAAATAAAGAAAGAAATATCGTCGGTTTTTTGCTTTTGCAAAGATGGCAGAATTTCTTCACAAAGTTTCTATCAATCGTAAGAAATAAAATGAGGCACGCTGCGGAATTTGCCAGGTAGAATTGTCAGCAGATTTTTTAGAGACGGACCAACTACCTGCATTTCATTATCGGAAAAAATTTTAGCAATCTCGGACGGAGTAGGTTCGTGATCTAAAGCAGCCATCGTTACAAAAAAATTCTCCAGTTTACCGGCGGGCTGCACAGTTACGGTCATTTTACCTTTTGCTGAGATTTGGGTCCAGGCATGCGGCACCGCCCGGGGAAGAAATATCGAATCACCTACCGTCAGATCGAATAGGTCGTCGCCCACTTTAAAACGGTAGGACCCATCGGTAACGTGAAAAATCTCATCCTGGTCCGGATGTACATGATACGGCGTTCCTTTACCTGGAGATAGCGATGTCTGCTCGAAAATGGCAAGGTCGCCCTCGGTATCTTTACCCGAAACTTTTACATCTAGAATGTTGGAATTGACGCCTTTCAGTTTAATCGATCCGTGGATTCTGCCTTCACCGGAAGAAATTTTAAAGACTTTTTTAGGTCTGAAGGCGGGTAAAATAACTCTTGAAAAACCCAAAACCGGAACTGCACTTAGAGGCAGAAGGGCTCCGATGAACTGATTTCTTTTCATGGCACTCGCTATTAAAGTTGAGCATTAATTTAAACCACTGCGAAAAAAGACGTCGCGAAAATACTGAAAAATTGTATAACAGCTTGATCCGCAGTTTTTTGTTTTTTGAATTACAAAATAAATGTTTTAAAAAGCATGAAAACTTGTTTTAAAATCGTGTGTTGTTTACTCTGATATTGCAATTTTTGAAATTTAATTCATTTAAAATCAAGTTTGATCTTCAGATTTTTTGTCGAGGAATTTTTCGATTAGGGGAACAATAAGATCGGTCTCTTTAAAATCCGGCGTGAGCGTTGTAATTTCCCCGATGTATTCCCCATGACCACCGGGAATGATGGCCAGGTCGGAACCGGCGATTTGTCGGTGAAGTTCCAAGGCGTGTTCTACGGTCACTACATCTTTATCCCCATTAATGATGAGGGTGGGCGATTTTATCGCTTTAATCTGTTCCTCGGGAATATCTTCAAAATTAACCATCCTTTTTGCATCTTTGTTGTGCATCACCACTAAAGCGTTTGGGTCTTGGGCAACCTTGCGGTAGGCTTCCTGCAACTGTTCGGGCATGTTTTCCAGACTGGCCTTCGACATAAAATCCCAGAACCAGTTCGGGACTCCGCTCCTTTTTGCCAGGGCAGAGCCCAAAATTATTTTGTCGGATAAATTTGGATGTCGGAGCGCAATCTGTAAAGTTGTGGTACCGCCATTGCTAAAGCCGAAAAAATCAGCCCGCTGAATATTTAAATTTTTGAGAAGCGCTGCAACGTCGTCGGCATCCTGTTCAAAGGTAACGGCTGCATCGCGGTCGCCCGTACGGCCATGCGCCTTCGCTTCCACCGCAATTATTTTGCGGTTTTTAGCCAACAGTGGAATCACTTTTTCAAAAGTAGTCTGGATGGTAGAGCCGCCACCGTGCAGCAGGACTAGTGGTTTTCCGTCGCCGTAAATTTCGTAATACATTTTCAGGCCATTCACGTTGGAGTAACCATTGGTAAAAGCAAGACTGTGCGCTGTTTTTGGTTCCATGATGATCTTTATTTTTGAAACTGTGAAACTGAAAATTTTTGTCTTACTTAATTTAGTCGTTTAAGGACTGAATACCCATTTCATTAAGTTTTTTGAGAGCCTCTTTCATCGCTGTCACCTTTTCAACTGAATGTCCCTGCCAGATCGTGACTTCGCCCACAACTTTAAACGGATGGATCGAGCGATAGGATTGCGTAGGATTTCCGGGAAATTTTTTATCTGTTAAATCGGGGTCATTTTCGATTTCTCCTGTCGGCTCTACCAAATAAATTCTTCCGGAACCTTCGCCGCTGGAAAGTTCCGCACCCCAGATTGCAGCATCGAGGGTGGCCGAGAGAAAAATGTATTTCGCATTTTTTCTCTTTCCGTAATTTGAACTGAATCCTGCTTTAATATGATCTCCAATTTTTAAGGCCACTTTAGTTCCGTGAAAGTAAGTCTGCGCAAATGGCGTAGGCGCTTTTTCACCAGAACTATCAATAATTTCATCCATGCTTCTTTTGTTTAAATGTTTTCACCATTAATTTAAAAATTTAACAGAACGATTGTGACACAGTTTTGATGCGTCTCTGTAAGTCAATACGTTTTACCGGTTTTTATGGGATTATAGTAAAACAGCACGGCACCGCTGCTGAAAGTTTTTGTCTTCACCAGCGTTAAATTTATCGGCTCGTTAATATCATTAAATAACGGCAAACCAATGCCCGCGACGACGGGATGAACCATCAGTTGTAATTCGTCAATTAAGTTGAGTTTTAAGGCCTGCATTATTAAACTCCGGCTGCCAATAAAAATATTCATACCAGATTTTTGCTTTAAGTTTAAAATTTCTTCCTCAATATTTTTGGTGGCCAACCGCGCACTTTTCCAGTCGAACTGCGTGAGGGTGTGGGAAAAAACAATTTTAGGAAGTTTGTCCATCACCACCGCAAAGTCATCCATGGACTTTTCACCGGAGGGATTTTTGGCAAGATCGCGCCAAAATTCCATGAGTTGGTAAGTTATTCTGCCGTAAAGAAAGAGGTCTGCGCCACGTAAAAGCGCGGTGTAATGATCATGTATTTCTGAATCTGGAGTGACCGCGGTATGGTCGCAAAAGCCGTCCAGCGTCATGTTAATTGCTGCAATAACTTTTCCCATAAATCTATCAAATTTAAAAGGTTAGGTTTTTCACGTCTTGCGATATTCTTATTTTGGATAATTTGTTCGGTAAATCGTTTTTGAGTTTCCATCAACTTTTACAAATTTGCATTAAATATGCTTTGTTGAAATCTTTCTACATGTTCAAAAATCATCAATTTTTATTAGTGATGTTCAGATCTATTTTCTTTTCTGCATCTGTACGTGTTTGTAATCCAGTATTAAAATTGTTCGTTTACCAATTCTCCATTTGCCACAGCGCCGGCGATATTTCCACTGGAAACTGCATTGGCCACAGAACGCATCATATTCGAATTGTCTCCACAGACCAAAATATTCGGCACCCGTGTTTTTTGAAAAGCTTCAATTTTTAAATATCCAAAATCATCGAGTTCGCAACCCAGCGCCGCTGGAATATCCGAATGTTGCGTAAACGGAACTGCGCCATAGGCGACGTCGAACGGCATTTTAGTTCCTCCCTCAAAAATCAGATTCTGCAATTGTCCGTTTTCGTGTTCAATTTCATGGATGGTTTTTTCGATGATTTTTACATTGCGTTTGGCCAATTTTTCTAATTCATCGACACTAAAATCTGCCTTACCATTCGTCAAAAGTGTAACTTTATCGCTGAGGTTATTTACCATTGCGGCAAGGTGAAAGGCTTTCGGACCATTTGCTATAATTGCGGTATTGCGGTGGCGATATTCGTATCCGTGGCAGTAGGGACAATGTATAACAGAAATTCCCCAACATTCGGCAAAACCTTTAATGTTCGGCATTTCGTCTTTTATTCCGGTAGCGAAGATTAATTTTTTTGCTGTAAATCGCTCATTTTCAGACGTTATTATTTGAAAACCGTCTTCCGTTTTTACCCCAATTTTGGCGGTTCCATTGTAAAACTTTACGGTTTCATATTGCTCAATGTCTCTCCGGGCACGCGTTGAAATTTCTTTTGGCGTTTTGCCGTCCTGCGTTAAAAAATTGTGGGAGTGTGGAGTTTGAATATTGCACGGTTTTCCATTGTCGATGATCAAAACATTTCGCAAAGAACGTCCTAAAGCCAGGGCTGCAGACAATCCTGCATAACTGCCGCCAACGATGATTACATCAAAATTTGTATTATTGTTCATTTTAATCCTTACTTATTTTAAGTACAAATGCATTTCGATGCCGTTTTTCCCGGAATCTCGGTGAACCAGAAATACTAAAAGGAACTAAAGTATTTGCGAAATAAAATTACAAAATTAATTTGCGCTTACCATTAATTGTTTTTCAAATCGCAATCAGAATTTCCAGAATGGAAATGGCCGGTAATTATTTTTGATAAGTGAAAAAAATTAAGATGACATTTGCGAAATAGGATTTTTATCTTTCGAAAAACGCCGTAGAACCGCCAATCCAGATGGCATTTTTTTTATTGAAATCAACGTTCACCATATCGGCTTTTGTCATTCTTACCAAATGCTCCATCAGTTTCGGGCGCGCATCGTTTTCTTTCCAAATATAGAGCAAACGGATTTCGGCCTTCGAATAGTCGCCGTTTGGGTCTCTAAAAAGCGGAGCATATTTCACTTTCCGCTGTAGAATATAATTTTCGCGGTCTTCAATTTTTTCTAAATCCTGTGGCGTGGGATTGAGATTAACGCCGCTGCCGGCAAAAGAAAACAAGGGTTTCAGCACAAAATCTTCCAAATGTTCCTCCGCGGGAAAATCATTTAAAAAATAACTTTTCGGCACGTAAGGGTGGTGGAGTTTTGGTAAAATATATTTGGAGATCTTGAAAAACCAATTCGGATGCGTAATCCATTTAACGTCTAAATCTTCGCGGAAATCAAAATCAACTTTCAGATTTGGAATCTTGTTAATTTCGTCGAAAATCACGCGGTTGTAAATTCTTTTGATTTGAATTAAATTTCCCGCGTTCTCGTAAAAAAGTTTTCGGCCTTCCTTTTTTACTTTCGTCAGGCACACCGTTTTAATACCGAGCTTTTTCTCCGTCAGATAAAAGTCGATATTCGTTTTTTGCTGATCCGGATAAACTTCGAGCAGAACCACATTTTCGGGATTTTCGTCGCCTACAATAAGATTTTTTAATTCCGCATAATATTCGTCGTCGCCTCGTGAAGATTGCAAAGGCTCAATAAACGGATAAATTTCGACCACAGAATTTTGCAGTTCTTTCTGGAACGCGTACAAGGTAGGGAAGGACTGCAGTTCGATGAGCTGCGGTACCACTTCGCCGGAGTCGTTTTCGCAGATGCCGAAATCAATGGTGAAAAAGTGCGGCTGCAGCGTATCACCTGGCACATTGGCATCTGCGGGAATGGCCTTATTCAATTCTTCCGGCGACATGTCTTTGATTTGGGAAATGATGCTTTCACACGCGTCATTCAGTTTGGCTTTAAAGTTTGCGGTCAAAAAAATGGGACTTTCGGAGACGCGAAACTGCGGATAAATTCCGCCTTTTTCCTTAAGCTTTTCCAGCAGCGCAGTGTATTTTTCCGGTGTAAATTCTGCGTTAAACTGGTCTCTGTATTTTGGAATCATAGTCTTTTTCTTAGTGGTTTATTCAAAAATGATTAATGAAGACGCTTACGTTAAACAGGGGAATTTACAAATAACGCATTACTTTGTCTCAGGCCAGTTCACACTTCAAAACCTCTTTGGCGGCGTGCTGCAAAAAGCGCGGCAGAATTTGTGCCTGCGTGAGGATAATTTTTTCCGGATCATCCATTCTGTCCACGGTTTGCAGGTATTTTTCCAGACCATAGTTTTCAATCATAGCCTCGCGGTTTTTATCGTCCTTTAAATTCTCGAGCATTCCTTTTGGATCTGCTTCCGGATGAAACTGGGTGCCAAAAATTTCGTTGGAGAACCGAATCGCCATCACCGCGCGCTCCAGATGGATATGTGGACGAACTTTTTCCAATGCCATTATTCTCATGCCCATTTCTTTCAGGCGGGCATTGTCTGCCTCAATAAACTGATAACCTCTGGAATCTACCGCGTAGAAGGGTAGCGGCAAATTCTGCAGTAAAAAATCTTTACTGCCTTCCCGGGTTTTATGTATCGGCATTACGCCGAAAGAGTAGGATTTACGTTTGCAGATATTTCCCAAACCCCAATGAATGCTGGCCACCTGAAAGGAATGGCAAATTAAAAAAAGAAACTTCTTGTTATCGTGCGTTTTGTTGTGCTCCCAAATTTCATTTAAAAATGCTGCGTATTTTTCTTCCCATTCGTAACCTTCTTTGTGCGGATTTCCCGGACCTCCCGAAGAAATAAAAATATCGAAACCGCTTACAACCGGTATTTCGTTTTTGTATCTCACATCGAAAACTTCAATAGAAACGGCTTCATCTGCGTTCTCCTTGAAGGCCTCGGAAATTTCTTTTATATTGCGCATCCCTTGGTTTACATGATGATTATTCATGTCGAGCAGGGCCACTTTGATCTCTTTCATTTAATAAATATTTACGCTGCAAAATTAAGAAATAATAGCTTAATCGTATGTTATTCCGTATTCTGTCTCCGAAATCATGTAATCCACTACGGCTTTCAGATCGCCGGTTTGTTCGTAAACCGCCAGCTGACGGTCCGCCCCGGTTCCGTTTTTCAGAATTTCCCAGGCATATTCAATTTCATCTCTGCACCCCAGTTCGTCTGCAACATCATCGATAAAATTAAGGAGTTCTTTCAGCAGGTCGCAGTAGGGAACGCTGGTTTCTTTTCCAAAATCGATAAGATGTGCGTGGATGCCGTCTTTGGAGGCGCGCCATTTATTCTCGTTAAGCAGCAGCCTTCTGTAACTGCGGAAACTCATATTCTGCTCGTGTAGTTTGTAGATCTTCGCGACCAAACACTGCATGATCGCAGCTAAACATACAGTTTCGTCCACCCGCAAAGGCATATCGCAGATCCGGAACTCGATTGTTGGGTAGAAGGGATGCACCCGCAAGTCCCACCAAATCTTCTTTGCGTTGTCAATCGTGCCTGTTTTGATCATTAGTTCGATATACGCGTCGAATTCCGCCACGGAACTGAAATAACTTGGGATTCCGGTACGCGGAAATTTTACGAAAACTTCCTGCCGGTAAGATTTAAAACCCGTATTCCGGCCCACCCAAAAGGGCGAATTGGTGGAAAGGGCGTAAACGTGCGGCAGAAAATAGCGCATCACATTTTGGATTCGGATGCCTTCTTCACGATTCGGAATTCCAATGTGCACGTGCAGACCGAAGATCAGATTTGAACGAGCTACGTCACCCAGGTCTAGAATAATCTTGTCATAACGTTCCTGTTTCGTGATCTGATTGTCCTGCCACCGCGAAAAAGGATGCGTGCCGCCGCCGGAAACGCGCAGATTGTTTTCGTGCGCAACTTTAATAAGTCTTTTGCGGAGATCAGTGAGTTCGGCTTTCACTTCCTGAATATTGTTGCAGATACCGGTTTCCATCTCGATCACCGATTCGTGCATTTCGTGCTTTAAATTTTCCTGTAAGGTGGCTTTTCCGCCTTCGATGATTTTGGACACGTGCGAAACAAGGTCCCGCGTCTCCACGTCGATAATTTGGTATTCTTCTTCAACGCCAATGGTAAATTGATGCATAGCTTTGTGTTTTAGGAGGGATCAGTATGAAAACTCAGGAAGTTTGATGTGGAGAAAAATTTTCGTCAATTTCGGACAACCGAAGTTCGTGACGATAGTATTCTTAATGTTTTCCTACTGATCCGGTATTTTCTAACTTTTGTTGATGGTATCTTTTACAAATTTCCCCCAGGAAATATTTGGTTTGCCGGGTTCGTATTCTTTCGCTTTTTCAATGGCGAATTTCGCGGCGTGTTCTACGATCCAGGCAAAATTTTCTTCGCCCACAGAATTGCGGTCCGCGTCCGGCGCTGGATTGCAGAAGTCGATGGCATAGGGAATACCGTCTCTCACTGCAAATTCTACGGTGTTGAAATCGTAGCCCAGTTCTTCGTTCATTTTAATGGTGTAATCGTGGATCACTTTCAGCAGTTTTTCCAGTTCTTTGCCTTCTGTCTGGTGCGTTGTTGCATATCGTAAATGGTGCGGATTCCGCGGTTCATACGGCATAATGTGCACGTATTTTTTGCCGAGACAATACACGCGGTAATAATCCTGAAAAACAATTTCTTCCTGCAGCATCATCACGAGCTGTTCGGTTTCACCCAGTTTGTGCCACATGTCTTCGGCGTTTTCCACGCGGTAAACGCTTTTCCAGCCGCCACCATCGTGGGGTTTCATGTACGCAGGAAAGCCGATGTAATTGAAAATATAATCCCAGTCGTGCGGAAATTTGAGATTTCGGAAGGATTTCTCGGTAGTATCTGTCGGCCGGTCGTTACTGGGCAGCAAGACGGTTTTCGGCAATGGAATTCCAATTTTGGTCATCAGAGCGTTGTTGAAAAATTTTTCGTCGGCGCTCCACCAAAAAGGGTTGTTCACTACGTAAGTTCCGTTCAGCGCTGCGTTTTTCAGATAAGCTCTGTAGAAAGGCACGTCCTGCGAAATCCGGTCGATAATCACCGCGTATCCGTAATCTGCGCCTTGTTCTAATTTATCGATCATTACGGCTTCTGCAACCACATCGCCGTTGCCCATTTCATTTACTTTATCAATGAAAGCCCACGGAAAAGTGTCTTCCATACCGAATAATATTCCTACTTTTTTTGCCATTTTATTATTTGTTTGATGTTATTGTGTTCTATTTGAGGTTTGTTTGAGCTTTTCAAAATTTGTTTGAAAGTCTCAGCTAAAAAATTTGCCCATGAACATAGGGAAAACCATGCGCCAAAGCGGCCAGTCGTGGTTGATCCATTTCCGTTCGTCGTACCAGTGGTCAATTCCTTTTGAAGCCAAAATTCCGGCCATTTCCTTTGTCTGCTCCAGGCAGATATCCTCATCGGACGTGCTTAAAACAATGTGCATGTGGCTGTATTTCCAGGCTTCGTCATTCCGCACAAATTCGCGCGGACAGTTAAAGTAAACGAGATCGCTGCTGTAACCGTCCATAAAATTTCTGATGGAAAAAGCGCCAGACAGGCAGAACATGTGCGACACGACATCCGGAAAGCGGAAAGCAAAATTTGCTGCGTGGTATCCGCCAAAACTTGCGCCGGCGACCGCGATACGGTGTTCCGAATGGAGACTTTGCAGATATGGCACGAACTCCTGAATTAAAAACTGTACGTACATCTCGTAATTTCGAATGCGCTCTGCCGGAGATATATTTTTGTCGTAAAAACTGAACTTATCGATGGTTTCGATATTGTAAAGTTTTACTTTTCCCTGATCTACAAACCAATTGATGCTTTCGTTGAGTTTGAAATCGTGGTTCTGCGTGTACTGGCCCTGTGATGTGGGAAACATTAAAATAGGGTGACCATAATGACCGGTCACCTCAACCTTTAAACTCATTCCTAAAAGGTGCGAATAAAAATCGGTATGTTCAATTCTCGGCATATATTTATTTTTACGTTGAAACTGTTTTAAGGGTTCTTATTTTACGACCTTTTAAACATCAAATGATTGCCAAGTCCTTAGGAACCTGGTTTGGATTTGGGTGGCAGAATATTTAGAAAGTCTTTCGTTATTTTTTCTGCTGCTTCATCCAGCCGATGCTCAATTTTTTCCTTGCTGTCGGATTTATAAACGATTCCGATATGATAATCCAGCGGAAGAAACCGCACGATTTCTTCGCAATTGAAGTCGTCGTAATTAGGTTTTTGGTCTTTAACCAAGGCGATAATGAGTCCTGCGGAAAATCCCGTGGGTTTTGCAACTTCGTAGTCCAGATTTTTAAGGACTGCATTTTCGATGCGGGCCCATTCGCGCCACAGGTTAATTCCGCTGGAAGCCTCCACCAGGTCGGGAATGTGAGCGCCGCCCACGCGCGAAGAGGTTTCCAGAAAATACCATTTTTTGTCTTCTTTTCCGCGAATAAATTCCGTGTGCGTGGCACCATTCACCAGGCCAAAACTTTTCAAGACTTTCGAATTGGCTTCGTCCAGTGCTTTAAATTCGTCGGAATATCGGCTTAATGTCTTCGTGCGGAAAACGCCGCCTTCATGAGAAACCGCCATGGGTGGCGAAAGATATTGCGAAGTGGAAGTAAAGACGATTTCTTTTTTATAAACCAAACTGTCCACATGAAAAACGTCGCCGGGCTTGAAACTTTCAAGCAAAAATAAATGACGCTGATCGCCAAGTCTTTCGATTGCCGGCCAAAGTTCTTCCTGAGATTTAATTTTGATAATTCCCGTGGCCGAAGCTTCCGACCGCGGTTTCAAAACCCAGGGCGCGGGATTTTTCGCCGTAAATTCGCTGACGACCTCGTTATTGAAAATTGAAGAATATTGCGGGGCGACGATGCCGGAATCTTTTGCCAGCTGTCGCATGGCGAGTTTATCGCGAAAATATCGGTGCGTTGTCTGTCCCATGCCTGGGATGCGGAAGGTTTCGCGAACGAGTGCGGCTTTCTCCACATCGTAATCATCCAGCGCAATTACCGCGTCGATCTTATTGTCTTTCATTAAATGCGAAAATCCCTGAACCAAATGATCCAGGTTCCAAACCGAAGGCTCAATTTCGGGCATGTAATAAACTTCGTCGATAGCGTGCCAGGGCCAGTTTTTTTCTTTAATGTTTTCGGAAGTGATGAGGATTACTTTATTGCCGAGATTCTTTATTTCGTCCATAAAATCGTAACCCTTGTAATAACAGGAAATACAGACGATCGTTTTCTCCATCATATAACGAATGTTAAAAATTAATGGATTTTCAAAAATATAAACAAATTTCTATTAAATAATAAACATAGATTTTTTAAAATTATTCAATATTTGAGAATACCCTATCAATTATACAGAGAAAATTTTAAATACCCTAATTTTTTAGGCAAAATCTTCCAAAAAATCCAGGAGCAGCTGCACGCCATAACCTGTTGCGCCTTTTTCTTTCATGTACTGCACATTACCGAAAGCCACGCCCGCGATATCCAGATGCGCCCAGTTTGGGTGGCCTTCAATGAACTGTTCTAAAAATTTCCCCGCAACAATACAGTCGCCGAAGGGTTTAGAAGAAATGTTTTTAAAATCGGCCACGTCAGAGGTGAAGTCGTCTTTCCAAATATCCCAGAGCGGTAAATTCCAGACGCGCTGGTTGGTTTTATAGCCGGATTTTTCAAGGGATTTTTTTAAATTTTCGTTGTTGCTAAAATAGGCGCCACACGTAGAGCCGAACATTCTAACAGAACTTCCCGTCAGAGTGGCGAGATCGATCAGGGCATCGCTTTTATAATTTTTGGAGAGATAGGAGAGTCCGTCCGCGAGTGTCATTCGTCCTTCGGCATCGGTGTTGAGTACTTCGATGGTTTTGCCGTTGTAAGCTTTGATCACGTCACTCGGAATGTAGGCCGTATTCGAAACGGCATTATCGGTGATGGGCAAAATTACGACCAGATTGAGAGGGAGTTTGTTTTTCGCCGCGGCGATGAGGGTTCCGATAACGGCGGTGGCACCGCCCATATCAGATTTCATGTAGTGCAGATTTTCGGAACCTTTAATTGAAATTCCGCCCGTATCGAAAAGAACGCATTTCCCCACCAAACCAACGGTTTTTGCCTCTTGTTTGTCGCACTGATATTCCAAAATCGTAAAAGCCGCTTCCTGCGAACTTCCCTGATTCACCGAAAGAAATGCGCCCAATCCTACTTCTTCCGATTTCGCGCGGTTAAAAACGGTTCTTTTTAAATTATATTTTTCAGCAACATCTTCCAAAAAATCCGAAATCTGCGGAACGCGTTTAAAATTTTGCGGCTTGTTCAGCCATTCCATGCAGGCAAACTGACCTTCGCAAAGCGCGGAAATTTTTAAGGCTAACCGCTCCAGATTTTCTGGTTCGAAACTTCCGATAACCAGTTCGAATTCCGGTTGAAAAAGGGGATGTTCTTCTTTAAATGGATATTCGTAAGTTCCTAAATATAAACCGCGTGCTAAACTTTCAATCTCGTCATCATTTAAATTTTCACATGAAAGAAGCGTGGGTTGCGCCTTCAGTTTTTTTCTGAATTGGTAGGAGAATTTTTCCGCGCAGGCCTGCATTTCAAAATTCTTCGGCTCATTGCCCAAGCCAATTAAAAAATGAACAGTATTTTCTTCCAAAAGAATAAAGGTTTCGTCTTTTCGGGCCGAAAAAATTCCACTTAGGTTTTCGGCGAAATTTTGCTTTTCCGTTTTCCAATTCTTTTCCGTGAAGAAGGAGAGTTTTTGGGTGATTTGATTTGTGGGTTTATTGCGAAGGTTAATTTGGATCATTTTAAATTTCAGTTAATATTTTTGAAGGTAAGGAAAATTTCGTCAAGTGTTTTTAAGTGGCAAGTTCTGATAAGTTTAACGATTTAATTTGAAACTAAATCTAAAAACTCCTGCTCATCCAGGATTTCAATTGTGCCGATGTCCTGCGCTTTTTTCAGTTTGCTGCCGGCTTTTTCGCCAACTACGAGATAGTTCAGGTTTTTCGAAACCGCCGAAATGTTTTTTCCGCCATGTTTTTCCACCATTTCTTCCGCGGCTTCGCGCGTAAACAGAGACAGTTTTCCGGTGAAAAGAAACGTTTTATTTTCCAAAGCCGTACTTAAAAGCACATTCGTGTTTTCACCGTTTTCCAGTTGAACGCCGTACGTTTTCAGCCGCTCAACCATCAGCAGATTTTCCGGATTTTGAAAGAAAGCCACAATACTTTCTGCGATTTTTCCACCAATATCTTCCACCTGAATGAGTTCTTCTGCGCTGGCGTTTTGTAAAGCTTCAATCGATTCGAAATTTTTTGCAAGTTTTTTCGCCACCGTTTCGCCGACGTGCTTGATGCCAATTCCAAACAACACTTTTTCAAACGGAACTTCTTTGGATTTCTCGATTCCAGCAATGATGTTCTGCGCAGATTTTTCCGCCATTCTTTCCAGGGGCAGAAGTTGTTCTTTCGTTAAAACGTAAAAGTCTGCAGGATTTTCCGCCAACTTTTCGCGGTACAGCTGTTCGATGGTTTCTGCGCCTAAATTTTCAATATTTAAAGCTTTGCGCGAAACGTAATGAATCATTCGGCCCACAACCTGCGGCGGACAATGCAGATCATTCGGACAAAAATGAATCGCCTGATCTTCGATTTTCACCAGCTCAGTCCCACATTCCGGACAGTTTTTAATGTACTCGATTTCACGATTTGCGGGATTTCGTTTCTCTAAATTAACACCAACGATCTTTGGAATAATTTCGCCGCCTTTTTCTACATAAACGAAGTCATGTTCGTACAAGCCGAGTTTTCGGATGATATCTTCGTTATGCAGACTCGCGCGCTTAACCGTTGTTCCGGCAAGCAGAACAGGTTTTAAATTGGCCACCGGCGTGATGGCACCGGTTCTGCCGACCTGATAAGTCACGGCCAGCAATTCAGTTTCCACTTTTTCAGCTTTAAATTTATAGGCCATTGCCCAACGCGGCGATTTGGCGGTGTATCCTAACTGGGATTGCTGTTTTAAGGAGTTCACTTTTAAAACGATTCCATCAATTTCGAAGGGCAGCTGATGTCTTTCTACATCCCAAAAATTAATGAAGGTTTTAACGTCGTCCAACGTTTTGCAAAGTTTTGCCTGGTCAGAGATGCGAAAACTCCATTCACGGCTTTTTTGCAGGAGTTCCCAATGCGTCTCTGCAGGCATTTCGGTGGAAATAAACTGATACAGAACGGCAGAAAGTTTTCTTTTCCCTACCTCTGCGGAATCCTGCATTTTTAAACTTCCGGAGGCTGTATTCCGCGGATTCATAAAGAGATCCAAACCTTCTTCCTCGCGGCGTTCGTTAATTTTATCGAAGTTTTTCCGCGTCAGATAGATTTCGCCGCGCATAAAAAACCGCTCGGGAAAACCGCCGTACAGCTGCATCGGAATGTCGGAAATGGTTTTCACGTTAGAGGTAATTTCGTCGCCGCGAAAGCCGTCGCCGCGTGTTACGGCTTCCTTCATTACGCCGTTTTCATAAAGAATAGAAATGGAAGCGCCGTCGTATTTTAGTTCGGCCACAAATTCTACAGGTTCGTTCAGCGTTCTTTGCACGCGTTTTTCCCAGTCTTGAAGATCATCAAAATCGTAGGAATTATCCAGCGAGTACATGCGAAACTGGTGCTGAACGGTGGGAAAATTTTTCGTGATCTCGCCGCCCACGCGCAAAGTGGGAGAGTTGCTGTCGTAAAACTCCGGATGCTGCGCTTCTAAATCATGCAGTTCTTTCAGTTTTAGATCGAATTCGAAATCGGAAACGGCAGATTCGTCTAAGGTGTAGTAATCGTAATTATATTGGTGAAGTTCTGCGCGCAGGGCCTGAATCTTTTGCTGAATATCTTGAGACATATTTATGAAAAATAGATTAAAGTTTTAGTAAAAATAAAATAATACAAAAAAACAAATTAAAATGGAACGTAGCGCAATTTATAATAAATTGGTGAGTCTAAAAGAAGATGATCTATAAAAAAAATAATATCAAAAACTGTTTCTAAATCGTTTGTTACGGTTTGAAATTCGTTTCCAAGAGAAATTTTCAGGGATGTTTTCAGTTTCGCGTTAAACTGCAATTTTATAAAATTTGCAAAGTTATTGCAAGATGTTGTCCTACATCGATTCAAATTCATCTTTTATTATGAGGAACAAACCGCGCCCCGGATCGCAATGGAAATTTTTTTACAGGGCAAAGGAAGTGGCAAAAAAATTGTAATGAAGAGCCGGAAATGTGCGCCCAAAGAACTGCGCTTTTCGATTTTTTACTACTTTTAATCTTCTAAAAAAAATTCCATGCAGAAAAAAGATATTTTACTCCTTGCCGGTGCGGCTGCAGTTGCGGCTGCCACAGGTTTTGCAACACACAGCGGCTTAAATTCCGTCTTGTTGTTTCTTCTTGCAGCAGTGGCCTTGGTTTTGGTCGCAATGATCGTAGGAAAGGCCACGGAACAATTGGGCAGCCGCATGGGACCCGCCGCGACGGGAGTTTTGCAGTCCGCACTGGGAAATTTGCCGGAACTTTTTGTGTGTATTTTCGCCTTGAAAGCCGGCCTGATCACGGTGGTTAAAGCGGCGTTGATCGGATCTATTCTGGGAAATTCGGTTCTGGTTTTCGGTATGGCGATACTTTTTGGTGGCATTAAAAACGGGCGGCAATATTTCCACTCGGAACCGCCAAAAATGAACGCCATCCTAATGATACTGGCGTTTGCCGCGATGGCTGTTCCAACCTTAACTTTTTACCTGCACACGCCCGCGGAAAGCCATATCAATATGCTCGACATTATTGTTTCGGTGGTTTTGCTCATTGTTTTTGGAGCTTATTTGAGCTTTTCCATCAAAGGAGATCAGTCGGTGATTCCGGCGGAGGACACGGAAGCGCATGAGGCGAGTTGGTCTTTGCCCGTGACGCTCATTGTGCTGGCGGCTTCCGGCGCGGGCGCTGCGTTTGTGTCGGACTGGTTTGTGGAAGCGCTGCAACCTGCCATGGATTCCCTCGGCATTAACGAGGTTTTTGCCGGTTTGATCGTGGTGGCAATTGCGGGAAATGCGATTGAAAACATTGTGGGCATTCAGCTGGCTATTAAAAATAAAGCGGATTACGCGGTGAGTGTGATTATGAATTCGTCGTTGCAGATCGCTTTGGTGCTGTATCCGCTGTTGATATTGATTTCTTTCTTTTTGGGCGGTGCGGTATTGTCTTTTGTATTGAGTCCGCTTTTGCTTGCTGCTCTGGCACTTTCCGTGCTGGTAAGCGCGTTCATTGTGTTTGATGGAGAAAGTATTTGGCTGGAAGGCGTGGCGCTGATCGGGCTTTATATTATTATTGCGGCGGCTTTTTGGTGGGGATAATTTTCAAGAAAAGATGCAAAATCTTTTGGACAGCTTGCTTTGGGATTACAGTTTTTAAAAGTTGAACGTTATTTTACTCCTCAGAATTCAAAAATTTAAATCAAGTTCGATTGTCTAACAACACCGTTCACCGTTTTAAATTTCCGAAGGAAATCTTAATCATCTTAATTCCGCGACCTAAATCTTAATGGTAATTATCTTTTCATTAAAGGTTTCCGAAATTAAATTCCGTAAATATTCCCAGATCAAACTGAAGAGTTAAAAAATTTCGCATTAAGTCATAATGGTAAAACCTTTATTTCCAGCCGCGACTTCACAAACTAAACTGAACCTCACCTTAGTTCGATAAAATTTCTTCAATCTTTTTCGTGAGTTTTGTCGCGTTTGGAAGCATGGCTTCTTCTAAAACCAGGTTGATCGGTACCGCCGGTAAATTCAGTGAACCCATGGCTTCAACGGGCGCATCTAAATGCTTAAAACACTCTTTGGAAATCCGGTGCGCAAAAGCTTCAGCAAAAGAATTATTCAGTTGTTCTTCCGTTAAAACCAGGCATTTTCCGTGAAGTTTCGCACGTTCGAAAACCAGTTTTTCATCCAACGGAATGAGTGTTCTTAAATCGATGATCTCTACTCTTCCTGCAAAATTCTTCGCCGCTTCTTTAGCCCAGTAAATTCCCATACCATAAGTAACGAGGAGCATGGTTCGGCCCTTTTCGGTTTCGGTTTTGTCGGCTTCTAAAATAATATTTCCTTTACCGAAAGGTAAGATGTAATCTTCCGCCGGTTCGATGGTTTTTGCATCGTCGGTGCCCGGAACTTTGCTCCAATACAAGCCTTTATGTTCCAGCATAATCACCGGATTCGGGTCGTAATACGCTGCCTTCAGCAAGCCTTTAAAATCTGCAGCATTGCTCGGGTAGGCGATTTTAATGCCTTTAATATTGCACAAAATACTTTCAACACTTCCGCTGTGATAAGGTCCGCCACCGCCGTAGGCGCCAATTGGCACGCGAATAATATTGCTCACCGGAAATTTTCCGTTGCTTAAATAATTTGATTTGGAAATTTCCGTGATCAGTTGGTTGATGCCGGGATAAATATAATCGGCAAACTGAACTTCTACAATCGGTTTCAGTCCCACCGCGCTCATTCCCACGGTTGAACCGATGATGTAAGCTTCCTGAATCGGGGTATTGAAAACTCTTTTATTACCGAATTTTTTTCCTAATGTCACCGTCTCGCGAAACACGCCGCCAATCCTTTCGCCCACGTCCTGACCGTAAAGCAAGGCTTCGGGGTGTTTCCACATGATTTCCTGAATGGCGTGAATAGCCGCATCAACCATCACAATTTTTTCCGGATTTTCGCCTTCTCTTGCACCAACTTCTTCCGTGATAGGAGTTGGAGCGAAAACGTGATCTTCCACGGTTTCAGGTTTTGGATCCTCCGCTTCAATAGCTTTATGGAAAGCCTGTTCGACTTCCAAACGTGCTTTCTTTTCGATCTGTTTTAAAAGATCTTCGTCAGTACCTTCTTCCAGTAATCTGTTTCTTAAAATATTTCCGGGATCTTTTGCGCGGTGTTTGGTGAGATCTTCGTCGTCGCGGTAAAATTCGCGCCGAACGCCCGAAGTATGGTGACCAATCAAAACCGTACTCGCACAAACCAACATGGGTTTTCTTTCCTTCCGCACGAAATCCACGGCTTTTTGCATGGCTAAGAAACTGGCTTCGAAATCGGTGCCGTCGACTTTCATTCGGTTCAAACCGACAAAACCTGCAGCAAAATCATACGCATCGGAAGTTCGGGCTTCTTCTTTCGTAACGGAA
Source organism: Kaistella sp. 97-N-M2 (assembly GCF_021513235.1). Lineage (NCBI taxonomy): Bacteria > Pseudomonadati > Bacteroidota > Flavobacteriia > Flavobacteriales > Weeksellaceae > Kaistella > Kaistella sp. 97-N-M2. Next base: position 2,817,124 of record NZ_CP090976.1, on the reverse strand, counting down.
ATTCCCCATTCGTTGTCCTGAACTAAAAATATGATGGGCAACTGGTGTAGCGCGGCAAACTGAAAGGCCTCCGAAACTTCACCTTCCGTAACGGAATTATCGCCGAAACTGCAAACGACGACAGGATTATTTTCAAATTGTTCTAAATTAAATTCCTGAATGTATTTGAGTCCCTGCGCGACGCCGGTTGTAGGAATTGCCTGCATTCCCGTGGCCGAACTTTGATGAATGATTTTTGGAAGATTTTGCTGTCGGCTCGACGGATGCGAGTAGTAAGATCGTCCGCCCGAAAAGGGGTCGTCCGCTTTTGCCAACAGTTGAAGCATTAATTGATACGGCTCAAAACCCATTCCGAGTAACATGCTTTCGTCCCGGTAATAAGGCGATACCCAGTCTTCTTTGGTCAATTGATACGCCGTCGCCAGCTGGATCGCTTCGTGACCACGCGAAGTGGAGTGCACGTATTTGCAGATATTTCGGTTCTCTTCGTAAACATCTGCCGTGGCTTTGGCCACCATCATATGCTTAAATGCTTTCAATAAAATCTCCTTCGAAACGCGGTTTTTTGTATCAATTTCCATAGTGAACAAAGATAAAAATTTAATTCATTATTGGAAATTTTGGAAAATAACAGAGGAATTGGCCGTTAGTGAACAATTTCAATGATCTAAAATTTGCAACTTTTTTTTAAAGAAATTTTACACTAATTTTACCAAAATCTTACTGATTTTTCCCAAACTTTACGACATCAATGTACTTAATATTCGATACTGAAACCACCGGTTTACCCAAAAATTATAACGCACCGCTCTCTGATTCAGATAATTGGCCAAGAATGGTGCAAATTGCCTGGCAGCTTCATGCCCAGGACGGAACGCTGCTCGAAAATCAGGACTACATCATTAAACCCGATGGTTACGACATTCCTTATAATGCCAGCAGAATTCACGGAATTTCTACCAAAATGGCAAATGCCGAAGGTCGGGATCTGCTGGAAGTTTTAGCTGAATTTCAGGATGTTTTAAAAAAAGCCCATGTTGTGGCGGGCCATAATATCGATTTCGATTACAAAATTGTGGGTGCCGAACTGTTCCGAAAACAACTAGAAAATGCTTTGGAAAAAATTCCCTCCGCTGATACTATGGCTCTGGGAACAGATTATTGCCAATTGGGCGGCGGAAGAAACGGCAAGTTTAAATCGCCAAAACTGACGGAACTTTACGAAAAACTGTACAATCAAAAGTTCGACGAAGCGCACAATGCCGCAGCCGACGTAAATGCAACAGCTCAGATTTTCTTCGAAATGAAGAGGATTGGCGTTATTCCCGCGGATCAACTTAAGATTTCCGAAGCAGATCTCCGCGAATTTATTGAGACTCATCCTCATCCGATTCAACCATTTGGAATTATCATCAGACGGCAGGTCGCAGCTTCAAAAAAGAAAAAGAAAATCGATTTTGGCGATACCAACGAAATTGAGATCGGGGACTATTTTAATTTTCATAACCACAGTATTTATTCCTCGCTACAGGCTTCCTCACGCATAAATGACCTCATCAACAAAGCCCTGGAGAATAATTTTTCGGCAGTTGGACTGGTGGATCTAGGAAACATGATGGGCGCTTTTAAATTTGTTTCGGAAGTTGAAAAAGCCAACGGAAACATCAAAAAGAAACATCAGGAATATTTAGATAAGAAACAGAAAGCGCAGGAAGAAGGAATTGAGTTTAAAGAGACTGAACCGAGAAGCAAAGAACTGATTCCGATTATCGGCTGCGAGTTTTATATTTCCGACCGCCCCGAAAAAAAACAGTTTACTAAGGACGATCCCGACCGCAGGACGCACGTTGTTTTGTTGGCAAAAAATATGAACGGGTATAAAAACCTGACGAAACTCTCCAGTATCGGATACGTGAACGGATTTTATTTTGGGGTTCCGAGAATTTCAAAACAAATGATCTCCGAGTATAAAGAGGATCTAATTGCTTTAACGGCGGGAACTTTGGGTGATATTCCGAGTACCATTTTAGAATTTGGAGAACAGAAAGGCGAGGAGGTTTTCCAGTGGTGGACCAATACTTTTAAAGAAGATTTTTACGTGCAGATTCAAAACCACGAGGTGGAGGAGGAAGAACATTTAAATGATGTTTTGCTTGAATTTGCGGAGAAGTATGACACGAAAATTTTGGCCCAAAACGAAACATTTTATACCGAACGATCCGATGCACACATTCAGGATATTTTATACTGCATTAAAGACGGTGAAAAACTGTCTTCCCCTGTTGGCAAGGGTTTCGGAAAAAGACGCGGGTTGCCTACGCACGAATTTTACATGAAAGATGAAGCGGAACTGAAACAAAGTTTCCGGCAATTCCCTGACGCTTTTGAAGCGTACACGGAATTTCTCGCCAAGTTTGAACCGTACACTTTAAAACGTGATGTTTTGCTTCCCGAGTATGACATTCCATCAGAGTTTTTGAGCGAAGAAGATCGTGCAGACGGCGGAAAAAGAGGCGAAAATGCGTATCTGCGTCACTTAACCTACGAAGGCGCCGCAAAAAGGTATCCCGAAATTACGGATGAAATTCGGGAACGTCTCGATTTTGAACTGGACGTAATTAAAAATACGGGTTATCCGGGCTATTTTTTAATCGTACAGGATTTTTGTAATGAAGCCCGAAAGATGGGCGTTTGGGTAGGTCCGGGTCGTGGCTCAGCTGCGGGTTCGGCCGTCGCCTATTGTACCGGAATTACGAATGTTGATCCGATTGCTTATGATCTGCTCTTTGAGCGTTTTCTAAATCCGGAAAGGATCTCAATGCCCGATATCGATATCGATTTTGATGACGAAGGACGGGATAAGATCATTAAGTGGGTTGTTGAAAAGTATGGCAAAAGTAACGTAGCGCAGATTATCACCTACTCCGTTTTGGGTGGTAAATCGGCGATTAAGGATGCAGGACGCGTTTTGGATGTTTCCATTGGAGAAACGAACAATATTGCGAAATTAATTCCCTCCTCACCCGGAATGAATATTGCTAAAGCCTTTGCAAAGTTTGACAAACTGGCGCCCGAAGACAAAGTTTTGGCGCAGGAGATGAAAGATATTTTAGCGAATCCGCAGGATGAAAGATTCGATGTGCTTTCGGCCGCGCAAAAAATGGAGGGCTGCATCCGAAATACAGGAATTCATGCGTGTGGCGTCATTATAACACCGGAAGATATTTCCAATCTTGTTCCGATCACTATTGCGGCGAAAGATGCAGACATTCTCGTTTCGCAGTTCGACAATTCTGTGGCGGAAAGTGCGGGTTTGCTGAAGATGGATTTTCTCGGCTTACGTACGTTAACCATCATTAAACGCGCCATTAAACTCATCCGAGAAAAGCATGGCATCGACATCAATCCGGATACCATTCCGCTGGACGATGCGAAAACCTATCAGTTATTTAAAGAGGGTAGAACGGTCGGGATTTTTCAGTATGAAAGTCCGGGAATGCAGAAATACATGCGCGAACTCAAACCGACAAAGTTTGGTGATCTTATCGCGATGAATGCGCTTTACCGGCCGGGGCCCATCAAATATATTCCAACATTTATTAATCGGAAAAACGGCTCCGAAGAGACAACTTATGATCTTGAAGAAACCAAAGAATATTTGGAGGAAACCTACGGAATCACCGTATATCAGGAACAGGTAATGCTTTTGTCTCAAAAACTTGCACATTTTACGAAAGGTGAAGCAGATACGTTGCGGAAAGCCATGGGAAAAAAAGACCGGCCAACACTGGATAAAATGTATCCTAAATTTTTGGAAGGCGGAAAAATGAATGGGCTGGACGAAACAAAACTCAACAAGATCTGGAAAGACTGGGAAGCCTTTGCAGAATATGCTTTTAACAAATCACACTCCACGTGTTACGCTTTAATTGCGTACCAAACCGCGTATTTAAAGGCCAATTATCCGGCGGAATACATGGCGAGCGTCATGTCGAACAACATTAACAACACGAAGCAGATTACTCTTTTTATGGAAGATTGTAAAGCGATTGGCGTCGATGTTTTAGGCCCCGACGTGAATGAATCGCAGTACGCTTTCGCGGTGAACGAAAAAGGCCAGATCCGTTTTGGTTTAGGCGCAATAAAAGGCATTGGCGAAGGTCCGAGTGAAGCCATTGTGGCGGCGCGAAAAGCAGAACGATACAAGAACATTTATGATTTTTTCGAGAAAATCCCGTCCTCTCAAATGAACAAAAGAGTAGCTGAAAGTTTGGTGGTAGCAGGCGCTTTTGATGAAGTCGACCGGTATCACCGCGCACAGTATTTCGACATCGACGCGAGCGGAAAAACCAATATCGAACGGCTTTTGCGTTACGGACAAAGCTTTCAGGACAACATTAACGAAATTGAAAACTCGCTTTTCGCCGATTTCGCGGATGAAGTGAAGATTGAACAGCCCAAAATAAATCCGGCGCCAGAGTGGCAAAATATGCACAAACTCAACAAGGAAAAGGAAATCATCGGGTTTTACCTGTCCGCGCACCCGCTGGATGAATATAAATTTCAGTTCCAGTTTATTCAGGGTGCTTTGAGCAAAAAAGAAATTCTGGAAGGCAAAAAAGAAGAGGAGATTGAACTCGATAAAATTGCCGTCCCCATCGATATTGTGGACGATATTGCCGACAGCGAGGAGGATCTGATTGATCTTCCGCGTGATAATCCGGAGGGCGACGAGGCGGAATTACTGGAAGATTCCGGTAAAAAAGCCGAACCGAAAGGAACCTATAACTTCCTCAATCTCGATGAAGTCGAATCCTACAAAAACATTGTTTTTGCGAACCAGCAGCCGGATCTTTTTAATAACGATAAACTTTCCTGGAAAGAAAAACAGGCCTTAAAAAATAATGCGCCCGAATATATGGTAGCCGGCTTGGTGACGGAATATATTGTGAAAGACGGAAAAAACAGCGGCGAAAAAATAGCCTTTCTCACTTTGGAAGACTACAGCGGAAGTTATGGTTTTCGGCTTGGAGACCGCGATTATATGAGACTTCGTGATAAAATTGAGGTTCAGCGCTTTGTTATTTTTAAAGTTAAATTTTCCCAGGCAAATGACGGCCGCGTTTTCGTGAACGTTTCGGAAGTTATCGATCTAAAAGACGCTTTCGAAAAATTCGCAAAAAAAATGACGGTTGTTGTAGATGTAAATGATTTGAGAAGAGAAGATGTCGACTTTTTTCGGGAAAACTTCAGCAATTCCAACGGCGAACACAAACTAAATTTCTTCGTTAAAAATCCGGAAGATCAGTCCAATATAGAATTGGTATCGATGAAAGCAAATGTTGATATTAATGGCAATCTTTTGGAAATTATTCATGAAATGAATAAATATGAAGTTTATTTAAATTAATTTATTTTTTTGGTGCAAAAAAGTTAAAAAATTAATTTAAAAAGCATCTATTTTAAAATTTATTTCAGATTTGCGGCACGGAAAAAGGGTGAAATGCACGGTCGTTTTTTGGGAAAAAGTTACTAAATTCGTAAAAATTAAAACACATTTTATGAAAAGAGAACTTATCCTTTATGAGAATCATGAGCTCCATTTAGAAAGCGTTCAGTGTTTTCTCGATCACCATCAGTTCACCAACATGTTCGATTTTAAAGGAACCGTGCAGTTCGAGGCGATCGAAACATTGGTCACTAAACAGTCGGAATTACTCATTATGAATATTTCCGAAATTAACGTTAATGAGGTTTTCGAACAAATTGAAAATTTACTTTCCTTACATCCGGCTCTGAAGATTGTGCTTCTTTCTTCGAAAACGGATGTAAGATTAATAAAGAAATTTTTTGATAAGGGGATCAGGAGTTTTCTCACCGAAAATACCGACGGCAAAGAGTTTCTCCGTGCTTTAGGTCAGGTGATTAATGATAAAGTTTACATAAATGACGATACGAAAAATGCGCTGTTCAATTTTATCTGCAATGTCGATGAAAAACCGGGTAAAAAATTCGGTGTCGAAGAACTGACCGAACGCGAAAAAGAAGTTTTAGATCTCATTTGCGAGGGCTTCCGCACGAAAGAGATTGCAGAAAAGCTTTTTATCAGCACACATACCGTCGAATCGCACCGGCGAAATATCATGCTGAAACTGGACGTCAGAAACTCCTCGATGCTCGTAAAATTTGCCGTAGATCATAACTTAGTTAGCTAAAAAGAAACCACCGAAAGGTGGTTTTTTTATACTGCAAAAAAATTGAAAGCTGAAAATATTCCGTTTAACAGCAGCCGGAATTAGGATCGCAACTCTTTTCGCCCTTTTCCGCATAAACGGTAATGCTGTAAATTTTCGTGTCCGAATTATGGTGGTTTCGAATTTCCTCTTCGTTCAGGTAATTCATTAAAATTTCATCCGGAATAATGATCGCTTTCTCTTTTTGAACGGCAATATTTTTAAAGCCGGCTTCCTTAATAATATTCAGATAATCCTCTTTCTGAATGGCACTGGCCACACAACCCGCGTACATCTCTGCAGCATTCTTAATCTTTTCGGGCAGAGCGCCACTTAACACGATATCGGAAATCGAAAAATGTCCTGTCGGTTTTAAAATACGATACACTTCTGAAAAAGCCTTGTGTTTATCCGGAACCAAATTCATCACACAATTGCTGACGACCACGTCTGCAAGATTCGCCGACATTGGAATATTTTCGATATCGCCCTGCCGGAATTCTACATTTTGGTAGTTTAGCTGCGCAGCGTTTTTGCGTGCTTTTATAATCATGGCCTCCGTAAAATCGATTCCAATCACGCGACCGTCTTCGCCCGTTTCGGCACGCGCGATAAAACAGTCGTTTCCTGCGCCGCTTCCCAAATCTACTACAGTATCGCCTGTTTTAATTTTGGCAAAATTTGTCGGCAATCCGCAGCCTAAGCCCAGATCTGCGTCTTTGGCATAACCTTTCAGGTCGTCATATTCTTCGGACATAATATTATAAACTTCCGTGCTGCAGCCGCCACTGCCGCAACAGGAGGAAGCGTTGGTTTCCTTGTCCTGTAAAGCAATTTCTGAATATTTCTGCCTTACCATTTCCTTAATTTGCGCATTGTTTTCCATTTTTTTTAAATTTTGATGTTTATCAATTAGCAGCAGTTGGTCTGTTTTTCAATTTTAAGAAAGATCTGCGCTACAAAATGCTGTACTTTTTTAAATTTTTCGGGGTTGATGCAATAGCAAATAGATTTCCCTTCGATATTTCCCTTAATAATTCCAGCGTTCTTCAATTCTTTGAGGTGTTGAGAAATGGTGGGCTGTGCCAGAGGAAGTTCTGCCACAATATCATTGCAGATACAGGAGTCGACGGACAAAAGATATTCTACAATGGCAATTCTGGCCGGATGGGCTAAAGCTTTTAAGAGGGTAGCGATTTCATTTTGTTCCGCGGTAAAGTGTTCAGATTTTGTAATACCCATTAATTTAAGCTTTAAAAATTGAGGTTTTATTTAATATAGCAATATTACGATATTAAATTTAATTTCTCAATATTTTTTTTTAGATATTGAGAAATAAAAATCAATCGTTTGATTGAATTTTGTAAATAATAGTTTAACTTTGCACCCGCAAAAAACACGGAAACGATGATATCTAAAGAAGAAAATATTTTATTTAGCGCCGAAAAACTCTTTGCACAAAAGGGTTTCAACGGAACTTCGACGAGAGAAATCTCGAAAGAGGCGAACGTAAATATTTCCATGATCTCTTATTATTTTGGCTCCAAAGAAAAGTTGTTTGAAAAAATATTCGAATTTCGGATGAACGAAAGTCTGTCTTTCAGTAAAGAAGTTATAGCAAACGAAAGTTTGAATGAATGGGAAAAGATCAACCTCATTATCAACAGGTATATTGATCGGGTACATCGGTTAAGAACCTTCTACATCATCATGCAGCGCGAACAGTTGACGAACAAGAACAAACACATTGTTCAATTCATCAATGAGTTTAAAATAGGATTTCTCCGAATTTACAGCGCACTTGTTGAGGACGGTTTTGAGAAAAATATTTTTACAAAGAAGCCGCGAATTGAATTTTTACACGCGACAATTTCAGGTACCATTTTCACGGCGCTCCACACGGTTCCCATTTACCGGGAATATATGGCCGGCGGCGATAGTTACGAAAACGATTACTATAACGAAATAAAAATTCACATTAAAAACCTTTTAAAATACCTCTTAGGTTATGAAGAAAATATATAGTTCCATTGTCACCCTGTTTTTTTTAGCGTGGGGGACGGGTGCGAACGCGCAGGAAAAACGAACGATTACGTTGGACGAAGCGGTGATGCTCGGAATTCAAAATTCTAAAAATCTGCGCATTGATGAAGCGAAAATTCAGGAAGCGACGGCTAATTATCTTGAAGCCCGCAATAACAGACTTCCGAGTTTAAAAGTTTCCGGCAGTGCTTTAGCCCTTGCTAATGCGGATGTTAACCTGATGATTTTGCCGCCTTCAAATAACGAAGGCAAGTCGCCGAAAGCTAATTCCGCATTTTATGGCAACGTCGCCGCCTCACTGCCTTTGTACGCTGGTGGCCGAATTAAATATGGAATACAATCTGCCCAATATCTAGTTGAAGCCTCCAAATTAAGTTCCGAAAACGATAAAGTTGCCATTGCCTATAATGTTTCACAGGCGTACAACAATCTTTTCAAAGCCAGTCAGGCTATTAAAGTTTTTAAAGAAAATCTATCTGTCTCCCAAAAAAGAGACGAATCTTTTCAGAAACTTGAAGATAATGGCATTATTGCAAGAAACGATAAGTTGAAGGCCAGTTTGCAGACATCAAATATCGAACTGCAGTTGCTGGAAGCTCAAAATAATTTCAGTATTGCAAGCATCAACATGGACCTGCTTTTGGGTCTTCCCGACACAACAGAAATTGACATTGACGAAAATTATATCGACGAACTTTCCCAGAGCCATCCTGTTTCTTATTATTTGAATGAGGCAACCGGCAACCGAAAAGATCTGCAGGCCATCGATTATCAAAGAAAAGCGGCGGACCTCGGGCTTAAATCTGCGAAAGCTGAAAGTTTACCGACAATTGCCTTAACCGGCGGTTATATCGCAGCCGACGTGCCGAAAATTTTAACGATTCTGAATGCGGCCAATATTGGTGTGGGAATTCAGTACAATATCGATAACCTTTGGAAGAAAAATTCGTCTTTACTCCGTGCAGAAGCCCAGCAAAAGCAATTGACCGCCACCAATGATCTGTTGAGTGACCAAATAAGACTGGAAGTGAACAGAGATTTTCAAAATTCAGAATTTGCAAAGAGAAAAATTGCAGTTTATGAAAAGGCCGCAGATCAGGCGAATGAAAATTACCGCGTTACCAAAAATAAATTTGACAATGGTTTGGCTACCATTACAGAACTTCTTGATGCCGATGCCGCCCAGATCACCACAAATATTAATGTAGTTAATGCGAAAGCGGACGCGGCCCTGGCGAACAGAAAACTGCTGCAAACTTCTGGAATCTTAACTTCAAGATAGGAGAACACCCTGAAATTTAGATCAAAAAACTTAAAATATGCACATTAGCGTGCGAAAACCTAAAAACTAGGAAATATAAAATGGAAAATAACACCACTGCAGATCAACCGGAACTTTTCCCGGAATCCAAAAAAAAGAAAAACCGCATCTTCCCCATCATTCTGGCATTCGTTCTCATCGTCGGCGGCTTTTTCGGCTACCGAACTTACTCTTTTTCGCAAACGCATGAAGTGACGGATGATGCGCAGATTGCTTCTAACATGAGTCCCGTTATTTCGAAAATTTCCGGCTATGTTCAGGAAGTTTATGTGAAAGATAACCAGTTTGTAAAAAAAGGAGATACTTTGCTAACATTAGATAACAGAGATCAAAAAATGGCACTGCAGTCTGCCGAAGCCGCCTTGGGAACTGCAAGAAGCAATATTTCTACGGCTAAGGCAAGCACAAATGCGGCCTCGCGGAACATCAATTCGACTACTGCGGCAATCGCTACGGCGAACGCCCAAATTGAAGCGGCAAAAGTAAACGTTTGGAAATCCTCCCAGGATTTAAAGCGGTATGCCAATTTGGTTAAAGATCATACAATAACGCAACAGCAATATGAAACGGCTTTAGCTGCCAAACAATCTGCGGATCGACAGTTGCAGGTTTTGATACAGCAAAGAAATCAGGTTTCCCAACAGACAGGAATTGTGAACTCGCAGACGGCCGCCAGCTCCGAACAGATCGGCGTGGCCAGCGCTGTAGCGAGACAAAGAGAAGTAGATGTTGAAAACGCTAAGCTTAATTTATCTTACACCGTAATTTTGGCGCCAGAAGATGGTTTTGTTTCCAAAGTTTCTACGCAGAAAGGGCAGTTTTTACAGGCCGGATCGCAGCTTTTCAGTTTGGTAAGAGATAACAGCAGCTGGGTGATCGCAAATTTTAAAGAAACCCAGTTGGCGAAAATGGTGGAGGGTCAAAAAGTAGAAATCGACATTGATGCTTTTCCGGATCATCATTTTGAAGGTGTTGTAAGTTCTTTCTCTCCAGCAACAGGCTCCACGTTTTCCCTGCTTCCGCCGGATAATGCGAGCGGAAACTTCGTAAAAGTCGTTCAAAGACTGCCGGTAAGAATCGATTTTAAAAACCTCGACGCGAAAATCGCAAAAAAACTGCGCGCCGGAATGAATGTGAAAGCTACCGTTACGTTACAATAGTTTGTAAAATATTTTTTTTTAAAAAGTATCATGTAAAAATCAATCTTACATCGTACTTGATCCATTTTACACCGTACCTCATACCCGTAAAAAAAAATGCAACAGGATTCCTTGGTCGAATACGGCTCCCGACGATTAATCATTACCCTTACTGCGATAATGTGTGCCCTCCTTGAGATTGTAGATTCCACTATTGTTAATGTGGCGCTAAATGAAATGAAAGGTAATTTAGGGGCCACACTTTCCGAAGTGGGTTGGGTGATCACCGCTTATGCCATCGGAAACGTCATCATTGTTCCGATGACGAGCTGGCTTTCCCAGCAGTTTGGGCGACGAAACTACTTCGCAGCCTCCATAATTATTTTTACCATATTTTCGTTTCTGTGCGGAAATGCGACGAATATCTGGGAACTCGTTTTCTTTCGTTTAATGCAGGGCATCGGCGGTGGAGCACTTTTGGTGACCTCACAAACCATTATTACCGAATCATACCCCATCGAAAAACGAAGTATGGCGCAGGCAATTTATGGCTTAGGCGTGATTATCGGACCAACTTTAGGTCCGCCTCTGGGTGGATATATAGTCGACAATTACAGTTGGCCCTACATCTTTTATATCAACATTCCACTTGGGATTGCCGCGACGATTATGACGCTTCAGTTTGTTAGAAGTCCAAAATTCAGCGAAAAGCGAAAGGCCATCGACGTCGATTGGTACGGAATTCTTTTACTGGCCATCACCGTGGGTTCATTGCAATATATACTGGAAAGGGGCCACGAAGAAGATTGGTTTGACAGCGGAGTCATTGTCTTTTTAACGGCTTCTGCGGTGATCGGATTTATTCTTTTCCTTTGGCGCGAACTTACTTACAAATATCCTATTGTCGAATTGCGCGTGTTGAAAAATGGTAACCTGCGGATTGGAACCGCAATGTCCTTTATTTTGGGCTTTGGTTTATATGGCTCCACCTTTATCGTACCGCTTTACACGCAAAGTATTTTGGGTTGGACCGCCCTGCAGTCGGGAGCTTTAATGATTCCCGCGGCTTTGACGACCGCGGTAATGATGCCCATTATCGGGCGGTTATTAACGCGTGGCGTAAAGCAGCAAATTCTTGTTTCTTTGGGATTATTAATTTTCTTTATTTACAGTTTTTGGGGGTACAATATTCTTACGCCAAATACAGGCAAAGAAGATTTCTTTTGGATGCTTATCGTGCGCGGGATGGGATTAGGACTTTTATTTATTCCAATCACTTCATTGGCATTGAGTACGCTGAAAGGTCAGGAAATCGGTCAGGGTGCGGCTTTCACCGGGATGATGCGTCAGTTGGGAGGCTCTTTCGGGATTGCAGCCATCACCACTTTTATCGCCAACCAAACCTCAATACACAGAGCGAACCTCGCGCAGTATATCGATGTGAATAATTTTGAGGTGCAGCAGCGGGTTGCAGGTTTGAAGGCAAGTTTTATAACGAAGGGCTTTACGCCCGACGCCGCTTTGCAGGCCGCTTATAAAATGTTAGATCTCACGGTACTAAAACAGGCGTCAGTACTGTCTTACATGGATGTTTTCCTTTATCTCGGAATCCTCTTTTTAATCTGTATTCCGTTCGTTTTATTTGTAAAAGAGAGAAAGGGCAGGGAGCCGATTGATGTGAGCGAGGCAATGCATTAAAATATTTTAAAATATTCTTTGAGGTTAGTAGTTGTGTTCAAAGTTTAACTGGAAAGCCGCAGATTAATTTCTGCGGCTTTTTTATACGTGGCTTATTTTTTATAGATGTTTGAATTTATTTCTTCCCTACCTTCTCGATCGGTCGGAAACGCAGGGCACTCCAAGTTTCGTCGATGGAAATGGCAGTCACCGTGGTGATATTAAATTCTTCGCCCGTCATCCGAATGGTGTCGCGGTTAATATCGGTTTTCACTTTAGAAGTTCCTTTAGGATAGGCAAACCAGAGGATGCTATCCGGCTCAATTAATTGTAAATCTTCTGTCAGAAATTTTAAAAACGCTTTCTGATTATTAATGAAAACCAAAGTGTTTGAAGATTTTTCCTGTTTATTTAAAGAGGTTTTAAAACCCATCTCCAAAAACTGCGCTTCCAAATGTGGCGGCGCATTAAGAACGGTTCCCACCTCTTTAAATTTGAATTTTTTAATGATATCCTGCATTTCTATTAAAAATAAAGTTAAAATTTTTTACGCTTGTAAATTTGTTCAAAGCTACCAAAAAGATCGCTTTTGTAGCAATTTCACCTTTTTTACTTTAAATTTTTCTTTCCGTTTTGTGGATAGAAAAATGTCTATTTTGATAACGTTTGTAACTTTTCTTTCGCACCACCGGGCATTTTCCAGCTGAAATTTTGGAGGATTTGGCGATAAGCCGCCGGCCAGAATTCAGATTTTGTATCGCTAAGTTGTGCTTTATTTTGCTTCAAAAAACGCGATATTTCATAAACCTGATGATACCCATTAAAAGCGTTTTCGCTGGCGGTGAAATTTTTTATGGCATTTTCTACATCGCGGTTATATAAATACTCGTAGCCTTCGGCTTCCAGCCGTTCAGCGATTTCCTCGCTATTCTCGCTGTTTTTATTCTGCGTAAAGTGCGAAGTAGCAATGTTTTGAATTTTTTCCTGCAAAATTTCACCTTCCTGCACGGTGTGCGGATCTGCACTTTCTGCAATAATTTTCTTCTGAATCCCCGCGATACTGTCGAGCTTTTTAATTTCCGCAGTTTTGCTGATTCTTAGCTGCTCAAGTTCTTGATTTTCTTTTTTTAAAACGTTCCGTCTCTCCTTTAATTTAAAGGTTTGATAGGTGAGAAAAAAATATCCTGTTAATATCAAAACAATTCCCAGAATGGGCAGAATTTTCAGACTTCCAAAAGACTTATTCATAATCGTTATCATTACTGTTCGAAATAAATTTCAGTGCATCATCCCACATTTTCAAAACTCTGAAAATGCACAGCGTTAAAGTTCCGGAGGGCACTAGCAAAGCAATAAAACCTTCGATATTGTGTTCTGCAATCGCCATGTACATTCCCAAACCAATTAATGTTATCACGGAAATTGATGTTAAGATGACATAAATTATGCGTTCCATTTTGAAGGTGTCAATCAATTTTTGAACTTCCTCAATTCTGCTCATGATCCATTATTTTAAAAGTTATTCGTTTTTCGCCGAAATCAGCCAACGTTTGGTTTTGCTTCCTGTTTAAAAATGCCTTTTTCCTTTAGTGCCACCAACATGCGTTCGTACTTGTATTTTTGCCAGTCGAATTTTTCCAGAAAGTCCAGCCCAGCCCGAAAACCTTTGTTGAAAAGTTCGGTCTTCTCCCGGTCTTCCATAAAAAAATTAAGCCAGTTACTTGGGCTGCAGTCAACGTACTGAATGCTGTGGGTGCTGTAAAAAGTATATTTGGTTAAGAAAGTTTTGTCGTTATAACCTTTCAGCGTATCGAAAATACTTCCCAAAAAACTGAAAGGACTTTTCAGGATATTGTTACTGCCGGGACCTCGTGGCTCACCCAGTTCCGCCTGATCTACCAGCCGTACTCCAAACACCGGGATTCGTGGATAAAAAATGTCGCTTTCGTGAAAAATATCAATCGGAAAGTTGGAGATGCTGCCACCATCCACAAAAACGCCTTCTTCAAAAATATTTGCCGGTTCTGCATTAAGCCAGAATTTCCAGGCCTGAATAATGGAGTCTTTTGAAATATCGATTTTGGTGATCATCGGTTCAAAAAAGTAGGGTACCGACATGGATGCACGTACAAATTTTGCCGGACTGATAATGGACAGATCGGTATTCGTCCAGTATAAATTGGCCATTTTTGGAAGTTCTACTTTTATTTGCGCGTTAATGTCGGTTGTGACAATTGTATAATCCGAGCGCAGCAGCGTAAAGGGGTTTTCTTTGTAAAGATCGTTATCTTCCGCAGATTCCAGAAAAAAATTAAATTTTACCATATCAATATTGGTCAGTTCTTTTTCGTGAATATTTTTGATGTTTTCGATGGCGGTGTTATAGTATTCTTCGCCATTGCCGAGGCGGTAATTCAGGTTGAGTTTTCTTTCTTTTTGATTGTATTCTTCGTTCAGATTGCTCACGCTTTTAATATTGAAACTGTCGAGCGCCACCTGCATTTTATTTTCGAAAGCACGCCCCGGATTCAGTCCGATCCGGTTCACCTGAAAAAGATGATAATAGTGCACAGTCGTATAAACAAATAAACATAATCCCAGAAAGGGAACAAGATAATACCACGGACTGATTTTGAGAAAAAGAATAAGAAAGGGAAAAATAACAATCAGTAAGAAAAGAACAATGATCGAGAGGCCAATTCTCTTCATATAGTTTTTGCTCTTCAGAATGCGGCTTGCCAGTTTTTTTACAATGGATTTTCCATCCATGAACTCTTCAAACTTCCACTGAAATAAGATGTCTTTAATCCGCGTGCTTTTGTTTTTTGTGCGGTCACCCATCGCAGCGATGAGCATTGTATTAATCGCACCTGCACTCGTTCCCGCAATCCTCAGGAAACGTATTCCAAAACTTTCGAGCGCATAAAGATAACCGACCAAAGCTACGCCCCAAACACCGCCGCCTTCCTGCACAAAATTCACATATTGGTTTCCTTCACCATCCAGGATATCCGAAAATTCTTTTCCGGAAATTTTGTTCTGAAGGGATTTCAGTTTGTTTTTGGAGGTCGCATCCAGTTGCGCATCTGAAAGCAGCCGTTCTAATTGAAGTGGCGTCATCGTTGGTGTTTTAAGAATTTTTTGGTGGATCATCCTCTTTTTTAAGCATATATTTTTTTCGAATCAGATTAAATAAGTATAATGCTGAAGGAATAATAATGAGGGAGAGGATTTCTTTAAAATGCGCATCTGCAAACTGATAGGCTTTTTGAGACAACGAAAGTTTTGGCGCATCAATGCCGATTTTAATATTAATCTGCCTTTCTGCGAGTTTAATTTTTTGTCCTTGCGGCGTTTCGGCTTTAATGAGGAGCGTAACGTTTCCCATGTGCGGGGATTTTGCGATAGCTTTTACCTTCCAGTGCCAGTAATTGCCATTCCTGAAATCCAGAATCTGTTCGTTGGGATCGGTATCGTAAAAACTTTGTACGTCATCATCAACCCGCGTGATTCTGAAATCTTCCGTATCGTAAATAGGTTTAATCGAAAGTTTTTTAAAGGCTTCGATGTTTTTCACAATGCAGACCACGCTGCTGTCGTCGGTCTTTGTAAACTCAAGATCTTCCTTTTCGATCGCTTTTAATTTATCTTTAACTTGCCTATCATTGCTCTGGACTTTAACAAAAACCCGCAGATCCCTTGTTTCATCCTGCGGAATTTGGGGAAAATAGGAGAAGCCAAGCACCGCATTTTTTGGTTTTTCCTCTTCCGCCGGCGCTTCGGGCGAGACTTCCACCGGATCCGGCAGGGGTGGTGGCGGTGCAGTGTAGGTGCTTTTCCCCGACGCAGTAAGGTTTGGAACGACAGGTGTAATAGTTTCGAATTTTCGACTTAAAATATTTGGGTGTACCTTTTTATAGGCAATCCGTACGGAATCTTTTATGGGATGATTTTCGGTGATGGAAGCGGAGGGTACCGCATTCGTATGGTCTATCTCGTTTTTATTGAGATTTGGTAAATTAACAACCGCCCCTAAAGTATCCAAAGAAACCATATTCGTCGAATCATAGGCCGCTGCCGTATCTGCCGTTCCTATAGCGCTGTTCGATGCCATATCACCCGAGCTTTTGGAACAGGAAATCAGAAGAAGAAAGGGTAAAAAAAGATAAACAAATAGAGCTTTCATGGGTGTTAATGTTATTCAGACTTCAAATATTCCTTTAGTTTGTCGGAAACCGTGGGAGAGTTTAGCAATTCCTGCCGCATACGTTCCCGATCTGCTTCCGTCCAGAGGTCGGTTTCCTTATAATCTAAAAATTTCTGAAGTTTTGGATTCGTGTGCATCTGCTGCAAAATTTCGGTTTGAAACATTTCACTTCGCACCTCATCAATTTCACTGTCGCCTTTCATGCGAAGCAGCAAACCCAACAGATCCAGAATTCCCCAAAGATTCACATTTGCTTCTTTTGCTTTCACAAGATTTTCATTAGAAGGTGGAACCGACAGGCACTTATCGGCTTTCAAAATTCCGCGTCCCAAATAGGTTTTAAACAGTGGATAAGAATGCCGGTCGGCAGAAGTGAACAATGCATTTTTTACCATTTCTACCTTTCGCCATTTTTCTCCGGGATGCTTTTTTAGAATTTCATTAATCTCGTTGCGGTAATAGGTAAGCCATATTGCAGCCGCGGCTGCCACTTGCGGCGTCGCCGATGAAGTTCCGCCTCCGTCGAGGCGAAAGAATTTTCCTTTATCATTCATGGTTGCCCAAAAAACATTGGGCGTATAAGCCGCCAGAGCATGCGTCATCACATCGGCGGGACCAAAATTTCCCTGCATGGTTTCGCCGCCTTCGGATTTTTTTTGAAGTCGCGCTTCCAGAATATACGGCAGATTATCACAGGCAACACCTGTAGCGGCAATAACGCGGTCCCACCGCGCGGGATAAAGAACGCGTTTCGGTAAAGCTTTTCTCGGCCCTTCAAACCAGGAATTGCCTGCCGCAGTTACAATTGTTATACCCGCTTCATAGGCTTTGTTCACCATATTTGCCCAGGCTTTGGAAGGCGCACCGGCCATTGACATGCTGATGACTTCGCAACCTTCCGAAATCGCATACTCTAAAGCATCGACGAAGGTGGAAGTCTGTATAAGAGCCACCGTTTCCGAGATGCGCATCGAAATAATTTCAGCAAACGGTGCAGCGCCAACAAAACCTTCGTAATTACCTTCGGTATCGATTTTTTTTACAGCATTCCCGGCGAGTAAAATCATGGTTGCAGTACCGTGACCGTCCTGTTCCATACTTGTTCCGGAAGCAATATCAACGGCGGGTTTGCCTTCTTCTCCCTTAATGAAACTGCGGCTTTTTTCTTTATTTAAATTTTTCGGCAGCGCCGGATGATTCGGTTGAAAGCCCGTGTCGATGTGCCCAACTTTAATCCACGGATCTCGTACTTTGTCCAGAAGTTTTTGGTTTGCTTTTTTAAATTCCGAAAACTGATCATTCAGATGCCAGACAAAACGGTCTTTCTGTTCCTGAGGCCGCGGCCAGTTTTTCAGATATTCGCTTTCGTTGAATGATTCCAAAGCAGCATGATTGCCATCTGCAACTACTTCCGGATCTTTTGCGGAAAAAAGTTCGTGCCTGATGTTAGGTTCCACATATTCTGGATTATTATTTTGGATGATTTCCTGATCCAGGTAGTCGTGAGCGGCATCCCAGGGTTTTCTTTCCTCGCCTTTAGTTATAAGTTGCGGAATAATTTTTCCGTTGCGGTTTAAAATTTCCATGGCTGAAGTTTTAAATTTTATTATCGTAATCCCGTATGAAATCCAGTCGTTCCGCAGAATCGTCACTCACAAAATCTTCAAGATCTGCGCGCCCAGGTTTGTAATTTCCGTTTCGGCACACAAAATAATCCGGTGAAAGATGCTGCACCTCGGTAATAATTGGACGCTGCGTATGGTGAAAAGGCAAAACTCTTTTGGGAACTTCTTTAATGATGTAATACATCAGATCAACAACACTTACAAATTCATCAGAGGGAGAAAGTTTTCCGTCGAAGACTTCCAGGCAAACCTCCGTGAAAAGACTGTTTTTGGAACCGGGAAGGATTACCGATTCTTCATTATCGTCGCATGCGGAAATAAAAACACGGCCTTCGCCGGACGTCAGTTTCTCCAATAATCCTCTGTTGGAGGACTGCTCTTCGACTACCATATCTTCCAAGTCCGAAATCTTTCTGCGTTTCATGCCGTCTGCGTGGCAACAGTCGAGGAGAATGAGGAGTTTGTCTGCTTTAATTTTTTTTATTTTGGCGGAAAAAAGATCGCCATTCAGCATGGTTTCCTCCTTTTTTGTTTTGTCGGCACCCGCGGTTTTCAGGAAGTATTCTTTTTTTTCAGGATCGTCATCATCGGGAATTTGCAAACCGTGGCCGGAATAATAAACCACAACCGTCGCTTTAGCCAATTTTTCGGTTTTGGAGATAATTTTATCCAGAGAAGAAATGACGTTTTTTTTGGTAGAAAATTCGTTAACTAAAAATTCTACATTCTTCGGGTCGTAACCTCCTTTCTGGGGATCGCAAAGTAAGTTTTTAATGGCAGAGGCATCTTCTGCAGTAGCGGCTAAATCTCCGCCAACACCGATGATGAGGGCAAAGAAATTTTCCATCCTATTTTATTTGATCATTTTGATAGTCGTCGAAACAGGTCGGGTTTTTAAATCTCTTTGGGTAAAGCACGGTAGTTTTCATGGGTAGTTCTCATCTGTTTGTCCATCAAAATTAATATTTATATTTTGAACATAACACCTTCCATTTAAAAAAGGGTGATTTCCCCGTTAGCGAAAAAAGTTGGGTTTATTTTGCAGGAAAAAGTGCTTTAAATGTATCGTTTTAAAATATAAAAAAGGAGAGAATATCAGGAATAGAAGGACCTGACAATGCATCGATGAAACTAAGAAGATTACCAGCGTTTTCTCCGCACAAACAAAAACGTCAGCAACGCGATAAAGCCCATTAAACCCAAAGTGAAAAAATAACCGGAAGGTTCGTGCAGTTCGGGCATGATGTCGAAATTCATTCCATAAATTCCGGCAATAAAAGTAATAGGAAAGAAGTACATGGAGTAGATCGCCAAAACCTTCATCACCTGATTGGATTTTTGATCGCTCATTGCCAAAAACATGGAGATGAGGTTGGTTACCTGCGCGTTTAAATGCTCAAAATCGGTAATCACGTCTTTGTGTTTATCCTTCAAATCGGTAATTGCAGCATCTTCCAGTTTCAAGAGTTTAAATTTTTCAATCCAATCCGAAGAGATGCTGAGTATTCTCGCGTTCAGTCCGGATTTCCTTTTCAACTGATAGAGACGCCGAATTTGGTTCGAGCTGTTCGTGTTTTTTAAGAAGATTTCATTTTCGATATTATCCATTGTTTGCAGAAGACTCTGGGACTCATCATCAAAGGATTTCATCACTTTTAGCGCCAACTGCAGCGCGATGGTTTCTGCGGTGATCTCTGCATTTTCCGGAAGCAAAATGTCTTTTTTAAATTCATAAATGCTTCTGTTTTTCATGCGGTGAACGGTGATGATAACTTTATCCATCAAGAAAATACCCAGTTTTGTCGAGATGTCGCTAATGGTATTTAGGTTTGCCCTTTCCAGTTCCGTGTTTTCGCGCATGAGAAAAAATTTCACCATATGATCGTTCTCGAACTTCGGCAGGTGGTTCGGATCGATTGTATCTTCCAGGAGAAGCATGTTGATCTCATATCTTTGATGCAGGAAGTTTAGATCATCCTCCGTCGGCGATTCAACATCAATCCACTCACAATGGTCGTTTCGGTAAATTATTTCTATTGGCATTGCACAAATTTAAATATAATTTTAGGTTTAATTATCTTTTAGACCATGTTTCAAATATAAATTATCTTTGTGTAGTTAAAAAAAATCTTCATGATAAAAAGTATAATTAAAGGAATCGGTCATTATGTTCCGGAAAACGTGGTAACTAATGATGATTTGTCTAAATTGATGTCCACCAACGACGAATGGATCACCGAACGCACCGGAATTAAAGAGCGCCATCACCGAAAGAACAGAAACGATTCCGAAGAAACGACGTCTTTTTTAGCGTTTAAAGCCTCCGAAAAAGCTTTAAAAATGGCGGGATTAACCGCAAAAGATATCGATTTTATTGTTTTTGCCACGCTCTCACCCGACTACTATTTTCCGGGTTGTGGCGTACTACTGCAGGAAAAACTCGGCTGCGATACGATTGGCGCGTTGGATGTGCGGAACCAGTGTTCCGGTTTTGTTTATGCGATGAGTGTGGCCAATGCTTTTATTAAATCGAATACCTATAAAAATATTTTGGTTGTGGGCGCAGAAGTTCATTCCTTTGGACTGGATTTTTCCGATGAAGGGCGCGGCGTTTCCGTGATTTTCGGCGATGGGGCCGGCGCGGTTATTCTGTCGGCTTCCGACGCGGAAAACGGCGGCGATATTTTAGCTTTCAATATGCATTCTGAAGGAAAATATGCCGACGAACTGTGTACGAAATTTCCCGGTTCGAAATACGGGTGGAGCGACAGAATGCGTTTGGAACCGGAAAATGTAACGAATGCCGAAATTTATCCCGTGATGAACGGTAATTTCGTTTTTAAGCACGCCGTTACACGATTCCCCGAAACGATGGAAGAGGCTTTAAAATCTGCCGGAAAAACCGTGGAGGATTTAGATATGTTCATTCCGCATCAGGCGAATCTGAGAATTGCGCAGTTTGTGCAGAAAAAGTTTAATCTGCCGGAAGAAAAAGTATACAATAATATTCAGAAATATGGCAATACAACCGCCGCTTCAATTCCGCTGGCTTTAAGCGAAGCCATTGAAGAAGGAAAAATTAAAAGAGGCGATTTGGTCTTGCTTTCCGCTTTTGGCAGCGGATTTACTTGGGGCTCCATCTTATTTGAGTACTAACAAAAAATGCGTCGGACGACGCATTTTCTTTTTCAATTATTTCACCGAAATCGAATCGGTCTTTTGTTCTTCGTCCTGAAAAGCCGCCGAATCGACGCCCGCGTTTCGTTTATGTTCCACGCTGTGCGTGTCTTTATAATCTTCGCGTTTTTCTTCTTTTTGGGCGCAAGCTGCGAAACATAAAGTACCTAAAATTGCGATGGCTACTAATTTTTTCATGATTTATCTTTTTTAATATTAATTGAAACTGAATTTACACCATTTAAATCCGGCCATTAATCTGGAATTAAATTGATTTACAAAATTACGGCAAATGAAATTACAGTGTTAAACTTTTTTTACTGAAAAATTTCAAATTCCTCGCCGTCGAAACTGGCAAAAACCATGGTGGGATGAGAATCCTGGTGGAAGATATTCCCGTCTCTATCAATGGCGATGGCGCCTGCAAAACCGCCGATCTCTTTTAATTCGTTGAAGGTTTTTTCGAAGGCTTCGTTAATTTGCATTCCGTCGCTCACACGAACCGCGATTTTTGCCGCCGTTGCGTTGCTCACAATATCTTCGCCAACTCCCGTGCAGCTTACCGCGCAGAATTGATTCGCGAAGTTTCCGGCAACCGTGGCGGAATCTGAAATTCTTCCCACCATTTCAAAACCTTTTCCACCCGTAGAGGTGGCGGCGGCTAATTTTCCGTTTTTATCCAAAGCAACACAACCCACGGTTCCTTTTCCGCCGTTTCTTACCTTCTCTTCATACTCTTTCCGACGTTGCGGAATTTCCGTAGAGAAATCCTTAAAACCGTTCTCGGAGGCATATTTTTTAGCACCAAGTTCTCCCAAAACCCGGTCGTCTTCTTTCATTAAAACCTGCGCAACTTCGATGGGATTTTTAACGTTTTCGATATTGATGACGCCGGAAAATTTTTGACTTTCCCCGTTCATCAAGGAGGCGCTCATTCTTATTTTGCCGTCGCTCTGGATCTGTGAGCCTGTACCCGCGTTATACAGCGAATCGTCTTCCAGCAAAGAAACCGCATAAACCACGGTTTCTTCCGCCGAGTGATCTTTTAAAAATTTGAAAGCTTTCGCTGCAATATCTTTCAGGGAATTCTGTTTTGCAGTTTTCACTTCCTGGCTTTGATCGCTTTCGGAGAAAAAGCCGCCGTGTATAATAATTTTCATTTAATGTTTTTGAATGAGTTTTGCGTTTAAAAAAAGTGTTCGCAATTTAAATATTCTGTGGAATGGGGTTGTACTGAGAATTGACAATGGTTAAATCTTTCGTTTTCAAATCGAAAAAATCATTTTGCGATAAAACGTGTACGATTAAATTATCAATAGAAATAGGTTGTCCAAGTTCGATATTTGTCAGGTTTGTGTCTTTTATAAATCGACCATCGACCAGAATTACCAGGCCGGATCCGATTGCCGTCATCATATCGCCATCAATATAAAGTCCCGTATCTTCTCCCAAACCAATCCCTAATGTCCGGGGATTGTTGACGACCGCCTGAAAAAGTCTGCCGATTCTGCCGCGCTGCACGAAATGCGTGTCGACGATCACATTTTCGATAAAACCCAAACCTTGTGTCGTTTTAATTTCACCTTTTAATAAGGCTTCGTGGCTGGAGCCCTGATAGATCATATTTTCGGAGGCTGCCGCCGCGCCTGCAGATGTACCGGCATAAATGAAATTCTGCTCCTGATACTTTAATAGAATGGCATCGTGAAATCTTGTTCCGCCCAGTATGGATGTCAGTCGCAACTGATCACCACCTGTAAACATCACCACATCTGCCGCGTTTGCGCGTGCAACCATGGCATCGCTGTTGGCCTGATCTCTGTTTTGGATATCGAGAATACTTACGTGTTTCGCCCCCAAAAACTCAAAAGCCTTCTTGTATTCGGGTCCTACAATCTGGGGAATTTGAGAGGCTGTAGTAATAATTTCTATAACAGAATCTTCCTTTAACCGTGATTCGTCGATGATTTTCCGGAGGATTCCTCTTTCAAAAAAATTGAGATTTTTCTCTACATTTTGGTCGTATTCGGTTTCTGCAAAGCTGCCCTTGTTTACTGCACCACCGATAATCATTAATTTTCCTATTGGTCTCATTGTCTGCAAATTTAGAGAAAATATTAATTTCGGGGCTCATTCTTTTTAGAAAATCCAAATTGTTTATGACTGCCAATCTGCTTGATTTCCGCTTCAAATCTTGTCTTTTTAAAAATATTTTTCAAATTATTAAGCATTTCCTTTATCTTTGATTTTGATTACAGAAAAACAGCCACCGTAACTAGACAAAGATTATATGAAAATTGAAAAAATACAGGTTTTAAGAGGTCCTAATATTTGGAGCATTCGCAGAAAAAAATTAATTCAGATGCGTTTGGATTTAGAAGAGGTGGAAAACCTGCCAACGAATAAAATCGAAGGTTTCCGGGAAAATCTGGAACGTTTAATTCCCTCTTTAATAACGCACCGCTGTTCCGAAGGCGTTGAAGGTGGATTTTTTCAGCGGGTAGAAATGGGAACCTGGATGGGACATGTGATCGAACATATTGCCCTCGAAATTCAAACCTTAGCCGGCATGGATGCGGGCTTCGGACGCACCCGCGAAACCAAGACACCAGGTGTTTACAATGTGGTTTTTAATTACTTCGAAGAAAATTCTGGAATTTACGCCGCCGAACAATCAGTAGAAATTGCGCAATCTTTGATTGATGGGCGAGAATATAACATCGAGCACTGCATACAAACTTTACGGGAAACACGCGAGCGCGAAAGACTTGGACCTTCCACAGGAAGCATCGTTCAGGAAGCCGTTGCCCGAAATATCCCGTGGATCCGTTTGGGCAGAAATTCTTTGGTACAGTTGGGTTACGGGATCAATCAGCAGCGTTTTCAGGCTACGATCACCGGAAAAACAAGTTCTATCGCCGTTGATATTGCCTGTAATAAGGAGCTTACAAAGAAAATGCTCGACGAGGCCGCTATCCCTGTTCCAACGGGTGATCTGGTGATCGATGAAGAAGGTTTGCAGCACGTGATCAATCGAATTGGTTATCCATTGGTTTTGAAACCGCTGGACGGCAATCACGGCAAAGGTTCCTCCATCAACGTTAACGACTGGGCTTCTGCAAAAATTGGGTTGGAACATGCCCAAAATTATGGTCCGAAAGTAATCGTCGAAAGATTTATTACGGGCTATGATTTTCGCGTTTTGGTGATTAACCACAAAATGATCGCCGCCGCAAGACGTGTTCCCGCCCATATCGTTGGTGATGGCGAAATGAATATTCAGCAACTCATCGATAAAGAAAACATGGATCCCAGAAGAGGGTACGGACATGAAAATGTTCTTACGGAGATTTTGGTAGATAAAGATACTAACGAACTTTTAGAGAAATTAAATGCAACCTTAGAAACGGTACCGCAGAAAGGAGAAATCGTTTATCTGAAATCCACCGCCAATCTTTCTACAGGTGGAACTTCTATTGATGTTACCGATTTAATTCATCCCGAAAACATTACGATGTGCGAACGAATTTCCAGAATCATTGGCCTGGATGTTTGCGGTGTGGATATCATGGCCGAAAATCTAACTCAACCGTTGAAAGAAAGTGGCGGCGCCATTTTGGAAGTTAATGCAGCACCGGGATTCCGCATGCATCTGGCGCCCAGCGAAGGTTTGCCCAGAAACGTTGCGGCTCCCGTGGTCGATATGTTGTATCCGCAAGGGAAAGAATTCAGGATCCCAATTATTGCGGTTACGGGTACAAATGGTAAAACTACAACGACAAGACTTATTGCACACATCGTTAAAAATAACGGCTATAGAGTAGGATTCACGACGTCCGACGGCATTTACATTCAAAATACAATGTTAACGAAAGGCGACACCACCGGACCAATTTCCGCGGAATTTGTTTTGAAGGATCCGACCGTTGAATTTGCAGTTCTGGAAACGGCCCGCGGCGGAATTTTGCGCTCCGGACTAGGATTTAATAATTGCGACATCGGCGTTTTAACCAACATCAAAGAAGATCATTTGGGCTTAAACGACATTCATAATTTAAAAGATTTAACTAAAGTAAAAAGAGTTGTGCTCGATTCGGTAAAGAAAAACGGCTGGAGCATTTTGAATGCGGATGACGACTATTCTATGAGGTTAATGACGGATTTAGATTCTAAAATCGCTATTTTTAGTTTAGATGAAAACAATCCGCACATCAAAAAATTCGCGAAAGAAGGAAAAATCACCTGCGTTTACGAAGAAGGCTTTATAACCATCAAAAAAGGCGACTGGAAAATCCGCATTGCGAAAGCGCATAACATTCCCATCACCATGGAAGGGAAAGCCAGATTTATGATTTCGAATGTGTTGGCAGCGAGTTTAGCCACTTATCTCTATGGTTTCGAGATCGAAGATATCGCCAACTCTTTAAGAACATTTATCCCAAGTGCGGCTTTAACGCCGGGAAGATTAAATATTTTTAAATTTAAAAAATTCCATGTTCTCATCGATTTCGCCCATAATCCTGCGGGTTACGAAGCCATTGAAGATTATCTGAAAAATGTGGATGCCACAAAGAAAATCGGAATTATTTCCGGCGTCGGCGACCGCCGCGACAAAGACATACAGGAGTGCGGTAAAATTGCCGCCCGCATGTTCGATTATATTATTA
Source organism: Kaistella sp. 97-N-M2 (assembly GCF_021513235.1). Classification (NCBI taxonomy): domain Bacteria; kingdom Pseudomonadati; phylum Bacteroidota; class Flavobacteriia; order Flavobacteriales; family Weeksellaceae; genus Kaistella; species Kaistella sp. 97-N-M2. The sequence continues at coordinate 2,791,035 of NZ_CP090976.1, read as the reverse complement.
TCCGCAATGAAAAACATCTTCGCGGAAGAGGCGAGGACGAAATAAACGGCCTTATAATTTCCGGAATGCAGGAAGCCGGCACCGATGTGAGCTACGAGATTATTCCGAAAGAGATCGAAGCTTTAAAACATGCTATGAGTATGGCGGAAGAAGGCACGTTTATCACCGCGCTGAGCGACGTGGTTTCGAATGCCATCGACTTGGTGCAGGAGTATCAAAATAAAGAAATTCTGGAAGAAGGAAAAATTTCCTGATTATTTCACAATTAAAAAAACTCTCATTGCTGATTTAACTGCGATGAGAGTTTTTTTTAAGCGTTTTAGCAAAAAAGTCGCTTGGTAAAACGAAATCCTAACTAATCAAGAGTGTTTTTTATTTTTAACGTTTATTTACTGCTGCTCTTTTCGTTGCATTTCAGCGTGTATTGTTCTTCCTGATATTGCTGACAGTTTTTCGACATTACTTCCGGAACGATGGTTCTGAAAAGATGAACTTTTTGCGGAATCACCTTTACCATTTCGTCGATCATTATCTGCGGATCCAGTTGATTATCCAATAATTTTTTGGATGCTTTTTCAATGGTTTCTTTTTTTGTAAAAGTTTCTGCCAAGTCATACCATTGCTCATACGTATCGTACATCCTGTCGTTAAAGCCGGTTTCGAACGGACCGGGATTTATGGTCGCTACCTCTACGCCGAAGTCATGCAATTCATCCCGCAGGTTTTGTGCAATCGACTCCAGTGCATGCTTCGATGCATTGTAAGCCCCTAAGTACGGTGAAGTGGTAAGTCCCGCGATCGACGAAACAAAAATAATTTTGCCTTTTCCTCTCTTCACCATTTTTTTGATAATCGGTTGCGAAAACTCCAGCGGGGAAAACACATTGGTTTCCATTACCTCCCGAATTAAATCAACCGGCATTTCGCCAACTGGCCCGGAGTGGCCCATTCCCGCATTATTAACGAGGATATCAATATCAAAGGAATACGCGTGCTGGCAATCGACTTCATTTAAAATATCAAGTTTGATTACCTGAATATTTTTTTCCAGTTTCTCTTCTTTAATTATTTTTAACAACTCAGATCGCTGTTCCCAAACGTGAACTCCCGCGATTACGTGGTGTCCTTCTTTTGCTAACCCAATGGCGGTGCCTTTTCCCAGTCCGGATCCGGCTCCTGTAATAAGTATTTTTTTCATTTTATATCATTACCAAAAAGTAAACCATCCGGCTAATAAGGAACCGCAGAGGTTAAAATTTTGGAACCGTGCAGTAAATTAATCTTTACGCATTAAAGATATTAAGTGTTCATGCTCGATTTTTTATAAGAACATGTGTTTCATTTTCCCAATTATTTCCCTATTTTTGACCAATGGAAAATTTCGTGGTTTCTGCAAGAAAATACCGTCCGCAAGAGTTTGATACTGTTGTCGGGCAGTCCCACATTACAGATACTTTAGAACATGCCATCGTAGAAAATCAGTTGGCGCAGGCACTCTTATTTTGCGGTCCGAGAGGCGTCGGAAAAACGACGTGCGCCCGAATTCTTGCCCGAAAAATTAATGAAAGAGACGGTTCCACGTCCGAAGATAATTTTGCGTACAATATTTTCGAACTCGATGCGGCTTCCAATAATTCCGTAGAAGATATTCGCGAATTGACCGATCAGGTTCGCTTTGCTCCACAGGTTGGTAAATTCAAGATTTACATTATTGATGAGGTTCACATGCTGTCTTCTGCAGCATTTAATGCGTTTTTGAAAACGCTGGAAGAACCGCCGGCTCACGCCATTTTCATTTTGGCAACAACGGAAAAACATAAAATTATTCCAACGATTCTTTCCCGATGTCAGATTTATGATTTCAAAAGAATTACGATTGAAGATATTCAAGATCACTTAAAAAAAATTGCAGAAAAAGAAGCCATCAGATATGAAGATGATGCGCTTTATTTGATCGCGCAGAAAGCTGACGGCGCCCTCCGCGACGCACTTTCGATTTTCGACCGCCTTTCCACATTTACACAGAAAAACATTACTTTGGCCAAAGCTGCCGAAGTTCTTAATATTTTGGATTACGACCAGTATTTGAATATTGTCGATCTGGCGCATCAAAATAAAATCCCGGAGACTTTATTTGCTTTTAATGAAATTGTGAAAAAAGGTTTCGATTCACATCTGTTTATCGCAGGTTTAGGAAATCATTTCCGCGATTTGATGATGGCGCAAAATCAGCAAACTTTAAGTCTCATCGAAGTTGGCGACCAGACCAAAATCAAGTTTTCCGAGCAGAGTAAAAACTGGACGGTTCAACAGTTAATCGATGCAATTGAAATCTGCAACCACGCCGACATCAACTACAAAAACTCCAAAAACTCACGCTTAACCGTGGAAATTGCGCTGATGCAGCTTTCGTCTTTAACGGCGAGTGGCGTAGATTCTAAAAAAAAATTCTTAATTCTAGCGCCGCTACTTAAAGCGCCGGCAGATTCGCAAACCTTAAAAACCGAAGCACAGCCAACACTTGCTCCGGAAATAACCGCAGAAGTTCCGAAGGATACGCCAAAGGTCATTTTGAAAACAGCGGAACCGATTGCGACGCAAAAAATTCCTTCAAAATACAGCATCAGCGCAGCTTTGCAGAAAACGGAAACGGAAGAAGAACAAACAGTCAACTCAGTAAAAGAAGATCTGCCCAGCAATCATTTCACGGAAACTGACTTGAAAAGTGAATGGCAAAAATTTTTAGATCATCTGAAAGAAAAGGATGTTCTCGTCTATAATGCCATCAGTTCTTTTCAGCTTCATAAAAAGGATGAAAACATTGTGGAGATTACTTATCCGTCGGATTCTGCCAAAAATGAATTTGAAAAAGTCCGCGCCGATTTCTTTAATCATTTTATGCACAAAGTGAATCACTTCAATATCGTCATCGAATATAAAAATGACGTTTCCCTGAAAAAAGAAATCATCACTAAACGAAAGATTTTCGATAAATTTGCGGAGATTAATCCTGTTTTGCGGGATTTAGACGACCTGTTCAAATTTGATTTTAATTAATACGATATAAAAATACAGCCAGTTTATCACTGACTTTTCCTTGAAGATGGATTTAAAAAATTTAGAAAATGCCTGGGTAAAAGATTTCCCAAAGCCCTTAATTATAGCCGGACCATGCAGCGCGGAGAGCGAATCTCAAATGCTCGAAACGGCAAAAAGACTCAAAGAAACCAATGCGGAAATTCCGATTTTCCGTGCCGGAATCTGGAAACCCAGAACGAAGCCTAATGGTTTCGAAGGCGTTGGAACGATTGGTCTAGGCTGGTTAAAAAAAGTGAAAGAAGAATACGGTTTCAAAACCGCAACAGAAGTTGCGAATGCCCATCACGTCGCGGCGGCATTAAAGGCCGATGTCGATATTTTGTGGATCGGCGCACGTTCCACGGTGAATCCGTTCACCGTTCAGGAAATCGCCGAAGCTCTGAAAGGAACGGAAAAACCTGTGTTCGTTAAAAATCCCGTAAATCCGGATTTGGCTTTGTGGATCGGTGCTTTGGAAAGACTTTTAGGTCAAGACGTGAAAAATTTGGGCGTTATTCACCGCGGATTTTCAACCTACCAAAAAACAAAGTACCGAAATATTCCGAACTGGCAGATCGCTTTGGATTTCAAAAATCAGTATCCAAATATTCCAATGTTGGTCGATCCCTCGCACATTTGCGGAAACCGCACAGGATTGGCAGGTATTGCGCAGGAGGCAATGAATGTTGGATACGAAGGAATGATCATCGAAAGTCATTCTAATCCCGATGAAGCTTGGAGCGATGCTTCGCAGCAGATTACGCCGGAAGTTCTGGCAGAATTGATTGCCAATCTGCAGATCAGAAATTCCGATATTTCCGCCTTCGACGAAGAAATGGGGCGTCACAGAACTTTAATTTCTGATCTAGATTTTAATTTAATTGAGCTTTTATCGCAAAGGATGAAAATTTCAGAGAAAATCGGAACTTTGAAGAAGGACAACAGCATCGCGATTTTTCAGCCCGAACGCTGGAAAGTGATCACGGAATACGCTCTTCAAAAAGCCGATGAAACCGGGATGTCTTCCGAGTTTATCGAAAAAGTTTTCAAAGCCATTCATGAAGAATCGATTGAAGTGCAGAATAAATTGTGATGAAAATAATTTCTGATGTTTTGCTGGATAAATTCAGGCAGAAAATACAGTTTTCTCCTGTTGAAGCGATGAATGACCTGGCAGAAGAAGAAATTGCGGAATACAGGGAAACCGCCTGGTCGCAGGCTTTTGATTTTCTCTTAATGACCGTAAATTCACTCCAAAGAAAAATTTAATTTTGAAAGGACTCATCACAAAATCCACCGGAAGTTGGTACCAGGTTTTAGAACAGGAAACCGGGCGTTTTTTTGAAGCCAGAATTCGGGGAAAATTTAAACTGATCAAAACCCGCTTAACCAATCCGCTCGCCGTGGGAGATTTGGTCGAGTTCTCTTTGGAAGCGGACGATGTGGCGTGGATTACGAAGATAGCACCGAAGAAAAATTATCTCATCCGAAAATCGACCAATCTTTCCAAAGAGGCGCACATTATTGCGTCGAATATTGACGTGGCGTGTTTTATCTACACCTTGAAACATCCGGAAACTTCTTTGGGTTTTCTGGACCGTTTTCTCGCGTGTTGCGAGGCGTACAACATCAAGCCTCTGATTTTATTTAACAAAATAGATGTGCTTACCGACAATGAGAAATTTGTGCTGGTTCAGATCGAAGAAATCTACAAGGAAATTGGGTATGATATTTTAGAAATTTCCTCTTATTCCAAATTGAATTTGGAGGTGCTGAAAGAAACCATTAAAGATAAGGTTTCTGTTTTCTTCGGACATTCCGGCAGCGGAAAATCGACGTTAGTGAATGCGCTTCAACCCGCGCTAAAAATCAAGACCTCCGAAATTTCGGAAAAACTTTTAAAAGGAAAACATACGACCACTTTCGCGCAGATGCACTTCTGGGATTTTGGCGGCAGCGTGATCGATACTCCCGGCGTGCGAGAATTTGCGATGATCGATGTTCAGAAAGAAGAAATCCAGCATTATTTTCCCGAAATATTTCGCATCGGCAGAGACTGTAAATTTCACAATTGTATGCACATTAACGAACCAAAATGCGCGGTTTTAGCCAGTTTAGAATCCGGTAAAATTGAGGAATCGAGGTATATGACCTATTTAAAACTTATGGAAGAAGCAGAGGAGATCAATGCGCAATAAAAAAACCCAGCCAAAGCTGGGTAAAAACTAATAACCATGAAAACTCAAATTAAACATGAGAATCGGAAAAATAATTACAATTTCCGTGCCAACAAATAAGTGGCGACTCATCTTTCCTGAACTTTCAGTGCAAAGGTAGCAAAGTTTTTTGTATTTTTGCGCCACAATAAAACAAGATATATGTCAGGTAAAATTACATTCACCATGATCAAGCCAGATGCGGTTGCAGACGGTCACGTTGGTGCTATTTTAGGAAAAATTGCGGAAGCGGGTTTCAAAATCAAAGCTTTGAAATTAACGCAGCTTACCGTTGCGGATGCTCAAAAATTTTATGAAGTTCACGCTGAAAGACCTTTCTACGGGGAATTGGTGGATTTTATGTCTTCGGGACCGATTGTAGCCGCAGTTTTGGAGAACGAAAATGCAGTTGAAAGTTTCAGAACTTTAATCGGAGCTACAAATCCAGCGGACGCTGCTGAAGGAACCATTAGAAAAATGTTCGCAAGATCCATCGGAGAAAATGCGGTACACGGCTCTGACTCTGACGAGAATGCGTTGATCGAGGCCCAGTTTCATTTTTCCGGAAGAGAAATTTTCTAAAAAAGACGTTCATACAAAAAATAAAAATCCAGAAATTTTTCTGGATTTTTCGTTTAGTACTTTCGGCAAGTTATATTTTTTGACCATTTTTAATAAGCCTTTTCGCCCATAAAATTCCCTGCAGGATCATAGTTTGCAACAATGATGTAATAACCGTTCAAACATTTTGCGGCGCCCATTCCGACTGCTTTGGTTTTTCGCCAGATCATTTGCGAATAATGTCCCGCATCGAACCAGTTATGATCATTCAGCACCACATTCTGAAATTTGTCGATTTCCTCATACCACTGTGCAGATGCATCTTTCGCGGAATGACTTTGCGGCGGTTGCATCGCAATGTTCTCGCCGTAACGTTGTTTCCACTCGCCGGAATCCGGGCGGTGCTCCAACCTGCAGTTATTATTGGCCACGAGATGGTCTGCCCATTGTTGCGCAAAGATGCTCAGTGTTGCCGACCATACCAAAGGCTCTACACCTACTTCTGATCTTGCTTTATTATGAAAATCTAATGCTTCTTTAGCTTCCTGAGAAGAAATTTGCGAGCCGGTGACATTTGTGTTTTCCGGAGTGCGCTCCTGGGTCATGCTGCCATTTGTTCCGGAATTTGTGGCGACTGCATTTGCCTGTATTTGCTGAATATAGTAAATGCCATATCTTTTATTATCGCATATTTTTGTGCCCCAATCTGCCCTGGCAACCGAAATAGTCGCGTTATCTTGTAGAGGTACGAAACTTACAAAATCACCTTTTTTTCCACCGGAATTCAGAGTCATCACGCCTTCCTGATCACTGACAGAACAGTTGAATTTCTGCTTTTTTACAGAACCTTTTAAGAGATTTACCTGAGGCGCCGTTCCTTCCGCCGAAAAATATTCTTTGCCGGAGTCATCTTTTTTAAATTCGCCAAAAACCACGATCCGGCCTTCAACCGTTGGTGCAGCATTCTTCCAGTTCACGCCAATCTTTTCTACCTTTCCATTGTTGAAATAGTCGAGCATACCTTTGGAATAATTCCCGGACAGCCAATATTTGCTTTGAGCCGGGAGGTTAACCGTTATCAAAAATAAAAGCAGGGATGTTATTAGTTTTTTCATCTTTTTAAAATTTTAAATGTTTAATATAATTTGAAGTGCATTTTAATTAAAACAGAAAAAACTGTCGCCGGAAAAGGGCTAATTTCAGCGGAATCAGATAAAGCCTGCGAAACTGAAAGGTTTTGCGATCACCATACCGAAACAATTTATAATTAGCAGCCGTCAATTGTATAAATAGAAATTTTTCCACTGCGATTAATTTTAAATTCTGAGTTTATAATCTTTTTTATGATGTGGTATCGTGATGATAACCAGCAAACTATAAGTGAGGTTAAGCACTTTCAAAAGTAAATTTACAATAAAACGAAAGAGATTGCATTTTTTTTTCTATTGAATTTCATTAACTCTTTTTGTAAAGACGAATGCGTTTTTTTTTGAATCGATATCCGAATCAACATCTCAATAAACAAAAAGAGAGGAACCGCTTGATTCCTCTCTTTGTTATTTAAAAAATTTTATTTTTAGATTTTCATAAGTTCGATAGTCTTTTCGGGATTTTCTGAAGAGAAAACGGCGTTCCCGGCTACCAAAACATCGGCGCCAGCTTCGAAAAGTTTCGCGGCGTTATCCAAATTCACGCCACCGTCGATCTGAATCAATGCCGTGGAATTATTGGATAAGATTAAATCTTTCGTCTCTGCAATTTTTTTGTACGTGTTTTCGATAAATTTCTGTCCGCCAAATCCTGGATTCACACTCATCAGTAAGACCAGATCTACATCCGCAATAATATCCTCCAGCAACAACACGGGTGATGCCGGGTTTAAAACTACACCGGCTTTTGCGCCTTTATCCTGAATGAGGTTAATGGTACGGTGCAAATGCACGCAGGCTTCGTAATGAATGGAGACCAAATCTGCGCCTTGCTCAATAAATTCTTCTACATATTTTTCCGGTTCCACAATCATGAGATGAACATCTACAAATTTTTTCGAAAACTTTTTTACCGTTTTCATCACGGGAAATCCGAAGGAAATATTGGGAACATATCTGCCATCCATCACATCAACATGCAACCAGTCGGATTGGGATTTATTCAGCATTTGGATATCTCTTTCCAGATTTCCAAAATCTGCGGAGAGGAGGGAAGGTGAAATTAGTTTTGTTTTCATTTTTCGGATTATTGGAATTAATGATATTTCAGGTTCATGTCGGGCGTGATCTGGAGGAGCGTTTCATAAATCAACTGAATTACGTTTGCCACATCTTCCTTTGAAACCATTTCAACGGTGGTGTGCATATATCGCAGCGGCAACGAAATTAAGGCAGAAGGAACGCCGCCGTTGGAGTGCGCAAAAGCATCCGTATCAGTTCCGGTGGCACGGCTGGCAGCGGCTCTTTGGTAGGGAATCTTCTGCGTTTTAGCAGTTTCTAGGATCAGTTCGCGTATTTTGTGATGAACGCTCGGCGCGAAAAAGACGACGGGACCGTCTCCACATTTCTGGTCGCCTTCCTTTTTCTTTTCAATCATCGGTGTTGTGGTGTCGTGCGTAACATCGGTTACAATCGCGATATTTGGTTTAATGGTATCTGCAATCATGTCGGCGCCGTATAAACCTACTTCTTCCTGTACAGAATTCGTTACATACAAACCGAAAGGAAGGGTTTTTTTGTTTTCCTTTAAAAGTCGGGCCACTTCCGCAATCATAAATCCACCAATTCTGTTATCTAAAGCGCGGCAAACAAAATAGCGGTCGTTTAGTTCGAAAAATTCATCGGGGTAAGTAATCATCGTGCCCACAAAAATGCCGAGATCTTCCACTTCTTTTTTCGTGGTGGCGCCGCAGTCGATAAAAATGTTTTCCAGTTTTGGCGTGGTTTCTTTTTCCTCGCCCATTCTTGTATGAATTGCAGGCCAGCCGAAAACGCCCTTTACCATTCCGTTTTCTCCGTGAATGTTTACCACTTTGGAGGGAGCAATCATTTGATCGGATCCTCCGTTGCGAATTACGTAAATTAAACCATCATCGGTTATATAATTTACGTACCATGAAATTTCGTCAGCGTGCGCTTCGATGACCACTTTAAACTCCGACTCCGGGTTTATGATTCCGTAACACGTTCCATAATGGTCAAATTCCACTTTATCCACGTAGGGTTTTACGTAATCCATCCAGACTTTTTGGCCCTTGTGTTCATAACCTGTTGGCGATGCGGTGTTTAAATATTCTTCTAAGAATTTAAGCGATTTATTTTGAAATTTCATAAAAAGGGGAATGATTTTTGGTAGACTTAGGTTTGTTTTAACAGGAAGTAAAAGTAATGAAATTTAAGAAACTTATATTGATATTTCTACTGTTTACTGGACTTTTTACGTATGCGCAGCAAGATTCCGTAATCATTGCAAAGCCGGTAAGCCAGTATCCCCCAGAATTATTGAAGACCGACGAATTGGGTAATAAATATTACTACGACGAAGGCCAGAAAGCCCGAATTTACGAAATCAACGGCGAAAATGTAGTGGTGATGGATGAGTTAATTCTCTTCAAAAAACCACGTTTCAATAATCAACTCGACCAAAACTATTATTTTTTTCTTAATAAAAAGCTGAACAGGGTTTATCCGCTGTTTCTTACTGCTTTAGATCAATATGAAGATATTCAGGATGATATGAAGGACCTGGACAGAAACACCCAGCGGAAATATGTAAGTCAGCGCCAGAACGCTTTGGCGGATCAGTACGAAACACAATTAAAAGATCTTACAACAACGGAAGGACGGGTTTTTGCGAAGCTGATGAACAGAGCGACGGGAAAAACAGTTTACGATATAATCAGGGAACTTCGCGGTGGCTGGAGTGCTTTTTGGTGGAATGTGAAAGGAAATATTGCAGATGTTGATATTAAGGAACCTTTTGATCCGCATAAAAACCGAACCGATGAATTTCTCGAAGCGCTTCTTCAAAGCAACTGGAATGCCGGCTATTTTCGGCCGTATCCGGGTTACATGAATTTCAAAGTCAAAAAATAATTAATGAAAAATTTCATCAGAAACGCAGTCGTGCTTTTAGCCCTGTTGAGTTTTAATTTCGCCTATTGTTGGGGAACCACAGGCCATCGCGTTATTGCAGAAATCGCAGAAAACCATCTTACGGGTGCGGCAAAACGCCATTTAAAGCAGATCATCGGCACAGAAAAATTAGCCTATTGGGCAAATTGGCCGGATTTCATTAAAGCAGACACCACCGGTGTTTGGAAGCATACCGATCAATGGCATTACGTGAATGTTGATCCTCAAACGAATTTTAAAAGTTTCAACGATTCACTTCAACTTCAAAAAGCCCCCAATATTTATACGCAAATTAAGATATTGTCGGAACAGATTAAAGATAAAAAAACGCCAGTAAAAGACCGGGAGATTGCGCTGAGATTTCTTATTCATCTTATGGGCGATGCGGCGCAACCTCTACATCTGGGACGACTGGAAGATTTGGGGGGAAATAAAATTAAGGTCAAGTTTTTTGGAGATAATACCAATTTACACTCCTTGTGGGACTCAAAATTAGTGGATTTCCAAAAATACAGTTACACCGAATATGCAACGGTTCTGGATGTAAAATCGAAAGATGAAGTGAAAAAAATTCAGTCCGGGACTTTAGAAGAATGGCTTTACGACAGTCATCAGGAAGCGAATAAGATTTATTCCAATTCATTGGCAGATTCCTCATACGCGTACGACTACAATTATAAGTTTACGCCACTTTTGGAAAGACAACTGCTGTATGGCGGACTTCGCTTAGCAAAGGTTTTGAATGATATTCTATAAGAATTTCTGTTTCAAAAGATCAAAAACAATCATATCTACAGGCAAAGGAAATGGGTTTTCTTCGGAATCGAGGGAAACCCATTCTATTTTTTCAATGCAGGCGTCGCGAATTATTAAATCGTCCACGTCAACAATTTCCGCAATATAATAAATCGTCAAAAGCTGCTCATTGGGTCGGAAGCGGGAAACTAAAAATTCTTCCTGCGTATAAAAATGCCTTAAATTTTCAATTTTAAGGTTAAGTTCCTCTTCAAATTCGCGGTGCAGACAATCTAAAATACCCTCGCCAAATTCTAAGCCGCCGCCGGGGAATTTTAGAAGTTGTTGACCGGCGTACTCTTCCTGCAGTGCAAGAACGCATCGCTTTTTAAGGACTGCGGCGTAAACTCTGACGTTTATTTTATCGATCATAACTCTAATGAATTAAGGGTGAAATTCAAAGTTAGGAATTTTTTAGTCACTGCGAAACGCTATAACTTCACAGCGTTGATCATTTCTCTCTTTCCCGGCGGACCGTCTTTTTTTTCTACCTTAAAGTTAAGATCCTGCAAAATCCGCCGAACGCTGCCTTTGGAGGAATACGTGGTGAGTAAACCGCCCGTTTCCATTTTGTCCGAGACGATCTGGAAGAGCGGTTTTTCCCACAAATCCGGCTGCACACGGGCGCCGAAGCAATCAAAATAAACCAAATGAATGGACGGCAAAGCCAGGTTTTCGAGTTCAAAAAAATCAGATTTCACTTTTGTAAAAAAGAAATTGGGTAAGACTTCAACCTTTTCGTTCCAGTCGCAGGCATGAATCTCCGCATAGCTTGCTGCAATCTTTGGGTCCTGAAAAAAAGAACCGTAATCTAATTCTTTCGCTTCCGCATCGCTTACGGGATATTTTTCGAGCGTGAAATAATGAATGATATGATTTTTATCAGTTTTCAAAAATTCATCAATAGTGACCAAAACATTTAAACCTGTACCAAAACCGAGTTCTAAAATGTTAATTTCATAAGAATAAATTTGTTTTAATCCATTTTTGATAAAGACGTGATTTGCTTCCTGTAAGGCACCATGGTGGGAATGGTAGTTTTCATTTAACGCATTGATAAATAAAGTTTTACTGCCGTCTGAAGTCGTTTTAATTTCTCGCTGCATTATAATTTTTTCCAAAATTAATTTAAAATTTTGATATTTAAAAAATTATATTAAATTTGTAGAACACCAATAAAAATTTTTAATATGATAATTCAAAAATCTACTAATCCGAGAATAGCAAGCTTTGATCCGACTAATTTCTCTTTCGGGAATACGTTTATTGATCATATGATTATTTGTGAATACGAGGATGGTAAATGGGGTGACGTTCAATTAGTTCCTTATGGTCCGCTGCCTTTTTCTCCTGCGATGATGGGTGTAAATTACGGACAGGCGTGTTTTGAAGGAATGAAAGCGTATAAGGATGAAGACGGTAAAGTTTACCTCTTCCGTCCGGAAAAGAATTTCGCAAGAATTAATAAATCCGCTCAGCGTTTGGCAATGCCGGAAGTTACGGAAGAAATGTTTTTGGATGGTCTGAAGGCGCTGGTCGATATCGACAGAAACTGGATTCCGGAAGGGGAAGGAATGTCCTTATATATTCGTCCTTTAATTTTCGCCACAGAGGAAGCCTTAAAAGCGCGAATTTCTAATAAATATATGTTTGCAATCGTGGCAACTCCGGCGAAAAGTTACTATACCGCACCGGTTTCTGTGAAAATTTCAGATTTTTATTCGCGTGCCGCCAATGGTGGAGTGGGTTCTGCAAAAGCTGCCGGTAACTACGCCGCTTCTTTTTATCCGACGAAACTGGCTATGGAAGAAGGTTACGACCAGATTATTTGGACCGATGATTCTACCCACGAATATTTTGAAGAAAGTGGCACAATGAATGTTTTTGTAAGAATTAACGACACCATTTATACGCCGCCAACTTCCGAAAAAATCCTTGACGGAATTACTAGAGACAGTTTTATCGCTTTAGCGAAATTGAAAGGAATCGAAATTAAAATTGAGCCCGTTTCGGTAAAAACAGTTGTGGAAGCCCAAAAGAACGGAACTTTGAAGGAAGTTTGGGGCGTTGGAACAGCGGTTGTGACAAGCGTTTTCGAAGCGTTAGGTTACAAAGGCGAGAAATTGGCCCTGCCAAAACTATCAGCGGAGGAGAGTTTTGCCTTGACCCTTCAAAAAGCATTGGTTGATATTCAAACCAATAAAGCGGAAGATCCTTTCGGATGGAGAGTTTTGGTTGAAAAAAACATCCTGGAAACCGTTTAATTTTCAGGAATAGAAATACAAAAAAACCGGAAAAAATTTTTATCCGGTTTTTTCGTTTTATAATGTGATGCGAATTCCTTATTTTCGCAAAAGTTTTTATGCAAAAAATAATTATCATTTCCTCGCTGCTTCTTCTTGGTTGTGCGCAAAATACGCAGTCGCATCCGCCTGTTGGTGGCTTTCTGAGTGAAAAAGATCTCAATACTTCGCGTAACAGAGCAAAAAATCTGAACGCTGCAGAGCGCCTTCAAATTCAGGACTGGATCAAAAATCAGAAGGAGGAGTTTTATCCCATGAGTTTAAACTATTGGGTTAATGTTAAAGATCTGCAGAACAATACCAGAAAAGATGACGGCGAAGTGATCTCGTATCAATATGAGATTTTCGATTTTGATCAGGTAAAACTTTCGGAAACACCCAGAAAAAATATAAATGTTCGGTTTGGGAAATTTGAAGAATTAAAAGCCGTCGAAGATGCGCTGAGATATCTCGGTAATAAAGACGAGGCAACGTTGCTGGTACCGTCAGTACTGGCCTTTGGAACGTACGGCGACAACGATAAAATCCCGAACGATATGCCCTTAATTATTAAAATTAAAGTATTATAAAACGATATTAATGTTAAAGAAAAATTTTTTAATCGCAGTAGCTGCGCTTTCGCTCACTAGCTGCACCTCAATTTATAAAAAAATGAACGTAGAAAAAGAAACTTACGAAGGTCTTAAAGAAGGTCTTTACGCGAATTTCCAAACTTCAAAGGGAAATATGATTGTTAAACTCGAAGATAAAGATGCACCTGTTACGGTTGCAAATTTTGTGGGTTTGGCAGAAGGCAAAATCGACAATAAAGCGAAAGCCAAAGGTGTTCCTTTTTATGACGGAACAATTTTTCATAGAGTCATTAAAGATTTTATGATTCAGGGTGGCGATCCGCAGGGAACAGGAATGGGCGATCCGGGTTACAAATTCGATGACGAAAAAAACAATCTGCAGCACACCGGGAAAGGCATTCTTTCTATGGCGAATTCAGGACCCAACACCAACGGTTCTCAGTTCTTCATAACGGAAGTTGCTACGCCGTGGTTAGACGGAAAACATACTATTTTCGGTAAAGTAGTAGATGGTCTGGACGTTGTTGATTCCATTGCCAACGTTGAAAAAGGTGCGCAGGACAAACCAAAAACAGACGTTGTTTTAGAAAAAGTTTCCGTATTTACCAAAGGCGATGAGTACAAAGGTTACGATGCCGCAAAAATCTTCAGCGAAGGAAAAGGCAAAATCAAGGATAATAATAAAGCCATAATGGCCAAACTTGAAGCGGACAAAAAGAAGAAGGCCGAAGAATTTGCAGCCAATCAACAAAAGATGGTTGACGATCTGAAAGCGACCATGCAGTCCACGCCCTCAGGTTTGTACTACAAAATTACAAAAACAAGTGAAGGAATAGCTCCGAAAAAAGGTGACGAAGTTGCCGTTCATTATGCCGGTAAACTGGTAGACGGAACAGAATTCGATTCTTCCTTCAAAAGAAATCAGCCTATCGATATTCCCATCGGAGTAGGACAGGTAATTAAAGGTTGGGACGAAGGAATTTTATTATTGAAAGAGGGCGAAGCGGCCACTTTGCTAATTCCCTCCGAACTGGGTTACGGTGCAAACGGCGCGGGAGGAGTAATTCCACCGAACGCATGGCTGATCTTTGATGTGGAACTTGTAAAAGTGAACAGCAACTTATCAAAATAAGGCAAGTTATTACTTTTGGCTATTATAAAAGCAACACTTCTATTTTGAAGTGTTGCTTTTTTATATTTTAAGAAGCTTTCCTCAAAATCAGAAAAATATTTATAAAAAAGGGTGATTTAACTGTAATTTTTTTTAATCAAGTATGTTATATTTGAACATTGAAAGTCCTAAAGTAAAAGGCAATCAGTTAAATTTTTTCAGCATTATAAATTTAAGTGAGAAAAATAGACAAAACACAACCGAAAACAAATGATGGGAATTACGAGAAAGGTGCATTTTTTAAATGCACTTTTTTTATACTACTTTCTCACCACAGATTTTACAGAATCTCGCGTCGTCATCAATATCATCGTTTCCGCAGCGCGGGCATGTTTTCTCTAAATTCTGGCGTTTGGCGCGCATCTCGGCCGTAACAATCCCAGTCGGCACGGCAATGATGGAATACCCAGCAAGCATTAAAAGAACCGAAAGAAATTTTCCCAGGGGCGTCCCCGGTGAAACATCGCCATAACCTACCGTCGTTACCGTAACTACCGCCCAGTAAACACTTTGCGGAATACTTTCAAAACCTTCACGATGGCCTTCTACCATAAACATCATCGAACCGACAATCACCGAAAAAATCATTAAAAACATGAGAAAAATATAGATTTTTCGGGAGCTGTTTTTTAGCGCTGTTACAATAAATTTCCCGTCATTCATAAAATCGAGTAGGTTGAAAATGCGGAAAACCCGCAGCATTCGCAACATTCGGAGGATGAGGAAATATTTTGTGATCGGAAAAAAGAGGCTCAGATAGAAGGGTAAGATGGCTAAAAAGTCGATGATTCCAAAGAAACTGAAAATGTAAAGCTTTTTATTTCGCAGCGTAATAATTCTCAATACATATTCTGCTGTAAAAAAAACCGTTATAATTATTTCGACAATAATAAAGATGCGGTGAAGTTTTGCATCGAAAATGCTCACACTTTCCATCATGATGATGAAGGTGCTCAAAAGAATCAGCGCGAGCAAAATAAGATCAAAAAGCTTCCCCCGTTTTGTATCTGCTTTAAATATAATGCGAAAAATTTCGCGTTTCCATCGTTCCCGTCCCGGAATAAAATCGTGTTCCTTCTCCATATTTTGATAAAAATTAAATTTAAAGAAATAATCCTTAATTTCGCTACAAACTTAAGCAAATGACCATAAACGAAGCAATTTCGCGAATCGAGCAAAGAATTCCCATGCATCAGGCAGAAAGTTATGATAACGTGGGTCTTTTATGTGGAAATCCGGCCCGGGAAATGAGCGGAATTTTAATTTGCCATGATGTTTTAGAAAATGTAGTGGAGGAAGCAATCGAGAAAAAAATCAATTTTATTGTTACTTTTCATCCCATTATTTTCAATGGTTTAAAATCCATCACCGGAAAAAATTATGTGGAACGCTCCGTTTTGAAAGCCCTGGAAAATACAATTGCCATTTACGCTATTCATACTGCTTTTGATAACGATTTTTTTGGAGTTAATTTTGGGATCTGTGAGAAATTGGGCTTAAAAGATCAAAAAATTCTTTTGCCGAAATCCGGTAATCTAAAATCGCTTGAGGTTTATGTTCCAACAGATCACACCGAAAAATTGAAAGAGGCTTTGTTTGCGGCAGGAGCGGGAAACATTGGTTTTTATGATGAATGCAGTTTTACGCTGTCGGGCAAAGGAACTTTTCGGCCGCTTGAGGGGTCGGTGCCTTTCTCCGGAACACAAAATGTTCGGGAAAATGCCGATGAACAAATGGTCACTGTTATTTTTGAGCATTACAAACGGAACAGAATAATTGCAGCCATGAAAGCGGCGCATCCTTACGAAGAAGTGGCCTACAAAATCGTCAGTTTGGACAACGAAAATCAGTACTCCGGATTGGGGAGATTTGGCGATTTGGATAAAGAAATGGAAGAAAAAGATTTTTTATCTTTTGTGAAGGATAAATTCGGGCTTCAAATGATTCGCCATTCGCCTTCTAATAATAAGAAAATCAAGCGGGTAGGAGTTATTGGCGGAAGTGGAGCAAGCGGAATTAAAGCCGCACTTGCCCATAAGTGCGATGCGTACTTAACGGGTGATGTAAAATACCACGATTTTTTTCAGAATGAGGGCCAAATGTTAATCTGCGACATTGGTCATTTTGAGTCGGAACAATTTGTTGTACAACAATTATTTGAGCTTTTATCGGAAATTTTTCCTAAATTTGCAATCTCAAAATCTGTTGAGAAAACCAATCCTGTAAATTATTTTTTATAAAAATATGGCTAAAAAATCTGTAGAAATCTCCGTTGAAGATAAGTTAAGAGCGCTTTACGATTTACAAATAATCGATTCCCGGTTAGACGAAATTCGGAACACCAGAGGCGAACTGCCCATCGAAGTTGAAGATTTGGAAATTGAAATCGAAGGCCTTGAAAAAAGATCAGAAAAATTTGCGAGCGAAATTAAAGAGCAAAATGACGAAATCAACACCAAGAACGAAGTCATTAGCCATGCAAAATCTTTGATCGAAAAGTACAAAACTCAGCAAGATACCGTAAGAAACAATAAAGAATTTGAAGCTTTAGGAAAAGAAATTGAGTTTCAGGAGCTCGAAATCGAACTTTCTGATAAAAGAATCAAAGAGTTTTCTGCGAAAATTTCGCATAAAAATGAAACTTTCGACGAGTTAAACAATAAAATTAAGGAATTGAAAAACCACCTTAAATTTAAAAAAGAGGAGTTGGAAAATTTAGTTTCAGAAACACAGAAAGAAGAAGATTACCTGATCGAAAAATCAAAAGAGTTTTCGAAAAATATCGACGCACGGTTATTGGCTTCCTACCAAAGAATCCGTACGAATTCTCCTACCGGACTTGCGGTTGTTGGCTTAGAAAGAGGCGCGCCGAAAGGATCATTCTTTACTTTGCCGCCGCAAAAACAAATGGAGATCGCGCAGCGAAAGAAAATCATCATCGACGAACACAGTGGAAAGATTCTTGTGGACGATGATATGGTAAACGAAGAAAACGAAAAAATGAAAGATATTATTAAGTTTTAATAATCTCTAAAATAAATAAAGCCGGTTCAAAAATTTGAATCGGCTTTTTTGTGGTAGGAAATGAAACTTTAATGCAATTCACAATTTTCAAGACCGTATTTAATTCTTTTCATGGCTTCAGTAAGATCTTTTTCGGAGGCGGCATACGAAAACCGCACACAGTTGGAGTTTCCAAAAGAAACGCCGCCCACCGTTCCAACGTGAGCTTCATCGAGGAGAAACATGGCGAAATCATCCGCATCATTGATGATTTTTCCATTTATGCTTTTGCCGAGATAATAGGAAATATCAGGGAAGAAATAAAAAGCCGATTCCGGATAATTAACTTTAAAACCGGGAATCTCTTTCATTAAATTGTAAACCAGATCACGCCTTTTTTTAAATTCATCGATCATATATTGATATTCCGAATAATCTGTTTTTAAGGCCGTAATCGCCGCTTTCTGCGCCATCGAATTCGCCCCGCTCGTCATTTGTCCCTGAATTTTTTCGCAACCCACCGCCAGCCATTGTGGGCAGGCAGAGTAACCAATTCTCCAGCCTGTCATGGCAAAAGCTTTGGACATGCCGTTGATGACCGCTGTTTGTTCGTAAACCTGCGGAAATTCGGCGATAGAAGTGTGTTTTCCGTCGTAATTGATGTATTCGTAAATCTCATCGGAGATAACCGTGATTTGTGGATATTTTGCAATCACGTTGGCAATTTTTTCCAGTTCGTCGTGCTTGTAAAAACTGCCGGAAGGATTACAGGGCGAACTGTAAAGCAACGCCTTCGTTTTCGGAGTGATAGTCTTTTCCAGCGCTTCAGCGGTCATTTTGAAATCCTCCTCAATGGAGGTTTCAATAAAGACAGACTTTCCGCCCACCATTTTCACCATTTCGTCATAGCTGACCCAATACGGCGCCGGCAAAATTACTTCGTCGCCCTCGTTGATGATGGAACAAAGTACATTTAAGATCGATTGTTTGGCGCCATTTGAAACGCAGATCTGGGAAGGAAGATAAGTTAAATGATTGTCTCGGTTTAATTTTTCGCAGATGGCTTCCCGAAGATCCAAAAATCCCGGAACCGGAGAATAGTGGCTGAAATTATTATTGATGGCCGCAAAAGCAGCTTCTTTTATATTTTTCGGAACATCAAAATCGGGCTCGCCTAAGGTTAAACTGATGACGTCGATTCCTCTCGCTTTCATTTCCCGCACTTTGTTGCTCATGACGAAAGTTTGCGAAAAGCTCATCCGATTAAGTCTGTCTGAATATTGAGTCATGCTTCTGATTAAGTTTTCTCAAAGATATATTTTTTCTGCAAAATCTGAAGTTGTTTTCCCTAAATTTGCGGAAATTATAATTCCAAAAATGTCTGTTGAATTAATTCAAAAATATTTCCCAAGCCTGACCGAAAACCAGATTGATCAGTTTGCCAAACTGGAGGAACTTTACAAAGAGTGGAACGAAAAAATAAATGTAATCTCCAGAAAAGATATGGATTCGCTGTACGAAAAGCACATTCTGCATTCTTTAGGAATTGCGAAAGTCATGGCGTTTGTGCCCCAAACGAAAGTTCTGGATATTGGTACCGGTGGCGGTTTTCCGGGCATTCCGCTCGCAATTTTATTTCCGGAGGTTCATTTTACGCTCGTCGACTCTATCGGAAAGAAAATTACGGTAGTAAAAGAAGTCTCCGAAGGAATTGGCCTGAAAAATATTACGGCGATTCATGGCAGGGCGGAAGAGGTGAAGGCCAAATTTCATTTTATCGTCAGCCGTGCAGTCACACAAATGCCGGTTTTTCTACGTTGGCTCCGAGGGAAATTTGAAAAAGAGCAGTTTAATCGCAAACACAATGGTGTTCTTTATTTAAAAGGCGGCGATTTGTCCGAGGAGCTCGCCGGTTTGAAAGTCGAAATTTTTAATTTGCAAAAATATTTTGAGGCTGAATTTTTTGAAACAAAAAAAGTGGTTTATATCTCTAAAGGTAATTTTAATTCGTAATTTAGCATAATAAAGGCTTTATTATTAGCGTTATTTTAACAAATCTTAGAGATCATGAAAAAAATACTACTTTTTTGTTTGCCCGTGGTATTCTTTATTAATACCGTTAGTTGCAATGACCGTTTCGACGGAGATGAAATCTTAAATACGGATATGGTGAAAATTGACAGCGTAAAAATCGCGCTGGACACGATGGATGTTTTTACTACGCAAACCATTAAAACCTATTCCACCTACACCGCCAACTGCGAAGGCTTTTATGGGTACGATTATTTACATACCGAACCTTTGGAGAGGGAAGTGACTTCGTACAAGTTTAAAACAACCGCGGATTGCGGAGAAATGGTTGCAAGAGCTTCCCAAATCAATTTCCGACCGCAGGAAACAGGGACTTACCGCTTTAAATTCTTTACCGGCAAAGATGCCTACGGCGAAAATACGTATCTGGAAAAATTGATCACGGTGAATTAATCTAGAAATCATCAAAAAATATCAAAGCCTCTCGATTTATTTTTCGGGAGGTTTTTTTCTGTCTTAAATTTTTGTATTTTTCATCTTTCCATTTTACATGAAATTTCTCCAGAAAATTATTACCGAGCTGCTCGATCAAAATCCTGATTTATCACGTGTTAACATTGTGCTTCCCGGGAAAAGACCCATCGTTTTTATCAAGAAAATTCTTCGCGAGAAACAATACTCGGGTTTCCTTCCGAATTTCTTCACCATTGAGGATTTAATTAAAGATATTTCCGGCAAGCAGCACGTACAGGGAATTGCGCTGTGGCTGTTCGCTTTTCAAATTTATCAGGAGAATCATCCTTCCGAAGATTTTTCGAATTTTTTAAAATGGTTTCCGACCTTATTGAAGGATTGGGACGATATTTTGAAATTTTCGGACAGCGACAAAGCCGTTTTGGAATACATGTTCGATGAAGAACGCATTAAAAACTGGTCCGAAAATTTAGGTGATTCTGAAGATATTCCACGGCGGAAATTTTTAAATTTCTGGCAGAAGATGAATGTTTTTCTGCCCGTTTTAAAAGAAAAACTCAACGAAAAGAACTGGGCAACATCCGGGATGATTCACGAATCTGCAAAAACTAAAATTGAAGATTTTGCGCAGATAACGGCGGAAAAATTTGTTTTTTGTGGATTTAATGCTTTCACGCCGGCTGAAGAAAAACTCGTGAAAAGCCTTATGCAATGGGATAAAGGGCAGTGCTTTTTTCAGGCAGACGATTATTACTTTAATGATGAACGGCAGGAGGCCGGGAAATTCCTGCGCAATCATAAAACGTGGAAAGAGTTTACAGAACAACGCCCATTTCGCTGGATCGAAAAAGATTTTGCGCAGTCGAAAAATATAAAGGTTTACGAGGTTTCCGGAAACATTACGCAGGCGAAGGTGCTGCCCGAAATTTTTAAAGAAATTGACGACGAGCATCTTTCCAAAACCGCTGTTGTGTTGCTGGATGAAAATTTACTTCCTGCAAGTTTAGATGCCATGAATGCCGTGCAATATCTCAATATTACAATGGGATTTCCGCTGAAAAATCTGGCTTTCAGTAACGCCATGAAGCAGCTTTTCTATCTGCAGAAACAGCTCGAAAAGAAAAGCTCTTCCTATTATTACAATGATGTTTTGTCTGTTTTGGAGGAACTTCCGAATGATGAAACCGACCAGGAAATCATCACCAGTTTTAAAATTAAAATAGAGGAGCGAAACATTGTTTATATTTCTAAAAAGCAGTTTGCCGAATTTTTGTCGAAGCTTAGTTATTTTGACCTTTTTCAGAAACCGGCTTCTGTTAAAGAATTTTTAGATCAACTTATTCGATTTTGTTACGACCTGAAATTTAGAGATTTGGATGATATTCTTTATGAAAATATCGCGCACTTCGAAAAAAGTTTTAAGATCATTCAAAACCAAATCTCACCGTATCTTTTTGAAATTAAGATGGAAACGCTGGAAGTATTGATCAATCAACTCGTCAGCTCGGAAACGATCGATTTTCAGGGCGAACCGCTTCAGGGTTTACAGGTGATGGGACTTTTGGAGACGCGCCTTTTAAATTTTGAAAACGTGATTCTTCTGTCCGCTAATGAAGGAAAACTTCCGCTCGGAAATTCCCAGAACACGTATCTTCCCTTCGATGTTCGTCAGCATTTCGAACTGCATACTTTTTTGGAAAACGACAGTATTTATGCCTATCATTTTTACCGGTTAATTCAGGATTCTCAAAATGTGCATTTGCTCTTCAATGCGTTGGGTTCCGGCGTTAATACAGGGGAGAAAAGCCGTTTTATCACGCAAATGGAGATTGAAGACAAGCATCACCACATTGAACATGTTATTATTGAAAACACTTCAGATCCCATTCAGCAGGAGTTGATTCAGATTTCAAAAACACCGAAAGTGCTGGAAAGACTGGAGCAGTGGAAGACGCGGGTTTCAGCCTCTCATCTGACTTCTTACCTTTATAATCCCATCGATTTTTATCTTACAAAAATTTTAAGCACGCGCGAAACTAATGAAATTGAAGAAGAACTTTCGCAGCGCAGTTATGGGAATCTGGTGCATTATGCACTTCAACATATTTACGAGAAATTTATCGGTAAAAAACTGACGGTAAATGATTTAAAGCTTTCAGATGAAGTCGTACTTGAGTCCATTACTGCAGCGATCGAAAAATTAAACCATCAGGTTGAATTTTATGAAAAAGGAATGAATTTTATCCACCGATCAATTGCGGAAAGGGTAGTGCGTAACGTTTTGGAGTTCGATAAAAATCTTGTGGAAAAAGGAAATTCTCTGGAAATTTTGAGTGTTGAAGGCAATTTTGAAGGCATCGATTTCTATTTAAATGATGCGCAAACCGACAAGGTTTCCTTTTACGGCTTCATCGACCGGATCGACCGCCTGAATGGAAATTTAAGGATCATTGATTTTAAAACGGCAAAAACAAAAAATCTTTCGGTTGCCGCGCCAAAAAAAGCGGAAGATGTAGAAAAATTAGAACAACTGTTTTTCCGCGACGATTATAAACAGGCCATGCAACTCTGCATTTATGCGTATTCCGTTTTAAAGGATAAAAAAATGGTGGCAAATTTTGTGGAATGTGGCATTTGGAGTTTTGCGGAAGTCAGTAAAGGGGTTCAAAATTTAAATATATTCGCGGACGCTGAAATTTCTCTTAAGCTTCTGGAGACACCGATGAATTCGGTGAAAAATGTGATTCTGGACATTCTAGATCCGGCGAAGAATTTTGAGGAAGAAGAAAAGGTATCCTGGTAAAAAAGACATACAAATTCAAAAAGAAATAAACCTTCAGCAGAACTGAAGGTTTATTGTTTTATTTTCTATCCGAAGGCGTTAATGCCCGTAACGTCCATTCCGGTGATTAGAAGATGAATGTCATGCGTACCTTCGTAGGTGATTACGGATTCTAAATTTGCAGCGTGACGCATCATCGGAAATTCACCCATAATGCCCATTCCGCCGAGAATTTGCCGGGATTCCCGCGCAATATCGATGGCCATTTTTACGTTATTTCTCTTCGCCATGGAAATTTGCGCCGGCGTTGCTTTATGGTCATTTTTCAGACGGCCTAACTGTAGGCAAAGCAATTGCGCTTTTGTAATTTCGGTTAAAAATTCTGCCAGTTTTTTCTGCTGCAACTGAAATCCTGCAATGGGTTTTCCGAATTGCGTTCTCTCTTTTGAATATTGCAGCGCGGTGCAATAGCAGTCGACTGCAGCGCCGATGACGCCCCAGGAAATTCCGTAGCGCGCAGAATTGAGACAGGACAAAGGTCCTTTCAATCCCGTGACTTTCGGTAATAAATTTTCCTTCGGAACTTTCACATTATTAAAAACCAATTCCCCTGTTTTCGACGCGCGCAAACTCCACTTGTTATGTGTTTCCGGCGTGGTGAAACCTTCAAAAGCTCTTTCCACGATTAATCCCTGGACTTTGCCCGCTTCATTTTTTCCCCAAACAACGGCTATATCGCAAAGTGGTGCGTTTGTGATCCACATTTTGGCACCATTCAATAAATAGTGATCGCCTTTATCTTCGAAATGCGTCTCCATAGAACTTGGGTCGGAGCCGTGATTGGGTTCGGTTAAGCCAAAAGCACCAATCATTTCGCCGGAAGCTAAAAGCGGCAGAAATTTTTTCTTCTGTTCTTCGGATCCAAACTCGAAAATGGGAAACATCACCAAAGAACTTTGCACAGAAGCTGCCGAACGGATCGCAGAATCTCCGCGCTCCAATTCCTGCATAATCAGGCCATAAGAAATTTGATCTAAACCGGAACCGCCATATTCTTCCGGAATGTAAGGTCCGAGCGCGCCAATTTTACCCAGTTCCTGCATAAGGTTCGGAATATCGGAGTGGTTTTGTGCGGCCTCGTCAATCTTCGGCATCACGAAACTTTCTACCCAATCTCTCACCGACTGCCGGATTAACCGGTGTTCTTCAGTTAAAAGTTCATCCATTAAATAGTAATCGGGAAGGGTAGTAAGAGGATAATATGACATTTTTTATAGGTTTGTCTAAAATTAAGATTTTTCGGGAGGATGGCGAAATTTTGAAGGTAATATTGCGCGATTTATTCCTTGTCCACGAATTTGTACAAATAAGGCGCTTTGTTTGCAGAACCATCGAAAAATTTCTCTAAGCGTTCCAGGGAATTCATTGCTAAAACTTTCCGCTGAAAATTGTTCCGGCGGAATTTTTCACCCAAAACAGCTTCGTAAACATTTTGCAGTTCTTTCATGGTGAATTTTTCGGGCAATAAATTACTCGCCACAATTTGCGTATCGATGTTTTTGCGGATATAATTTAAACCATAGCGAACAATCTTCTCATGATCGAAAGCCATTTCCGGAAGTTTGGTCACCTCGAACCATTCGCAGGTTTCATTTAAGGTGTTCGGGAAATTGCTGATCTCGGAGAAATTAATTAAACTGCAGTAACCCACCGTGATGAAACGCTGAAAGATCCAGTGATCTTTTGGGACTTCGATGTTTTTATTTTTCAATAAGATGCGGTGAACATTTTTTTCCGTTCTGCTCACTTTGCCGAAAGTGTGAAATTGCTCCAGAAAAATCTGATCCAGATAGGTTCGTTCGTAAAGTACCCTGGAAGCCGCTGCATCTAAATCTTCATCGTTAAAGACAAAGCCGCCGGGAAGCGACCAGAGATCGAGATCGTGATATTTTAATAAAAGAACCTTCATGATTCCCTGCTCAAAACAAAAGATCGCACAGTCCACGGAAACGTGCTCTACAAAATTAGCGGTTTCTATTAATTCCTGTAAATTCTGCTTATTTTTCGAATCGTCAACTTTCATAATTTGCCAAAATTAATCATTATTTTCTTTTTTTGAGACATAAGATTTAAAATAAATGAAGCTCAGTATAAAAAGCAGAAGAACGGCCAAAGAAATGTACAAGGCGTAGTAATTACCGTAATTGAACTGAAAAACGAAAGACATCATTACAGACCCAAACGAACTTCCGAGCGAGGAAAAAATGACAATGAGGGAAGTGAAAACGTTAATATCGTCCCGATGGATATTGGTTATCATTTTCGAACTGATCACCGGGTACAGCGGTGCCAAAAATAAACCCATCAGCGGAAACAGAAAAAGAGACCATTCCGAAAACGAGGTGGCTAATAAAACCTGTGCGAAAATCAGCATCGAAAAGATAACCACAACGCACATCATAAAATAGGTGAAAAGTGAAAACCGATGAATAATTCGGGCGGTTACAGATCGGCCCACAAACGCAAAGAGAGCCAGAAAAGCTGTGCCCTGAAGTGCCAAGAAAGAGTCAACCTTTAAATGCTTTTTATAAAAGGAAGGAAGCCAGGAATTGAAATTTTGCTCAATAAATACGATGGTAAAAATAATGGAGAAAAAGAGAAACGTCTTAAAATTGAAAAAACCCTTAATCGTGGAAAAGCTAAAAGATTCCGCAGAAGTGGGGTTGCCAACCATTTTCGTTTTCGTAAGGATGAAAACGTTCAGAATGGCGAGGAGGGAAATCATACAGAACCCAAACTTCCAGTAAACCGCATAGTTACTGGATATAAGCCACCCAAAGCCCAGATTGACTACAAAAATACCAATCATGAACGAAGCTTCCACGCTGCTCATTACTTTAGTTAGCGTTATTTCCTCCGAAATGGTATTTCTAATAATCCCATAGATTGATATTTTCGCGACGGCAAACGAAATCCCAATCACGGCGAACCAAACTTTAAAAAACCAGAACACTTCCAAAAAAGGCAGTAGAAAGCAACATATTCCCACGGTTGCAAGCGAAAACATCAAAGATTTTTTGCTTCCAAAGCGGTTAATGAAATTTGCCGCAAACAAAGATATAATAGCGATCGGCAAATCTTTAAACGCTTCGAGAAAACCCAGATTACTGTAGGATACTGTACTGCCGGATAATTGCAAAATAATAATACCCATGCAGTTAAGCACCATGGAGAAAATTAAAAAACTCATTTTCAAGGGCAACGCAAATGACGAAAATTTAAAAAGCATATAAAAAAATCTTAATTTTTACGGACACTGTTAATTTTTTGAATATAAAAAGCGCATTTTCGTCATCCGAGCAGGTATTCGTAAGCCTCAAAAATACAGGAAAAATTAAAATAAATTAAAAAAATATTTGTAGTGTTAAAAAAATAAATACCTTTATTGTCTCATTTTGAGAAAACAAAACTAAAATATATGAACTTAAAGTATTCGAAAAGTCTGGGAATCATCGCAGCACTTTATTTTACCGCCGGCATGCATGCTCAAATCACGGATTCTTTAAAAGAGAAATCCATTGAGGAAGTGGTCGTGATTGGTTACGGAACTCAGAAAAAAAGCAATGTTACGGGTGCAATCTCCAGTTTGCGCGCAGAAGATCTGGAAGACATACCCGCGGGCAGACCCGAGCAGGTTCTGCAGGGTAGGGCAGCCGGAGTTCAGGTAATCACCAATTCCGGGCAACCGGGTTCAACTGCGACTGTTCGCGTTCGGGGAATCACGAGTTTTGGCGCCAGTAATGATCCACTTTGGGTGGTCGACGGAATTGTGGTCGACGGCATTGGCTGGCTTAACCAATCCGATATCGAAGGCATCGAAATTTTGAAAGATGGTGCGTCTGCCGCAATTTATGGTGTTTCTGCCGCGAGAGGTGTTATTTTGGTCACCACCAAAAAAGGGAAGAAAGGCAAAATGCTCCTTTCCTACAATGGTTCTTACGGAGTGGGAAGCACCGCAAAAAAACTGAATCTTTTGAACGCCACCGAGTATGCGACGATTATTAATGAAGGTCTTGCCAATATCGGCCAGGGTCCGCGGTACAATAATCCGCAATCGCTCGGAAAGGGTACGGACTGGCAGGATGTAATTTTCAACAGCGCAGAAAGGTCCAACCAGGAATTCAGCATTTCTTCGGGTAACGATAAATCTACTTTTTACACTTCTTTTGGCTATTTTGATCAGTCGGGGATCGTAATGGGAGATATTTCAAAATACAAAAGATTAACGGCCCGAATTAATTCTACACACAAAGTTTTAGATTTTCTTACCGTGGGGCAAACTTTTGCGTACACGCACACCAAATCGCAAGGTATTAATGAAAACGGCGAATTTGGCGGACCCCTGGCGTCAGCCGTCAACCTGGACCCGACAACACCTGTGGTTGTTACAGACGTGAGTGCACAACCTTTTCCTAACGATTATTCAAATCCATACGTAGTACGGGATGCAAATGGAAATCCCTACGGTATCTCGCATTACGTGAATCAGGAAATGACCAATCCTTTAGGTTTTAAATATACACAACTTGGCAATTATAAATACTCCGACGATTTTATTGCGAATATTTTTGCGGAGTTAACATTTTTGAAGAATTTTTCTTTTAAATCAAGTATCAACGGTAAAAAGGCGTATTGGGGAAGTCAAAATTTCACGCCTTTGTTTTATTTAAGTCCAACGTACAGCAATGTGATTAAAAATTCTTTCAACCGGGTGACGCAGGAGAAACTGGAATGGAGTTTAGAAAATATTTTAACCTATAAAAACACTTTTGGTGCGCACAATTTTAACTTCCTGCTAGGCCAGGGTTATTATGAGTACGACATCAGCAGCGGCAACAGTACAACCTATACCAATCTGCCAATCGACAGTTGGGAGGATGCGTCTTTTAATTTTGATGTTCCCTCCGAAAATCAGTCGGTTACGGCTTGGGATGGGATACGGACACATAAGGCTTCCTACTTCGCCAGGTTAATTTACGATTACGATAATAAATATCTGTTCACCGGAACGATAAGAAGAGACGGTTCGTCGCGGTTCGGAGCCAATCATCATTGGGGAAATTTCCCGTCCATGTCTATTGGCTGGAATATTTCCAACGAAAACTTTTGGCCGGAAAATAAAGTGTTGAGCTCGGTGAAATTGCGCGGAGGCTACGGTGTTTTAGGAAATGATCAGATTGGTAATTTCAAATTTGCCAGCTTTATGGTTTCGGGCGCCAATTATACGAATTCCAACGATGTAATCGCCATCGGATATTATCCGGATACTTTAGAAAACCCCGATTTACATTGGGAAGAAACTGCACAAACCAACATTGCAGCAGATTTAAAAATCATGAATGACTTTACGTTGAGTGTTGATTTTTACCGAAAAGTAACAACCGGGATTTTACGTCCCATATTTGTTCCGGGGTATGTTGGCGCCACAAATCCTCCCGTTGCCAATATTGGCGATATGGAGAACAGGGGATTTGAAGTGCAGTTAGGATACAGAAAGAATTGGGAAGATTTTACGTTTTCTGTGAATGGTAACTTCGCTTATCTAGAAAATGAAGTAACCAAACTCGAAAACGGCCGAAAGTATATTGATGGGCCAGGTTTCCAGTCCATGGGTCCAGTTTCCCGAATCCAGGTTGGTGAGTCTTACGGAGCATTTTATGGATATGAAAATAACGGGATCTTCCAAACGGAGGCAGAAGTTCAGGCTTACACCAATTCGACTGGCGGTTTAATAATGCCGAATGCGAAACCCGGGGATTTTAGATGGGTTGATGCGAATGGTGATGGAAAAATCGATCGCGATGACCAGGTAAATCTGGGAAATTCCGTACCCAAATATACGTTCGGACTCACCCTTAATTTAAATTATAAAAATTTCGATTTTATGGCCTTTGCCCAAGGACAGGCCGGAAATAAAATCTTTCAGGGACTTCGAAGATTAGATATGGCAGATGCCAATTATCAGACGGAAATCCTGGGAAGATGGCACGGAGAAGGAACAAGTACCACCATCCCGAGAATTGCAAGCGGGGATCCAAGCCGTAATTTTTCCAACATGTCCAGTTATTATCTTCAAAAAGGAGATTATTTACGGTTGAAATTGTTGCAGATTGGATATTCGTTATCAGATGATGTAGTGAAATCCATGGGTGCAAGCAAAATTAGACTTTATGTTACAGGCGAAAATTTGGTAACCTTCACCAAATATACGGGATATGATCCCGAGATTGCAGCGGGTGATGATTTTGGTATCGACAGAGCCTATTATCCGCAGGCACGGTCTTTCATTTTAGGAGCTAATATTCAATTTTAAAAACAGCAGCAATGAAAAATAAATATATCGAAAAAACGGTATTAATTGCGATGGCAATTGGACTTTCTTTCGGAACCACAGGATGTAACCGGGACAATTTGGAAGATGTAAAAAATCTTGGCGCGTTCGATACGGATAATTATTTTAAAAACGAGGCGCAATGCCATTCCGCCCTCATCGGCGTTTACGATGTTTTAAGAAAGTATTCCGGAGGGTTCGAAAATATGGTCACCTTTTTTAATGCGGGATCCGATGATTTTTATTCGGGAGGCGGAAGTTCCTCCGATGGAGCAGGGATTCAAGGTATCTCGAATTTCACCATCAACCCCACCATTATGCCGGCAAGTTATTGGCGGGATTACTATCAGGGAATCGCGCGCGCGAACCTTTTAATCGCCAAAATTCCCGATGCTTCAATGAGCGATGAGATTAAAAGCCGTTTTACCGCTGAAGCAAAAACACTCCGTTCTCTTTATTATTTCGAATTATTAAGGATGTTCGGACACATCCCGTTAATTTTGGAGCCGATTAAGGCCAACGACGATTATTACAGTATTCCGCAAGCAGAACCTTCTGCGGTGTATGATCAGATAGAGAGCGATTTGCTCGAATCTATCCCGAACCTTCCCCTGATGCCGGGCGTAGACAAAGGCGCCATTACGCAGGGAACAGCTCGGGCCATCCTGGGTAAAATATATTTGTACGACAAAAAAAACATTCTCGCAGCAGCACAGTTTAGCGAAGTGAACGGAACTCCGGGCCAGACCAGTCAGTACGGTTATAAGCTGGTTGCCAATTACGACAGTTTGTGGCAAATTGATAATAAATTCACCACCGAAGCAGTGTTGGAAGTGATGCACACGAACAAAGGAAAGTCGGACTGGGGATTTTGGGGCAGCGGAAAGGATGAAGGAAACAGCATTAATATTATGGTAGGACCAAGATCCTATAACAGACTTACAAACGATGCACCCGATTTATTTGGCGGATGGGCTTTTAATGTAGCCACCAACGAGTTATTTACTGTTTTGCAGAATGATCCTCGCCTTGGCGCTACCATTGTCAATTTAAAACAGTTGAAAACAGAAGGAGATGCAGATTACTCGCCAGCCTATATGGACACCGGCTATTTTCTGAATAAATATGCGCCGAGAAAAGCTGATGTTTCTCCTTTGCCCGGGCCAACAGAACTTAATTTCCGACAAAACTATATCGCAATCCGGTTAGCAGATACTTATTTAATGGAAGCCGAAGCGTTGGGCGGAACCGGCGCCAGAGCTCAGGCCTTAGTCGATGCAGTAAGAGCCCGCGTAAATTTACCGTCACTTCCTGTTTCAATACAGTTAATTAAAGACGAACGGCGACGGGAGCTGGCCGGCGAAGGTCATCGGTTTTTCGATCTTGTTCGCTGGGGCGATGCGCCTGTAGCATTAGCATCCAAAGGTTTTGTGGCTGGTAAAAACGAGATTATGCCCATACCTTCTCAGGAACTTACCAATACGGTCTTAAAACAAAACCCAAATTATTAGACAACCTAATGGAGTGCAGGTCACAAAATTTATAAAATGAGGAGTGGTTCATTCCTCATTTTTTATAAAATCGAATTTTGAGCTTTCCTGGCAATTCTTTTAATTTATCTTCTTTAAAAAGTCATGCAATGTATAAAACACAACCCCGCTTTTTCTTCCAAAATTTGTTCTTAGCCGGTGTAGCGCTGATCTCTTTCAGTTGCTGCTCCCGCGGCAGCACAAGCGAGACCGGAGGTAGCACGCCCTCTACTGAGGTACCCTCCGCCAGCACCGGCAGTGCGCAGGTTTGGTTAACCACTTATGACGGATCTGCAAAATTGCAGAAACAACCTGATCTTAATTTTAGTAATGCCTCCAATGCTTTTCAGAATATTGAGGTCGATGAGTCTCAGGTTTATCAAAATATCGATGGTTTTGGTTATACTTTAACGGGTGGGAGCGTACAGGTAATCAACCAGTTGTCCGCCCCGAAACAGCAAGCACTTCTTCAGGAACTTTTTGGAAATGGCGAGAATTCCATTGGCATCAGCAATATCCGATTAAGCATTGGCGCCTCCGATCTGAACAGCGAAGTTTTTTCTTACGATGACATGCCTGCCGGCGAAACCGATGTTAATCTTACCAATTTCAGCCTAGCAAAAGATCAGACGGTAATTGAGATGTTGAAGAAAATTCTGCTCATCAATCCGAATATCCGTTTCATGGCCGCGCCCTGGTCGCCGCCCGTTTGGATGAAGGATAACGGCAGTTCCATCGGCGGTAGTCTAAAGCCGGAATATTACGACACGTATGCGAAATATTTTGTAAAATACATTAATGCCATGAAAGCGGAAGGAATTACCATCCACAGTATCACACCGCAGAACGAGCCACTCCATCCCGGCAATAATCCCAGTCTGTATATGACCGCGGAACAGCAGAGAGATTTTATCAAAAACAATTTAGGGCCTGCTTTTCGGGCAGCAAATATTGCCACGAAAATTATTGTGTACGATCACAACTGCGATAATATTGTTTATGCAACCACCATCCTTTCAGATCCTGCGGCGGCAACTTTTGTAGATGGGTCGGCATTTCATTTATATAACGGCAGCATTTCTGCGCTGAGTTCCCTCCATAATTCTTTCCCGATGAAAAATATTTATTTTACGGAACAATACACCGCGTCCACCTCGGATTTCGGCGGGGATTTGATGTGGCACATCAAAAACGTCATCATAGGATCCATGCGCAACTGGAGTAAAAATGCCATGGAATGGAATCTGGCGAACGATCCTGATTTTAATCCGCACACACCAGGTGGTTGTACCACCTGCAAAGGCGCCATCACGGTGAACCCTAACGATACGTTTGACCGAAATGTAGCTTATTATATTATTGGTCACGCATCGAAATTCGTTCCGTACAATGCTTCCCGAATCAGTTCCACACAGGCAGGAAACATTAGCACGGTTGCTTTTGGTACGCCGGATAAAATTGTTCTTCTGGTATTGAATGAAGGCAGTAATAATGAAAATTTCAACATTAAATATAAAGGAAACTGGGCACCTGCAAGCCTTTCTGCAAAATCTGTTGCCACATATGTTTTTAAAAAATAGCATGAGTCACTTCCATACTTTTAAAAGTAAAAAATTGAGATCTGCGGGAAGAATTTTTTTCGCTTTTGTGATGCTGATGCTTTTATGCGCCTGCACGCCTCAGGCTTCAACCATGAAGACGGGCCAAAAACTGGTTTGGAGCGATGAATTTAATTATAAAGGTTTACCCGATCCTGCCAAATGGAAGTACGAAGTTGGCGGCGGCGGATACGGCAATCATGAAGCGCAGTTTTATACAGAAAATCGTGCAGAAAATGCCCGTGTAGAAGGCGGAAACTTAATTATAGAGGTCCGAAAAGAAAACTGGGGAAAGAATAAATATACCTCCGCGCGCTTACTGACGCGCGGTAAACATTCCTGGAAATACGGCACTTTCGAGATCCGCGCGAAATTGCCAAAAGGCCGCGGAACCTGGCCAGCGATCTGGATGATGAGCGAAAAAATGAAAAACTGGCCGGACGACGGCGAACTAGATATTATGGAGCATGTGGGATATCATCAGGGTTTTATACACGCGACCGCCCACACCAAAAAATACAACCACGTAATTAATACCCAAAAGACAGACACGATTGAGGTAAAAGATGCCTCGGAGAAATTTCACGTCTACAAAATGATCTGGACTCCGGAGAAAATAGAAATGTACGTAGATGCCACCAAATATTACACCTATAAAAATGCGGAAAAAACGTACGACGCCTGGCCTTTTGACCAGCCTTTTTTTCTCCTTTTGAATTTTGCAGTCGGTGGAGACTGGGGCGGGAAAGAAGGATTGACGATGCAGTTTTTCCGCAGAAATTTTATGTGGATTATGTGCGGGTTTATCAATAGGGAAGAGGGATACAGGGTTTTTGGCGCGAGCGAAGCGAGCGGCGATACGGTAGAAGTGAAGTATAATTCTTAACTAAGAAAATCTTCGAAAATAGAAATAAAATGATCTTTTAGCCCCGATTGCAATGGAAATCCTGGCCTTGCGGTGATGAGTTTTAATTATCGAAATGCCTTATTTTCCGCAAGGACAGATTGAAATGGAAAGCGGGTACCATTTCGGGAAGAAGCGAAAAATTGTGGGCTTCTAAAAAATAAATAAATAAAAAAATATGAAAAAAAGTATTATAGCAGGAATTTTCCTGAGCACTTTGGTTAGTGTGCAAGCCCAGAATTACTGGAAAAATAAAGTGGGAACTACTGGAAAAGTAATTTTAACGAACGCCAAAACGGGCGAAAAATTCGCGGATAAAGGTAAGGCACAGTTTGCAGAATTTATACAACCAAAAGAAACGGATGTCTGCGTATTTATCGATCCGGATTTTAAATATCAAAAGCTGATCGGTATCGGTGGCGCCATCACGGATGCGTCGGCTGAAACTTTTTATAAGCTACCGAAAAATAAACAGCAGGAGATAATGGAAGCCTACTACGGAAAAACAGGGATCGGATATAATTTGGTGCGGACGAATATGAATTCCTGCGATTTTTCCAGCGATACCTATACCTACGTGAAAGAGGGTGATGTGGACCTGAAAACATATGACATTTCGCACGATGAAAAGTATAAAATCCCCATGATAAAAGCCGCGCAGCAAATGATAGGAGCGGATAAATTTCTTTTTTACTTTTCGCCCTGGAGTCCGCCGGCCTGGATGAAATCGAACAAAAGCATGCTGAAAGGAGGTCGTCTTTTGGATGAATATTACCAACCGTGGGCAAATTACTATGTTAGGTTTATTCAGGAATATGAAAAGCGCGGAATACCGGTTTGGGGTCTAACGATCCAAAACGAGCCCATGGCCACGCAAACATGGGAATCCTGTATTTATACGGCAGATGAAGAAGCTAAATTTTTGCGCGAAAATTTAGGACCAACCTTGTGGAAAAATAATTATAAAGATAAAAAAGTAATTATTTGGGATCATAACCGGGATTTAATGTACCAACGCGCCACAACTACTTTGCAGGATCCCGAAACAGCAAAATATGCCTCCGGAATTGGGTATCACTGGTACGAAACCTGGACGAAAAGCAAACCTCTCTTCAATAACATAGCGGAAACGTCGCGGGCTTTCCCGGATAAATTTTTAATCTTCACCGAAGGCTGCAAAGAACAGTTTGATTTTACAAAAATCGATGAAGTTAGCCTGGGCGAATTGTACGGACGCAACATGATCAACGATTTTAATAACGGAACTTCAGCCTGGACGGACTGGAATGTGCTGCTGGACCAAACCGGTGGACCAAACCACGTGAAAAATTTCTGTTTTGCACCCATCATTGCGGATACCAGAACGGGAGAAGTGCATTATACCTACGAATATTATTACATTGGTCATCTCTCGAAATATATTAAAACCAACGCACAGAGAATTGGCTCCACAAGCAACCGGGATTATATTTTATCCACAACATTTATGAACGAAAACGGGCAACTGGTAAGTGTGGTGATGAACGAAAGTGATAACGATGCCGACGTAAATTTATGGATCGAAGGCCAATCGGCAAAACTTCTGTCGCCGGCACATTCTATACAAACAGTCTTATTGTAATTTAAATTTTTCATGACAAGGAAAGAGCAGCCAGATTTGACTGCTCTTTTTTATGGATAAGTTTTATTTACGTGTAAAATTTTTCTCAAAATCTTTACAGTCTGCCTGTTTCAGAACGCGGCCGTTGTAGGTAAGTTTCGCGGTATTTTCATACATGTCCCGATTTCCCTGAACTTTGTGTTCTCCAATTCCTTCGATGAGATTTCCCTCTTTTTTAAGGAAATATATTTCGCGGTCGGACGTCATGCCTTCGGATTGAAAAGTGTAATTCAATTTAAGCGTATCGCCGTTTTGGGTGCCAACAACCTCGCCAACTGAACTGTCTTTTTCGAAATTCTTGTAGCGCAGTTTCCCCGTAATTGTTCCCAGATTATCGTCCAGCGAAACAAAAACAGAATCTTTCCCCGTCGCTTCCAGATAACAGGTTTGTAAGGTTGACGATTCGATTGGTTCGGCGTTTTCAGGCACCACAACGGAATCGGGTGGAGTTGTTTGAATGTCGGTTATTTGGGTGGATTTTTTTTCGCAGTTTACGAACGCAAGGGCTGTAAAAGCGGCTAAAATGTAATTTTTCATTGGTTCTGAAAGTTTTTAGGTGAACTCAAATTTAAGATTTTTTACTTAAAACAATCAACGTGTTGATTAATGGGCCTTTTGCGCAATACTAAACATCTTTGAAAGAGACTGATTTTTAGTTATATAGTTGAATAAATTGTACGTTCTGCCAAAAAAGAGTGACCTCAACAGACTGCGTTCAATAGCAAAAACTTAATTTCTACGCTAAATATAAATTTGAAATCGCTGAGATCTACAATAAAATTATTTCGGATGGTGAAATTTTCTTTTTAAATTTTCAGTTTCAAATTATTTATTTTAGCGGCAGACTGAAGATCGCTCATAATTTAGGGTAAAAATATATATGGCGGTATGTCAAAGAAAGGAAGCTTTAGAAAAGAAAAATTCTTGAGGAAAGAACGGCTTTATGAAGGGTAAGATCTCAGTAATATCAATTATAAAAAAGTCCTATAATTTATATTATGTTAAATTAGATTTGTTTTCCGAAATCTTTTCTTCTTTATTTTCTAATGTACAGCTTACGCTGGCGGCACTTTAGATCCTCCTCATTCAGCCATGAATCGTACCATTTCTTTTTTTGTTCCAGAGAATCCAGGTGAAGTTTAACCGATGCATCTGTTTTTGTATTGCGCCAATGAAAATGATCGACAAGCCGCAGCGCTTCAATCGCGAAAACTCTAACAATATCTTTATCAAAAATTTCGAGCAGATTATCACCGTTTTTTTGTTCCGGCCCGAAAGCCAGATTACTGCTGCCACAATATACAACGGGATTTTTTCCTTTAAAATTAACCACGATAAATTTATGATGAATCGCGTAACCATCGATATTCGGAACCTGGCCAAAAGGTTCCGGCAGATTATTTTCGATACCTCTAGCAGCAACCCGAATGCCTTTCTTTGAATTAGGTTTATAGAGAAAAATCGCGAAATCTTCGTCATTTTTTCCAATCGTGTCCGTAATTCCGTACGTAAAAACGTTTTCATTTTCTATTTGTTTGCGCACCGAAGCCAAAATACTGCCGGCGCTGCGGTCGTTCATAAGCGCAAATAAAATGTCGGTCGTATCGCTTTTGCAGATGGACGCGCTAATTCGGTCAAAGATTCTTGTGGCGTCCTCTTTGGCGTGTGGCGCAAATGTTACCGTCATTTTTGGTGAGCTCACCGTTTTCGAGAATTCGTTATCGTTCGCCGATAAATTACTTCCTTTAAAGTTTTTCATCTTTTCGGGTCCAAAAGACTCGTCGAAAACATCTGAATACAATTTTGCAATTTTGGCATTCTTAAAAATAATAACGTGATTGCTGTTCACATAAAGTCCGTTCGTGGAAAAATTTGCCGAACCTGTAAGCACTTTTTTAGCGACGCCGGATCTTAGCTGGATCATAATCTTGCTGTGTGCTAAGGCGCTGTAGTGCCCGCGTCTTAGGGTTTCGGGATTACCGCTTTTCAGATATTCCGTTTCGAAAAGGGTTTCCCAGGCGTCGCTTTCCGTGTGACCTTTTGAATTATCCAGAATCATCATCAGGCGGTTCTCTTTTGCCAGAAGCAACAGCCGTTTGCATATTTCGGGTTCGTCCAGATCGAAGGCAAAAACTTTTAGGCTCAATTTTTTATCGTTTATGGTTTCGTCGAGAAAATCCAGAATTCGCCTCCTGGTCTGCCACCCCAACCATTCATGCTGCTCTCTAAAGGTATAGGGAACCTGTTCGTAGCGGTGCTTCTTATCGTTCCAACGTCTTGCGGTGCCTGCAATCTGTGTATTGTCGAAGAGCAGCGAATCGTTTAATTTTGGTCTCACCGCATTGTTGGTACGGCTGAATCTCGTGGCGTACGCCACAGAAGAAACAAAACCTCGCGTAAAACCGACTGCCGCTTTCTTTTCAATATAAGGCTTTACCGGAATTTCAATTTCTACGGACAATTTGGGATCTAAAGCTAAGAGTTTTCCGTCTCGGATATATCTTGGTGTGACGGTGTAAACATAAACGCCGAAAATGGCTTTTTGCGTGTTGATATCGGTGTTCGGAACGTGAACCCAGTTAAATTTTTGAATGGGAGAATACAGCGTGGAATTTTCATCGTTGTCTGGGATCGCATTGTTGCTGATAAATTCCTCGTTGAAAGTCAAGCGGTTGTAAAGAAACTGACCTACAGAATTCCCTTCTTTGCAGCGGAAAAAAAGCGTAAATCCTGCGAGGTTTTCCGCCAACTGCGGAATTACATCGAAAGCCAAAAGTGTGATGGCATCGCCTCTGTAAGCGCGCACCGAAACACCATTTTTCGTTTTAAAATTTTCCATGGTTAAAGGTTTTATTTTTCAAAATAAAAGTATCTACATTTCAACGGAAATTCAGTCGTCTTTTCACGGTATTTTAATTTTATAAGTGCAGAAATTTTTCATTTTAGATTTTTATATGAAGATCTTTCCACCAGAAAATAATGGCACAAAAAAAGCAGTAAAAAATTTACTGCTTTATTGATCTGATTAAGTGATTCGTTTTTACCAGCGGGATTCACGTCTTTTACCGATCATCTGGTCAATTGAATATCTTCCGGGTCCAAATGCGAAAAGAATTGAATAGATGCAAAGATAAAGAAGACTTTTCTCTCTGGTTTCAAAAGGATCGGCACTGTGAACAACGAGTCCTGCAACCGCCATGGCGATTACTAAAAACAGCACTGCAAAGCGCGTGAAAAGTCCTAAAATGATAAAAATAGAACACACAAATTCCGCGAAAACGGCTAAAATTAAACTGGTTTGCTGCCCCATTCCCAGGAAATCATAGAATTCGATAGCTTCGCCCGAAAATAAGTGCTGAAGTTTTGGGAAACCGTGCGAGAGCATTGCAAAACTCACGAAAATGCGAATAACAAGAATAACAATATCAACAATTAAAGGATTACTTTTGGTTGATGTAAAATAATTCATGAAATATTTTTTATGAAATTTAACAAAAATTCTTAATAGAACGTAATTTTTTGTTGATTAGTTTAACTGTAACCGAAATTCTTTAGATCTCTGTCGTTTTTGCGCCAATCTTTTTTCACTTTCACAAAAAGGTTGAGATGGATTTTCTTGGAAAAGAATTTTTCCAGGTCAATTCGCGCTTCTGTCCCGACTTTTTTAATGGCGTCCCCCTTGTGTCCAATGATGATGCCTTTTTGGGTATCGCGCTCCACGTAGATCACGGAGTCGATAAAAATAATTCCGTCAGTTTCTTTAAAAACTTCCGTAACGACTTCCACAGAATATGGAATTTCTTTTTCATAGTTCAACAGAATTTTCTCGCGAATGGCTTCATTCACAAAAAACCGTTCGGGCTTGTCTGTGTATTGATCTTTGTCGTAATACGGCGGATTTTCGGACAGCAATGATTTTAATTTGGGTAGAATAACATCGGTGTTAAAACCCTTCAATGCAGAAATAGGCAGAATTTCTGCTTTCGGAATCCGTTCGTGCCACAACTCCATTGTTTTCTCCAAATCTGCCTGGTTGGATTCGTCAATTTTATTCACGAGAATCAGGACTGGAACGGGAATTTTATTTAGTTTCTCGACCAAAAATTCGAAAGGTTCCGTACGGTCTAAAATATCAACAATAAAAAGAAAAACATCCGCGTCCTGCAAAGAATCTTTCACATAATCCATCATTTTTTCCTGCAGTCCGTATTTCGGATCCAAAACGCCGGGCGTATCGGAGAAAACGATCTGCAAATCTTCTTCGTTATAAATTCCGAAAATGCGGTGACGTGTGGTTTGCGCTTTCTGCGTAACAATGGCTAATTTCTCGCCCATCAATTGGTTGAGAAGTGTAGATTTACCGGCGTTCGGCTTCCCTACGATATTTACAAATCCTGCTTTATGCATTCTTAAAAAGGTTCAAAGTTTAAAATTCAATATTGAAAGTAGCGCAAAGATAGTGAATAAAACACTTCGCTATTTCTTCGTGACAACGGGCAAAATCTCATTTTCGATCAAACCATATTTGTGGATGAGCTCTTTGGGAAATTTCTTCGAATAAAAGTTAATATCAACGTCGAAGCCCACACTTTTCAGACGGTCGAAATAATCCATTCCGTACCAGCGGACGTGATCGTACTGACCGAAATGTTTCTGCCGCTCTTTCGGATCTTTAATTGAAAAATCTTCGTAGGTTTTTTCCAGAGAATTTTTCATCGGCACCTGAAAAATTCCCCATCCGCCGTTTTTCAGCACGCGGTAAAGTTCGCTCATGGCTTTCCGGTCGTCCTCAATATGTTCCAGAACGTGGTTGCAGAAGATAATATCGAAACTTTCCTCCGCAAAAGGCAGCGCTAAAATGTCGGCTTTCACATCAACGATGGGAGAATATAAATCCGCCGAAATGTATTCCAGATTTTTCATCTTTTTAAATTTCCGCAGAAATTCCTGCTCCGGCGCGATATGTAAAACCTTGTAATTTTTTGTGAAGAAATCAGTTTCATTCTGAAGGTACAGCCACATCTGGCGATGCCTTTCCAAACTTAAAGTTCCCGGCGATAGGGCATTCAAGCGTTGTTTTCCGTAACCGTAGGGCAAAAATTTCCGGTAGGACTTACCGTCGATGGGATCTGTAAAATTGTCGCCTTTAAAAAACTGAACGATTAAAGGACGCGCCAAAATACTCGCTTTAATTAAAAGAGGTCGGGGAATTTTGTTGAGGATAAATTTGGTGACGTTTTTCAAATAGTAGGTTTTTTGGGAACGCTTCTTAAAAATCCAGCGTAAAAGGTTTTTCCTCGTCGCTGACGATTCCCAAAGCGTCATAAATATACTGAAAGGTCGAAAGTAAAACCGGTTTTCCGTTGATGATGCAAACATCGTGTTCGAAATGTGCGGAAGGCGAATTATCCAGCGAAGTCACCGTCCAGCCGTCACTGTGAAATTTCACTTTTTCTGTGCCTAAATTCACCATTGGCTCGATCGCGAGAACAATGCCGTCTTTCAGCACTTTGCCACTGCCCTTTCTACCATAGTTTGGAACTTGAGGATCTTCGTGCATTTTTCGGCCTAAGCCGTGACCTACCAGTTCGCGAACGACGCCATAGCCATGTTTTTCGCAATATTCCTGAATGGCGTAAGAAATGTCTCCTACTCTTTTTCCGCGGACACACTGCTCAATGCCTTTGTATAAAGATTCTTTTGTGACTTTGAGTAATTTTTTAGTTTCGGGCGCTACTTCTCCGACTTCAAAAGAATAGGCGTGATCGCCGTAAAAACCGTTCATATAAACGCCGCAATCCACGGAAAGGATGTCGCCTTCTTCCAAAGGTTTTTCATTCGGGATTCCATGAACAACTTCTGCGTTAGGAGAAATACAGAGGTTCTTAGGGAAACCGTACATTCCCAAAAAGGCCGGCTCACCGCCGTGGTCGCGGATAAATTCGCCACCCAAATTATCGAGATGTAAAGTGGTGACGCCAGGTTTTATTTCCTTCGCGATCATTCCCAAAGTTTTAGAAACCAACTGGGCACTTTCGCGCATCAAGCGAAGTTCGTCGAGTGTTTTTAATATAATCATGAATTGATATCGCGTTAAATATTTTTAAATTTTAAAGAAAGATCTACCAAAAAAGGCCTTTTTTCTTATCTTTTTTCATTTTCGAATAAGCCAAAACTTCCGTGCCTTCCACGCGAAATTCAATGCGGTCTGTAATGATATTATAAATTTCTCCCCAGCCTGGAAAGCCGCCAAGGTTTCGGTCGTCGATAAAAAGGTCCGCATCAATTTTTCGGGAAGCGTCGGCGGGGTCGAAAACTTCTCCTTCAAAACTGGAATTCACCGCATAAAATTCTACGCCATTTTTTTTACAAAACTCTACGGCCTCATCCAAGGTTTTACCGTGGCGGTACGTCCAAAGAATCAAACGATACCCTTCCGACTGCAACTTTTTTAAAGTTTCGAAGGCAAAAGTTTTGGGTTTGCCAATGCCGGGATAGGCATCATCAACAACAGTACCGTCGAAATCGATGGCCAGTTTTTTATTGCTTTTCATTATGTGTAATTTCAGTTTTGCAAAGATAATAAAATAAAAGAGCGGTTGAAAACTTCAACCACCCTCGTAAAATATAATTTTATGTATTGGACCTTAAGATTTAATCCATTTGAACTGGTGCTCCAGATCCGGTGTTGCAATCCTGTCCGTAATTTTCTGTAGTCTTCCGGGAAGTTTCATTAAATATTCCTGTGCTTTCTCGGCTTTCTCATTTAGACCTGTGATATGTTCAATTTTCCAATCTCCCAACAATTCACTTAAAATGTTGATATAATCGTAACCTGTATAGACCATGGCTCTTTGTGCCGCATCGGAAAAATGAGACCAGAGTTCGCCGGCTTTTTGGCCGGACTCGCGCATTAAATGTGCAGGCATAACAATTTTCTTACGCATCATATCTTCAAATG
The DNA here is from genome assembly GCF_021513235.1 of Kaistella sp. 97-N-M2. Taxonomy (NCBI): domain Bacteria; kingdom Pseudomonadati; phylum Bacteroidota; class Flavobacteriia; order Flavobacteriales; family Weeksellaceae; genus Kaistella; species Kaistella sp. 97-N-M2. Next base: position 2,748,882 of record NZ_CP090976.1, on the reverse strand, counting down.
CGAGCATCATTTCGGAAGGATCGACCTCAAAAATTCTTGTAACGAAGTGTTTGTAGGCTTTGGCGTGGCGGGCTTCATCGGCAGCAATCATTCCGCACATTTTCGCTAATTTTGTATTTCCGGTCTGTTTTGCTAAAGATCCTACCCTTCTGTGCGAAACGTTGGTGGCCGTTTCCTGAAAACTTGTATAAACAAAGTTTCGGTACGGATCCATGGTCGTTCCAATATCCAAACCATCCTGAATTAAATATTGAGTGGTAATTTCAACTTCCCGCATATCTACTCTACCACAGAGGTAAAGGTATTTGTTGAGCAAATCTCCGTGGCGGTTTTCCTCGGCCGTCCAGCTTCGGATCCACTGTGCCCAGCCGGACCCTTCTTCAACGTTTACGCCGTCGATACCCATAAGCCAGGATTCGTACGTAGGTAAAGCTTCTTCGGTTATACAGTCGCCAATTAAAGTTACGAAAAGATCGTAATCCATTTCTCTTGCATAGGTTTGCAGTTCTTCAACGTCATATTTAAACTCGTTAGAGGAAGGATCCGGTAGAAAATCGGTAGGTTGCCAAATTTTTTCAACAGGGGTTAGATATGATGAAATGAAGTCATTTACTTCTGTTCCCAGATTTCTCATTACCTCAAGTCTTACTAATTTATTGTACATCTTTACTTTTTATTTTGAATAGCAAAGATAACATAAAATAGTATTTGATGCATAAGTAACCGTGTAAAAAGTATGAAAGCAAAGTAAAACTTGTATTTAACGCACAACTAAAATCAGTCAGTATATTATTAATATGATGTATAATTTCAGGTGTTATAATATTATTTATATGAAAAAGAGCTTTCCCAAGAAAATGGTCTGCTTTTATAAATAAAAAAACGACAGACTATGGCTGCCGTTTTGGTTGATTATTTTGTGTCGAAATTTAGCTTACTAAAACATCGCCGGTCATGATTTCGGGTATTTCAATGTTCATTACTTTTAAGATGGTGGGTGCTATATCGCCCAGTTTGCCGGGTTTTAAATTCCACGTGTGGTCTTTGTCCATCACAATTAACGGAACCAAATTCGTAGAATGCTGCGTGTTTGGGCTTCCGTCCGGATTAATCATAACATCCGAATTTCCGTGATCGGCTAAAATAAAAACCGCATAATTATGCTCATAAGCCGCAGTCGCAACTTTCTCAATACATTGATCTACGGTTTCCGCTGCTTTTACTGCCGCCGAAAAAACGCCCGTGTGGCCCACCATATCTGTATTGGCAAAATTTAAAACGATAAAGTCTGCAGTTTCGTTTTGGATCTCCGGAAGAATTTTTTCGGTAATGTCGTACGCCGACATCTCGGGTTTGAAATCATACGTGAGAACGTCTTTTGGACTCGGACAGAGCAGCCGTCTTTCGCCGACAAATTCATTTTCTCTCCCGCCGGAAAAGAAAAAGGTAACGTGCGGATATTTTTCCGTTTCAGCAACCCGGATCTGCGTTCTGCCATTTTTTTCCAAAACCTCGCCCATTGTACCCTGCAGAATATTCTCATCAAAAACAACACGAACATTTTTAAAAGTCTTGTCAAAATTCGTCATTGTAACATAATAAAGATTCAGATGGGTCATTCCGTATTCCGGCAGGTCGGATTGGGAAAGCACTTCCGTAATCTCTCGCCCGCGGTCTGTGCGGAAATTAAAACAAAAGACCACATCATAATTTTCGATTCTGGCGACCGGCAAATTGCTTTCTTTCACGCAAATCAATGGTCTTAGGAATTCGTCGGTAATATCGTTTTCGTAGGACTTTTCGATGGAGGCTAAAATATCACCCGTCGATTCGCCCAAACCATTTACCATAGCGTCGTACGCCAATTTAATACGTTCCCAACGTTTGTCGCGGTCCATCGCGTAATATCTGCCCACAACGGTCGCCAACTTTCCTGTGGTGACTGCCATATGATCGAGAAGTTCCCGTATAAATCCGCGTCCCGAATGAGGATCACAGTCGCGTCCATCGGTAAAAGCATGAACGAAAACATTATCCTGCAAACCATTTTCATGAGCAGCGCTCAAAAGACCTTTCAAATGGTTAATGTGAGAATGCACGCCGCCGTCGGAAACCAGCCCGATAAAATGAACCTTCTTTTTATTTTTTACTGCGTAATCAAAGGCTTCTGTAATAACATTTTCTTTACCTAAAGTTGCGTTTTCTACGGCTATATTAAGTTTTACGAGATTTTGATAAACCACTCTGCCCGCGCCTAAATTCATGTGTCCGACTTCCGAATTGCCCATTTGTCCAAAGGGTAAACCCACGGCTATTCCGCTTGCTTCGAGCGTTGTGTGCGGAAAATTGACAAAACAAGAATCTATAAATGGCGTGTTGGCCTGTGCGATAGCGGAAACTTTAGAATCTGTACCTAATCCCCATCCATCGAGAATAGCTAAGATGGCTTTTTTTGACATTGTAATAATTTTTATTTACACAAATTTAGTGAATTAGACCTGAAAAGACCGTGAAATCCGGTTTTAATTAAGGGTTTTTCAATCTTGAACAAGAATCTTTTGAAATGCTTTTCGGGCGCTGCCGCGAAAATAAACTTCGCCACAGTAAGTATAATTAAGTTTGTCCAGAATTTTCAGCATGGCAAAATTGTCGAAATTCGTATCAACTTTAATACTAAACACATTTTCGGACTTTGCCACCGTTTCAATCATTTCAAATAACTTTGTTGCTAATCCTTTCCCTATAAATTTTTCCGAAACGGCTACGCGGTGAACGACCACGTAGGAATCTTCGTTAAGCCATCTCCCTTCCAGATTTTCGTAGGCGGGTTCAATATCGAAAATGATGGCAGCGTAACCTGCAATTTCGCCGTCACATTCCAGAACGTAACCCACTTCATCTTTCAGATCAGTTTTAACCGTATCGCTATTGGGATAACCATCCTGCCATTGACGGCTCCCTTCATTTCTGCGTCTGCTTATGGCGTCTAGAAGTATTTGCCAGATGGTTTCGCGATCGTTTTGGTGGGCTTTTCTTAAACTATATTCGCTCATTTTTGAAGTATTTCAAATATTTTATGCTACAAATTAAATAAGATTTTTCAGAATCAAATAAGGAAAAGAGCGATTTTAATTTTGTATTTTTAAAAAAAAATGAAATGAAGAAGAAACTTGTCGTTTTTTCCGGTGCCGGCATTTCTGCGGAAAGCGGCGTAAAAACCTTCAGAGATTCAAACGGTTTGTGGGAAAATCATAAAATTGAAGAAGTGGCGAGTCCCGAAGGTTTTGCGCGGGATCCCAAAAAAGTTTTGGATTTTTATAATGCGCGCAGACGACAGCTGAAAGAAGTTCGACCCAATGAAGCTCATCTGATTTTGGCGGAATTGGAAGCGTATTTCGACGTCACTATTATTACGCAAAACGTAGATGATCTTCATGAAAAAGCCGGCTCTAACACAATCATTCACCTTCATGGTGAACTGAAAAAAGCGCGGCCCGTCAATTCAGATTCACAAATAATTCCGTGGGAGGACGATTTAAATTTAGGAGATGTCAATTTTGAAGGCATTCAACTTCGGCCACACATTGTATGGTTTGGCGAAGTGGTAACAGAGATGGAGAAAGCCATCGTGGTGGCGGAAACGGCTGATGTTTTTCTTGTAGTTGGCACTTCGATGCAGGTTTATCCCGCTGCCGGCCTCATTCAATATATACCCAAACACTGTAAGGTTTTCGTCATTGATCCGGACCTCGAAAACCGTTTTACTCAAAAAGAAAACTTTTTCCAGACCTCTGCTACCGAGGGAATGCGAAAGTTAAAAACAATTTTACTGAAAGAGGAATACTGAAGTCAATCAAACTTAAAAAATTTGAGATTTGAGCAAAAAAAGACCGGTTAAAAACCGGTTCTTCTTTTTTTCATTATTTGTGTGTGTGTTTACCGGACAAAAGTAATTGTAAAAACAGAGCGATGAAAGCGTTAAATCACCCTATTTTTAAGATAAATTATTTTTGATGGCAAAGAGCACAATTCCGACGCGCGTTTTTACATTCAGTTTCACAAAAACAGAATCTCTGTAGCCATCGATGGTTCTTGGGCTTAAGAACATTTGGTCGGCGATTTCTCTATAGGTAAGTTCAGAGCAGGCCAGTTTGATGAATTCCAATTCGCGTTCTTTCAATGTTTCGTGAAGTTCATTCATAAACTTTTCTTCGGTCTTAATTTTCAGTAGACTTTGCGTAACCAAATCGGTATAAAAAATTCCTTTCTTGTGTACGATATCGATGGCATCAAATAAAATATCGGGCGACATGTCTTTCAATAAATAGCCTTTTGCTCCGGCGCGTAACATTTTAATGATGGTCGATTCATTATCTTCCATGGTTAAGGCGATCACTTTCAGGTTGGGAAACTCTTTGGTAATTTCTTCGGTAGTTTCGATTCCGTTTTTAATGGGCATATTGATGTCCATCAAAATTACATCGGGCGGCACTTCTGTATTTCGGAGCTGGTCTAAAAAATCCTGCCCGTTGAAACAGTTCATGATGACCTCAAAATTGGGATTAAACGAAATCATATTTTCCAGGGCCTTCGAAACCAACTTATGATCATCTACAATAGCGATTTTTATTTTTTCCATAGTTATCATTTGTTATATGTGATCAGTACATTGGTCCCCTTGTTTTCGGAAGATTTTATCTGAAAATCGGCGTTAATGATTTTTGCGCGGCTTGCCATGTTTTTTAAGCCACTACCGTCTTCATCAATGTTCGTATCAAAACCAATTCCGCGGTCGTTAATTTCAATTTTTACCTGAGCTTCTTCGTCCTTTACAATTAATTCCAAACAGTGAGATTTGGAATGCTTGATGACGTTATTAATACATTCCTGAACAATTCTGAAAAGAATGAGTGCATGCGTGGAATGTATCTGAACGTCATGATCAATAATTTTATAATTAACTTCCATTAACCGAAGCCTCTTGATCCGGAAGATTTCTCTTTCCAGAGATTCTATAAAGCCAAAATGCGCAACCTGTTCGGTGATGAAGACTTTGGATAAATTTCGGATATCCTGAATGCACTCTCCGATCAAAAGGTTGATCTCTCTGGCAATCGCCTCTTTTTCAGCCTCGCCCGCAAGGGCGATCTTATTCGTCATCAAACGGGCTACAGACAGCTTTTGTCCGAGATCGTCGTGAAGCTCCTGCCCAACATAATTAAGCGTTTGTTCTTTAATCTCGACCTGCGAATTTGCAAGCTCCTGTTCAAAGGTAGTTTCTTTTATTTTTTGAGTCAGTAAAAGTTCGGATTTTTTTTTGATAAAAACGCCATAAATTGCAATCATCATCAGAACTACAATTAAAATGATGAATGTACTTAGAATAATTAAAAAATCTGTTTCTGAAAAATTCATCATTCCAAAATTAGGTGTCTTTTTTTGCTTTGAAAATTCCGACAAGCAAAATGCTGTAACCGGCAAAATTCACAAAAAAAAGAATGGCAAAAAAGATATTCAGATTCATGAGGTAGGCGGCGGTATTGCTTACAATAAGCAAAGGCAGAACCCCGAGATAAGTCACCAGTAAACTAAGGCAAACCCAAACAGGAAAGTAGGTACCCAAAGACAAAATTTTATCCGAATTAAAAGTCTGCGAGATCACCAGGTAAATACTTCCGGTGATTAAAATGACCTCCACAAAATAGCTGAAAAAGGGGAATGTTGTAAAAAAATCGTCAACCAACAGTGCAGAAACCATATAATTGAAGAGGAAGATTGCAATAATCAAAAGGTTGGCCCGCTTCAGTTTTTTGGAAATTAAAATCTTTTGAAAGTATAGAAAAAACAGAAGAAAAACAATTAGGTTTATACCAATAACATACAACAAAGAAGAATTATACATTGTTTTCGAGAGCCGTTTTAGCGTACAGAAAACTTCGATAATTGTTAACACACCAATTGCTGCAATAAAATAATCGGTGCCTTTTTCTAATTTTTTTCTTTTTGAAATAAGAAAAATAAAAGAAAGAATCATTAAAACAACGACCAGAATTCCTGCTAATTCTCGATTCCAGACCATCTTTACTGCTAATAAGGAGGGGTAATATTCATATAATTTAAGTCTGGAATTTCGCCCAGCACAAAACTATTCGAATCCTGTGTTGCTTCTAAATTTTTATCGTTTCGGGTGCCAAGATCGATGGGAGAAAAAAAATCATCTGATAGCCAAGGTACTCCGGTTTTAACTTCGGATCGGTGGATTTTTCAGGATATTTACCCATTGTAACTTTTATCCCTTTGCTTTTAATCCCTCGTTTGTCCATTTCGGAACTGATGAGTTTTAGATATTCCTGCAGAACTTCCAGCTCCATACTGTAGGTTCTGGAATCAGGCTTTGCAGCGGGTCTTTTTCTGTTGATTTCTGCGTAATTGCTTTTCACATATTCTTCAGCAAGCGGCGCAGTAAGCGTAGGATCGATTAAGTGTTGGTTTAAATTGCTCATGGGTAAATCGTTTTAAATAGGAACAAATGTATTATTTATAACATATTCCCTGTAGCGTTAAATCACCCAAAACAAACTAACTGAAAATTTTTTTTATTGTTTTTTCGACAAAATTTTTGCAATTGAGGGTTTAAATTGGTAATTTTCGACCTTCGCTCGCTAACAGACGTAATATAAACCCATCATTGATTAAAAATATGCAGGATTTTTCTGGTATTAAAGAAAATTATAAGAAAATCGCTGCGGTGATTCCTGAAAATGTTCAGCTTGTAGCCGTTTCCAAAACGCACCCGGCTGAAGCGGTACAGGAGATTTACAATATGGGACAAAAGGTGTTTGGCGAAAACAAAGTGCAGGAACTTGTAGAAAAGCAAACGCTTCTGCCAAAGGATATACAGTGGCATTTGATCGGCCATCTTCAAACGAACAAAGTGAAATACATCGCGCCTTTTGTGGATACTATTCAAAGCGTCGACTCGGAGAAAATTTTAAAGGAGATCGACAAGCAAGCCACTAAGAATGACCGAAAAATAAAGGTCCTGCTTCAGGTAAAGATAGCGGCAGAAGACACGAAATTTGGCTTTGCAATTGAAGAAGCCGAGCAAATTTTTCAAAGTTATCTAGAAAATAAATATCCACATGTCGAGATTAATGGCCTGATGGGGATGGCAACTTTTACCGAAAATAAAAACCAAATTGCTCAGGAATTTAAAGTTTTAAAAGATCTTTTCGACAAGTTGTCTCTAAAACAGCCTTTAGCAGTCTTATCTATGGGCATGAGCGATGACTACCCTATCGCCATCAAGTCTGGTGCCAATTCAGTGCGGATAGGATCTTCTATTTTTGGGCGGCGAAATTACGACGTCTAATTTTATTGAGGTCCGATTATTGCTATAAAATCACCAATTTTTAAACTAAATTTTTATTAAATCCATAAATTATACCTAATGCAAAAAATCTTAATTGTTGAAGACGAAAAAGCCATATCCGGTGTTCTTCAAAGCATTCTTTCCGATGAACTCCCCAACTATGAATTCGAAATCGCTGAAGATGGCTTAGAAGGTCTTAAACAAATAGAAAAAGAAGATTTCGCTTTGGTTGTTTCGGATATTAAAATGCCGAAACTTTCCGGTACCGAATTGCTGAAACAAGCCCTCCAGATGAAACCCGATACCACCTTTGTAATGATATCCGGACATGCCGATATCGATACAGCGGTAGACTGTTTGAAAGAAGGCGCCTATGATTTTATATCCAAGCCAATTGATATCAACCGCTTAATCACCAGTGTGAAAAACGCTCTGGATAAAAGAATTTTGCAGACTACAAATCAAAATTTAAAGGTAGAAAATACGACTCTGAAGAAAAAGGTCAACAAAAAATACCAGATGATCGGTCAGTCTCCTGCGTTACAGAAAATTCAGGATATGATCGAAAAAGTAGCAACTTCCGATGCAAGAGTTTTGATTACCGGACCAAACGGCGCCGGAAAAGAGCTGGTTGCACACGCCATTCACGCGCAGAGCGACCGCAGCAGAGGCCCGATGATCGAAGTGAACTGTGCAGCGATTCCCTCGGAACTGATTGAGTCTGAACTTTTCGGCCATGTTAAAGGAAGTTTTACCGGAGCCATCAAAGATAAACAGGGAAAATTTGAGCTGGCTCACAACGGCACCATTTTTCTGGATGAGATTGGAGATATGTCCCTGGTTGCGCAGGCAAAAGTGTTGCGTGCGCTACAGGAAAGTAAAGTTTCACCTGTCGGAAGTGATAAGGAAATTAAAGTGGATGTGCGTATTTTGGCCGCAACCAATAAGAATATGCAACAGGAAATTGCAGCCGGGAAATTTCGGGAAGATCTTTATCACCGGCTCTCCGTCATCGAAATTTACGTTCCGCCCTTGGATGAGAGAAAAGAAGATATTAAACTTTTGATCGAACATTTCGCAAAGATCATTTCCGAAGAACACGGCACAGCTTTAAAATCCTTCGATGAAAAAGCCATTGAAAGTTTGGAAGAATTTAATTGGACCGGAAATATACGTGAACTTCGAAATGTCGTGGAGCGTTTAATTATATTGGGTTCTACCCCGGTTTCGGCAGAAGATGTGGCCAGTTTCGTGAGAAAATAAACTTTACTCTATTTTTTACTATTAATTTGCGGTAATTTTGCCGCAAATTTTATTTTGAGACCATTATGCGAATTTTAAATCCTGTACATACCAAACGATTGTTTCACCTTGCAATACCTGTGATGATCACTCAGGTTGGGCAGGTTTCTGTGCAGCTGTTTGATAATATAATGGTGGGAAAACTTCTGGGTGCCGATGCTTTAGCATCTGTTTCCCTGGCGAACGGGGTTTTCTTTTCAATTTTTGTTTTAGCGCTGGGTTTTTCCCTTGCGATTCCACCCCTGGTCTCCGAAGCGCAGTCTAAAAACGATCACACCGCAATCAACCGTATTTTTCGTCACGGTTTTGTCCTAAACATGACGGTGGGTCTGGCTTTGGTTATTATTATGCTCCTGGCTTTACCCCTACTTTACCATCTCGATCAGCCGGAAAAAATTATTCCTGATACTGAAAGCTATCTGCGCATTACCGTCATCAGCATTATTCCGTTTATGGTGTTCCAAACAATGCGCGAAGTTTCGGAGGGATTGAGTTTCACTGTAGGCGTAACAAAGGCCACCATTATCGCAAACGTGATCAATATTGTATTGAATTATATTTTCATAAAAGGCGTTTACATGGAATCGTTGGGCGTTGACGGGTCGGCATACGCGTCCTTTATCGCAAGAGTTTTCATGGTTATCTTTTTATTTTTCGTGATGAAAAAAAATCCCGCGACTAAAAGATATATGGACGATTTCAGCCTGAAGGCGAAACTTTTTCAGAAAAAGATGTTTCAAAAACTCGTTAAACTTGGTCTCCCAACAGCCTTGCAGATGTTCTTCGAAATTACTGCATTTGCCGCTGCAGCGTTTGTTTGTGGCCTGATTTCGGCGAATGATATTGCGTCGCATCAAATCGCACTCTCCATGGCATCGTTTACTTTTAACCTTTGTATCGGCTTCAGTGTGGCGTCAACGATCATGATTGGACGGCGGATGGGCGAGCAGACTTTTTTGGAATTGAAGGAGGTCGGCATTAATAACCTGAAGATCGTCTTTATTTTTATGGGTGTTTGCGGCATTCTGTTTATTGTTTTCAGACATGTTTTACCAACTTTTTTTACGCAGAAAGAGGATATTGAAGTGATTCAGCTGGCAGCAAAACTCATGATTATCGCAGCTTTATTTCAACTTTCAGATGGCGTGCAGGTGGTGGCATTAGGATGTCTGCGGGGCATTCAGGATGTGAAAATCCCCTCTATTATTACCTTTGTTGCTTACTGGCTGATTACGCTGCCGTTGGGTTATGTTCTTTGCGTACCCATGAAAATGGGTGCATTCGGGATGTGGATTGCACTTGGACTGGGCTTAACTATTTCTGCGGTGCTTTTGGTTTTCAGATTCCTGAAACTTGCGCAGGAAAAAATCGATAATTCCGCAAAAACAACGCTTTTGAATTAGCACTTTAGGTAAAACTTGCTCATCACTGCGTAAATGTTTACCGTTTTCATCATTAAATCCTCTGCGCTATAAAGCAACTAATTTATTTGTTATTGCTGTTTTTCATCAGGTTGAACAAATATTGTTTCACTCATTAACTATGGTGGATTTCATATATTTTTTTAAAAGTGCAGATGAAGAGATATTGTTTTTCCAAAGGTGACAGAATTCTTTAGAAAGGATAAATTCTGACAAAATATCGACATTATATTTTTAAAATAAAAGAAGCCGTTTCAATCTTGAAACGGCTTCTTCATTAAAAACAATTAAACTACATCGTATGTTTGGTTGTAAAACCATCTTCGCTGATTTCCTGCGGCGTATATTCTGCGGTCATTTCTGCTTCGTAATCCACAGGCTCGCCTTTGGAGAATCTGTTGATCAAACCATCAAAAATGGAATAGACAACGGGTACAATAATCAGCGTGAGGAATAAGGAGGAAATTAATCCGCCAATAATTACCCAGGCCAAACCATTGTTCATTTCTGCGGCCGCGCCACCTGCCAGTGCAATGGGAAGCATCCCGATAACCATGGCAATCGTGGTCATCAAAATTGGTCGTAACCTCGCGTGGTTTGCCTGAATTAACGCTCTGTAGGTGCTCTCGCCAGCTGCTTTACGGATATTCGTAAAATCGACAATCATAATCGCGTTTTTCGCCACCAGACCAATCAACATGATCATCCCTAAGATGGTGAAAATGTTCAGGGAGTTATTTGTTAAAGCCAACACGACAAGTACCCCGATCAACGCCAACGGAATGGAGAATAACACAACAAACGGATACACAAAACTGTTGTAAAGTGCAACCATTACCAGGTACACCAGGATAATTGCGGCCAAAAGTGCGACTCCCAAGGTTCCGAAACCTTCGGTCTGGTTTTCCATATCACCACTCCACACATAATTTACGCCCGTTGGTTTTTTCAGTTTGGTAAATTTCTCTTCCCATTCTGCGGCTACAGTTCCGGTCGGCTTCCCGATGGTCTGCGCTTCGATGGTGACAGATGGTGATTTATCCCTTCTTTCCAGGAAACTGGGGCCTGAACTTTCCGTTACGGAAGCGAATTGATTCAATTTGATCTGTTGCCCTTCCGGATTAACGAAGATCAGATTATTCACGTCGCTTATCGTTGAACGCCCTTTTTCATTATATTGAATGTTGATATCATACTCATAATCTCCTGCACGGAATTTACCATCGGTATTTCCACTAAAAGCAGTCTGCATGGTTAATCCAACGGTTTGAAGGTTTAAACCTAACGCTGACATTTTATCGCGGTCTACCTGCACATTAATTTCGGGATTTCCGCCCTCACTGGTTAATTTGATCTCTGCTGCACCGTCAATAGTTCTAAGCTGTGCTTCTGCCTGTTGGGCAAATGCAATGGCAGATTTTAAATCGGTGCCCGTAATTACCAAAGATAACGGTGCCTGTTCCGCGCCTAATAAACCAATAGGAACTGTTTTAACTTTCGCGCCGACCAAAACATTTTCCAGTTCTTTTTTAAGTTTTGCGGCGTAAACAAAGGAATTATCTGCTCTTTGGTCTTTACCAACCAAAATCACATCGATCTCCGATTTGTAAGCAGTCGCTTGCGCGCCACCTAAACCGTCGCTGGTTTGACCTACCGTGGTAATTAATTTTTCAACTTCTTTTTTCTCGGTCAGATATTTTTCTGCTTTTTGAGCCATGAAATTCGACTGTTCAATCGAAGCATCTTTTGGAAGTTCAATTTGAACTAAAAACTCACCTTTATCAATTTTAGCAAAAAATTCACCCCCAACAAAGCCAAAAACAGGCAGTAAGAAGGAAGCTAAAAATAAGAGGACGACAAGACCTAAGGAGATTAATTTTGTTCTTCTGTTTTTTAAACACCATTCCAATAATCCCGAGATCCAATGGGTGAAGGCATCCAAACGTTTTTCAAAGGCTAAAATAAACTGCTCGAACCAGTTTTTACCCGTAAGATGCTCCAGCTTTCCAAATCTGGAAGACAGCCACGGAACAATGGTGAAAGAGGATAAAAGGGACAGCAGTGTTGCGATAACGACCGTGACACAGAACTGCGAAATAATGTTCGACACCAGTCCGGTACTTAATGCGATCGGTAAAAATACCACCACAATAACCAGTGTAATTGCCATTACGGTGAATCCGATTTCTGCGGTTCCGTCGTAGGCGGCTCTCACTCTGCTTTTGCCCATCTCCATATGCCTGTAGATGTTTTCGAGCACCACAATGGCATCATCAACCAAAATACCTACAACAAGAGACAATCCAAGCAAACTCATTAAATTCAAAGTATACCCAAGAAGCGACATTCCGATAAAAGTTGCTACCAAAGAAGCCGGAATGGAAACCATAACAATAAATGCGTTTCGGATACTGTGAAGGAAAAGCAACATTACGATCGCCACCAGACAAACTGCAATCAGTAAATCGTGGGTTACATTATTTGCCGCGTTCAAAGTAAAATCGGTGGAATCGTTTACCACATCAATTTTTACATTTTGAAGTTTATAATCTTCCTGAATTTTAGCGATGGCGGCCCTACTCAGTTCGCTGACTTCTACGGCATTCGCGTCGGACTGCTTTACAATCTGAATGATAATCGCGGGGCTTTGGTCTACCCGTGCAATTTTTTCGACATCTTTCTGAGAATCTTCCACAAAAGCGATCTCGCCCAGTCTTACCTGCGAGCCGTTTTTGCTTTTTATTACCAGATTACTCAGTTCCTCGGTGTCTTTATATTTCCCGGACAAACGGATAATGGTCGTATTATTACGAGTTTTTACATTACCTGTAGGGAAATCTAAATTGGACGTTAAAATTGCCTGCTGAACTTCCGGTACCGATAAACCGTAACCTTCGAGTTTCGCCTGATCCATATTGACGCGGATTTCTTTTTCCTGGCCGCCAATGAGGTTTACCTGTGCCACTCCTTTTACACGGGAAAGAACCGGCTCAATTTTTTTATCTAAAAGGTCATAGAATTCTTTTTGAGGCAAAGATGATGTTGCGCCGGCGGTGATAATCGGTAAATCACTCAGGGAGAACTTCAGTAAGGAAGGTGGTTTTACATCTTCCGGTAAATCGGCTTCGATGGCGTTGATCTTTCTTTGCGCATCATTTAATGCATAGTTTGTATCCGTTCCGGAATTTAAAGTTACCATCACAAGAGACAGACCCTCGTAGGATTTGGATTCTACTTTCTTTACGTTTTCCAGAGAAGAGATGGCATCCTCAACCTTTTTGGTCACTGAACTTTCTACCTCACTTGGCGACGCTCCCGGATATATGGTGGAAATGGTAACCACATTAATCTCGAATTTCGGGATCAGTTCGTAGCCCATTTGGCTGTAACTGAATATACCTCCCAAGGTGAGAATCGTGAACAAAACGATGATCAGCGTAGGCCGTTTAATGGATATTTCTGCTAATTTCATATATATATTTAGATTTTAGATTCGGGTGGTAAGATTGTGGTATAAACCATCTGAAATCTTACAACCTGATCTTTTCTATTTTACAATTTTTACTTTTGCACCCTCAATTAAATTGATTTGGCCGGTGGTTACTACCGTTGTGCCTTCTTTAATTCCACTTAAAATTTCAATTTGATCGCCAAAAATTCTTCCGGTGACCACTTTCGTCAGTTTAACGGTATTGTTAGGCTGCACCACGAAAACATGGCTGCTGCTCACGCCGTTCACAAAGGCATCTTTCGGTAAAACCAACATGGCATGCTGCGTTCCGGAATCTTTGGAATTAAATATGGCTGTACCGTACATTCCGGCTCTAAGCTGATTGTTTGAAGTGTTGCTGATCTCAATCTCTACGGGGAAATTCAGTGAAGCATCTGCCAAAGGTGCGATGAAACTGATTTTTCCTTTAAAGTCTGCATCCGGATAAACGCTGGCTTTCACATCGATCTCGTCGCCGACTCTTAAGTTCGCAACCTGAGATTCATTCACGTTTACTTTTAATTTAAGTCTGGACACATTTACGATTTCAAACATCACCGTCCCGGGAGACACCACAGAACCGGGCTCAATTAATCTTTTGTTAATGATTCCGCTGATGCTTGCTCTTACATTGGTATCACCAATTCTTAGGTTAGCCTGCTTTAACTGTGCGCTGGCATTTTTTACCTGAAGTCTGGAGTTGTCTAACTGCTGCTTGGTAACGCCGCCCGTTTTATAAGCATTTTCATAACGTTGATTGTCGACCACCGCATTTTGGTACGCCGCATTTGCGTTGGAGTTATCAACTTCCAACTGATCTTTTTTGATGGTTGCAACGGTTTGTCCTACCTTTACGTAACTGCCTTCATCAACTAAAACGCGTACAATTCTTCCGCTGATTTCGGACGGAAAAGACAGTTCCTGGTATGGTGCAAAGGTTCCGTTAGAAGAATAATCATTCGTGATATGTTCGTATTTCGCCTGGGTTACATTGACGGAAATATCAGTATTTTTTTGCGCAACGATAGCCGTTTCCGCTTCATTCTTCTTTTTGTTATTGATGAGCGTATAAACGCCGGCTGCAACAAGTATTAGCGCTAATACGGTGTAAATAATTGGTCTTGCTTTCATGTGAATATTGTTTCTTCTATTTATTTAATGTAGTTTCGGAGTTCTCCTTTCGATTTGTAATACTGGATCTCAGCAATTTTATAATCTAAGATGGCGTTGCTGTAATTGTTTTTGGCTTCTACCAAAGCATTTTCAGCTTCCAGTAAATCCGTCAGCGTGGCTAAACCGTATTGGTAGTTGCTTTTCGTATTCGAAAGAACGGTTTCTGCAAGACCAACATTGGCTTTTTGATTATCTAAAGCAGAAAGGCTGTTTTCAATTTGAGATTTTGCGTTTTGGTAAGAAAGATCCAAGCCTAATTTTGTATCTGCAATATCAACATCTAATTTATCGAGTTCTATTTGCGCCATGGCAACGCGTGCTTTCGTGGCAAATCCGTTAAAAATCGGAATATTTACGCCAAGCGTAATTGCTGAGTAATCGCCCCAATAAACGCCGTCTTTTTTACCATTGGTTAAAGGAAATTTATCGCCTAATCCTTGCCAACTGTAGTTCGCATTCAATCCCACTGTTGGGTAATAATCGGCTTCCACGGCTTTTTTATTAAATTCCAAAAGTTCTTTTTGCTTTGCAAGAACTTTTACCTCCGATCTTTCATCGGTAGATACCACATCTTCCAATAAATGAGGCGTTACTTCCATGTCGGATTTTACGAGTTCAATTTCGGTTTCGATGGGCATTCCCATGTAAAATTTCAGCGCATTTTCCGCTTGGTTGATGCCGTTTTGCTGTTGTTTTAGAACAGTACTGATGTTCGTTAAGTTCACGTTGGTTCGATCGAGATCCACTTTTTTCGCAAGACCGTTGTCGAATAAACTTTTGATAATATTCCGCGCTTTTTCCGTACTCGAATAACTGCTTTCCAAAGTTTCTTTTTTCTGCTGAATTGTAAAAACCTGGAAATAAGCATTGGAAACACGCTCAATGATCTGTTCTTCGGTCAGTTGTGCGTTCAGTTGATAAAATTCCTTTGTTGACTTCGCTGCTTTCAGCCCGATAAACACCTTTTGGTTAAAGATGGCTTGAGAAAGCTGTAAACCCGCGCCGGCATTCCATTTTTGGCCGAGAGAGATTAACTGTATATTGCTGGGTCCGCCGCTAAAGGCTCCCACATCCAACGCGGACGTTTGTAATATAGGATTGTACGTTAAATTCGCCACACCACTAATTTGCGGCAGCGCATTCGATTTTGCTTCAATGATCTGATAATCCGCATTGCGGACATCTAATCTGGCTTTTAGGGCGTCTGCTTTGTTTTGCAGCGCGTACTCTATGGCCTGTTTCAGGGTAACTGTTTGCTGCGCCTGCAGTCCGGAGACTGAGAGTGCAAATAAACCTGCACCGAGAGCCATTTTTCTCCAATTGGTCATTTTATATTCTGGTTATTTGTTACTTATTTTATCGATGAGGTGTGCGAAGATTTCTCGTCTTAAATTCATTGTTTATCTTTTTTAGAGTAAATTTTTTTGAGAACTTCTTTTCCTTTTTCTGTGGTGATCGCGTTCATATACATCATCATTGCTTCATTGTTATAGTCTTCCCGATCGATGATTGTTGTATTCAGATGCGGCGAACTGTCATAAGACATTACAATCTGGAAAAATATTTTCGTATAAATCTGCGCATCGAAATCCTTCCGGTAATAGCCCTGTGTACGACCTTTTTCAATATTATGAACGAGAACTTCGGAAAATTGCTCGGAAAAATTTAACATGTGTTTGTTAAAAATTGCGGGATAATATTTAATAAGTTGACGAATGAGGATGGTATTATTGGAATGAGAGACCCTGTCGATCTCCACATCGCGACAGCCCATTCTTTCTACAGCATTTTCAATATTTTCGTCCAGATATTTCATCCGTTGGATGACCTCTCCCAATTTAAATTGCAATACTTCTTCCAACAACTCCTCTTTATTTCTGTATTTCTGATAAAGCGTTTTTTTGGATATGCCGAATTCGCGCGCAATGTCGTCCATCGTCAGTGTTTTCGCCCCGTTCTCGATAAAAAGATTGGCCGCCTTCAATAAAAAATTTTGTTTGTCTTCCATATTCGGCGGCAAATATACAAAAGAAAACTTATAAACAAAAAAAGTTTCCTAGTTTATTTTTCGAGTATAAACGTGCTATATTAATAAGACGCAGCGATCGCACTGTTACTTTAAATAAATTTAAACTAAATGTAAAGCTTTGCTAATTTGTGCTTTAAAGGGGATTATTTTTTACAACAACTATAAAAAGGTCTAAACACGCAAAGCGGTTGGTGATTAGACGAAGACGGTCATAGTTTCTGTCTATTTTTTAAGATTCAATAGTTTCGGTGAGACTATAACAAGTGCATCATTCTACATTTGTACGACAAACTAACCAATAAAATTTTTTAACCATGAAAAAATTATTTGCAAGTGCTGTTGCACTTATGACTGTAAGCTTCGCTTACGCACAAGGAAACGTTGATGTAACTAATCAACTTGGAAATCTGAACACGGCAACTGTTGACCAAACTGGTTTTCAAAACGAAAACTATCTTACTCAAGACGGTAACCGTAATGATGCAGACATTGATCAAACCGGAATCTGGAATTACAACGATGCTTTAAGCCAGGGAAACAGAAACTCTATTGATGTAGATCAGGTAGGGATTTTAAACTCAAACGTTACTGAGCAGTACGGGAACAGAAACATGGCACAAACTGATCAAAATGGATTGCTAAACTCTGTTGAGCAATACCAACAAGGTAATAGAAATGATACCTATGCAATGCAGGATGGTGCTTTTAATGAAGCTTTACAAACTCAGGTTGGAAACAGAAACGTTGCTTCTTCCGAGCAAATGGGAGATTTTAACTATGTGCAACAAGACCAGTATGGTAACCGAAATGAGGCTAATGCGTATCAAGACGGAGACGATAACTATATTCATCAACTTCAGGATGGTAACAGAAATTATGCTGACCATACTCAAATGGGTGATAATAACTCTGCTGATTCTCACCAAACAGGTAATGATAACACTACTTTAGGCTTACAGGTAGGCAACGGTAACGATTTGGTACAATACCAATGGGGTAATGGAAACCTTGCTGATGATTGGCAAATTGGTAACAATAACTATTCTGATACTTGGCAAACTGGTGATGACCACGTGCATATTGGTACTCAGATCGGTAATTCCAACTCTATGATTATTACCCAATCTAACTAAGACATCATTTAAAAATAAATACAGGGGAAGATTGCCTTCTCCTGTATTTTAATTACGAAACAATGAGAACTTTTTTACCATTAGTCATATGTTTTTTCACTCTTCAATTTCTTTGTGCCCAGGATATTTCTTTAAACAAGATTAACAGTTCGAATATTTTAGATTACTACGATCGCGTACAGATGATGCAGACAAATCAGGATTACAGAAGCATTGATATGGCCACCCAGATAGGAATTGGAAATAAAATGAATGTGATCGATAAAACCCCAGGTTACATCGAGCTTACCCAATCTGGAAATTACAATACCGTTCTTTTTGTTAATCCTAATAATTACCCGACCAACGCGCAGATTAATGTGAATGGTTCTGGGAATTATCTTGATATTACTGGAAGCAACAGTATTTCTGATGGAATGAAAATTAACATTAACGCCAATGACACCACGATTTTTATGAGAAATTACTAAACACCTTGAAAATGAAAACTCTCATCGCAATTCTGGCCGTATTTTTCTTTGCAAAAACAGCTGCACAAAACAGCACCGATATCGCAGGAAAAATAACTACCGAAAATAATAACGAAATGCTAAAAATAAAAGCAACCGTTAAAAATAATTCAGCAATTCATTATGACTTAAATTATGTAATGGTTTCCGTAAAGAAAGGCAAAGCGGGAAATTCCTCTAACAAGCAAAGCGGGAAATTTTCAATAAAACCCAATGAAACAAAAATACTTTCGGAAAATGCCATTAAAGTCACCAAAAAAGACGCTCTTAAAGTTTTCCTCTTCGTCAAGGATGAACATACTAATAAAGTGCTTTCCAAAGACAGTTTGGAAGTTAATGCAGATCAGTTTAAAGATGACGTAAGTTACATCCCCGAAAACAGAGTGGAACTTACCGGATTAACCGTCGATGATACCAAAACCAGGATGGGACAAGCTTTCTATGAAAGTTTCTTTAAAAAATATTCCCAGTTCAACAAAAAATACGAAGGAACAATTACGGTTTCTGAGCTTCCCTCCTTTGGCAGAAGCAGCAGAATTTTGATCATGCAGAACGATCAGGTTATCTACAGTTTCCAGTCGAAACCTGATGAAGAATCTTTGGATGCCGAGAGCGATAAAGCGCTGGCACTTTTGATGGAATACAATTCGCAAAACAGTCTTCGAAACCGGGATTTCAAATACTAACACGTCATGAAAAAAATAATAATTACAGCACTGCTGCTTGCCGGCATTGTATCGTACGGACAGCAGTTTGTTTACAAACCAGTTAATCCCGCTTTTGGAGGTGAAACTTTTAATTATCAATGGCTACTAAGTTCTGCCAGTTCTCAGAATCAATTTGATGAGGGAAACAGCAGAACTAACGGTCTCGGCAACCTGAATTCTTTAGACAGTTTTACAGACAGTTTAAACAGGCAGGTTCTTAGCGAACTTTCCCGAAAACTTTTCGGAGACCAGTTCGGCGACGGCAGCTTACAACCCGGAACATATGTTTTCGGCTCTATCTATTTAGAAGTAATACAAACCGGTCAGGGATTACTCATCAGTATTCTGAACACCGATACGGGTGAGCAGTCTCAAATTGTAGTACCCGGCGGTTAAAGAGAAAAAATCCCCCCACCCTATGAAAACATCAATTAAAATTTTAAGTCTCATTCTAATTATTCTTCTCCAAAGTTGCACGCTTTTTAACATTCCCACGAACAGCGAAAAATCAACGTTAGGAGAAATAACCCCTTACACATCCGAAATTAAAAACCTGCCTGCACCCAAAGATAAAATTGTTGTGGGCGTATACAAATTCAGAGATCAAACAGGTCAGTATAAGGCAACGGAAAACGGCGCGAGCTGGAGTACCGCAATTCCGCAGGGTACAACCGCAATACTTTTAAAAGCTTTGGAGGACAGCCGGTGGTTCACTCCCATTGAACGCGAAAATATTGGGAATTTAATGAACGAAAGGCAGATTATTCGCACCACAAGAAAAGAATACTCCGGCAACGACGGGGAAAGTGCAACGTTGCCCCCACTTCTTTTTGCTGGAATAATTTTGGAAGGTGGCGTAATTTCCTATGACACCAATGTGATGACCGGCGGAATTGGCGCAAGATATTTCGGCCTGGGTGCCGGCGCACAGTATCGGCAGGATAGAATTACCGTCTATATCCGCGCGGTTTCTACGTCTACCGGAGAAATTCTTAAAACGGTTTATACGTCAAAAACCATCTTGTCAACCAGTTTTAACGGAAATTTCTTCCGTTTCATCGATACCGAAAGGCTTCTTGAGTCCGATATCGGAATTACGCAGAACGAACCTGTTCAACTGGCAGTTACAGAAGCCATCGAAAAGGCGGTATATTCCTTAATTATCGAAGGAGTGAAAGATAATCTGTGGGCCAGCAAATTAAAACATCCCAGCGACTTCAATAAGATAATAGCCAGTTATCAGGCCGAAGAAAAGATTAATGATTCGAGAATCATCGGGAATAAATTCCCGGAGCAAAATCGTGGTAAAATGGCGGTCTTTGCGAATATAGAAGGCTTTAAAATTAAAGGTGATTATGTAGGCGCAAAAATGAATCTCGGTGGAAAACTGGGTTTTAAATATTTTATTACCGACAACATCAATGCGGAAGTCAATTTAAACGGCGTGACTATTGAAAACACCGGAATCATTAAGAAAAACGTACTGGTTTCCGAATTAAATGTAGAATATCTTTTTTTACCGAAATATAAATTTTCTCCCTTCGTCTATACGGGAGTGGGAAGTTTTTTTACAAACCGCAAAAATTTTTACAAAGCGCAGGTCGGCGGCGGTGTTGAATATTTAATTGACAGGAATTTTGCCCTCCGTCTGATGTCGCAATATGATTTGGGATTTACAGACGACTGGGATGATTATGTTTTTGGCGAACGAAAAGATATGGGCGTTCGCATCGGTTTAGGAGTCAACTATTATTTCGGCGGAAAAAAAATTAAAAATTAAAAATCATGAAAAATTATATACAAACCGCATTTCTTTTTCTCCTTATGTTTTCCCTGTTTTCGTGCAGTGAAGATTTAGTCGAAAAGGTGCAGACCGGAACCTTAAAGGGGGTCGTGATTAAAAAAGGCAGCAACCAGCCCGTGAAAAATGTTAAAATACATACTACACCCTCTACGGAAACTGTTTTTACAAAGGATGACGGCAGTTTCATTATTGAAAATATTCCCTTGGGAGATTATTCTGTACGGGCAGAATTGACGGGCTATTTAACCACCTTTCAAGGCGTCAATTTTAAAAATAATCAGCAGGTTGTATCTGTTGTGTTTGAGCTTAGCGATGACGATTCTTTAAATTCACCTCCGCCTGCTCCAACACTGATTAGTCCCACCGATAATGCCGAGGGACAACCGCTTTCCGTAGATCTTAGCTGGACCTGTACAGACCCGGACTCGTTAGATGTTTTAAAATATAAACTGGTCGTAAAAAATGATTTCGACAATAATGTTATAGAAATTAAAGATCTTACAGAAACCCATTATTTTTTGGAAAATTTAAAATTCGGAGTTTCTTATTTCTGGCAGGTCACGGTTTCCGACGGCATTAATCCCGAGGTTAATAGTGTGGTGTTTCGGTTTAAAACCAGTACAACCCCGAATAACAGATTTCATTATGTGAAGAAATCTGGTGGTAATTATTATATTGTATCCAGCGACGAAGCAAACGTTAATTTTCAGTTCACGCCCTTGTCGACTAATAGTTGGCGACCGAGACTCAATCAAAATGCGGGTTTAATTGCATTTTTAAGAACCGTTGGCGGAAACGCGCAGATTTTTACGGCTAGACCGGACGGTTCCGATGCTTTTCAGGTAACAAATGTGCCGCTTGGCGGGTTTAATAATGCTGAAACCGATTTTTCCTGGAGTAAAAACGGAAAGGAATTTATTTATGCCAACTATAATAAACTGTACCGGATTAATAAAGACGGCAGTGGGCTTCAATTAATGTACACAACGCCCGACGGAAGTTTTATTTCTGAATGTGACTGGAGTGATGATGGAAGCAAAATCGCGCTGAAAACCAATGATGTGACCGGCTACTCTGTTAAAATCTATGTTATTGATGTTTTGGGAAATGTTATGAAAACCGTCCTCCAAAATGTACCGGGTGCAGCAGGAGGTTTAAACTTTTCGATAGACGGCAATCTCCTGCTTTACACGTACGATATCACAGGACATCAGGAAGATAATTACAGACAGTTGAATACCCACATTTTCACTTATAATCTTTCGACAGATGAGGTGATCGACTGGTCTGTCCTAAGCGAAAAACCCGACGGAAGCAACGATTTGGATCCTCGGTTTTCCCCCAACGATGCGGAGGTCATCTTTACAAATACCTCCAACGACGGTATTTCTGAAAAAACAATCACCAAAATAACCTTACAGGATAATTCACGAACGATTCTCTTCCCCGGCGCAGAAATGCCCGACTGGGAGTGATGTTTTCAAGGGGGTTGAGGAATTCATTTTCCTCAACTTTTTTATTTTAATAATAGGCATTCCTTCTGGGATGCCTATTTTTTTATCATGAAGTGCAAATTTAAATTTTATTCAGACTCAAATTTTTAAGCAGCCTTATGGATATACCGCGACAATTTAATACCAAGATCCGTCCAAACGATTTTTGGATTCGCATTTCTTTCCAAATGATAATCCGCTTCTGAAATTTCTTCCAAAATGGCCTCGATGTTTGCACCGTGGATAAACGTGGAAAAACGATCCCACTTAAAGCCGCCGGAATCAATTTTCTTATAGACGAGATTTTGATTTCCGTAATTCTGAAGCATTGCTAAACGGAACATTTCTGCACAGTAATCTAAAAAGTTCTTTTGTTTCTCCCGATTCCAGCCCGCTACATTTCTGCCCCAAAAAACAATGTTTTTCAAGAATTCGGGTTTCTTTTTTACCTGAAAAGCTTCGCGAACCCAGGTTACAAAAAGATCTTCAAATTCAGAGTCGGAATTTTCTGTCAAAAGAATTTTTTGCGCATCGTTCCAGTTTCCTTGCGCCTGGAAAACAATTTCCTTTATTTTTTCCTCACTTAAATTATTGTTGTTTCGCAGAAAAAATTCCAGATTCTCATCCTGAATTCTCGGAACTTCAACCAGCTGCGTTCGGGAAAGAGTTGTCGGCAGAATAAAATCTGCATTTTCAGCCGTGAGAATAATCAATGTATCTTTTGGTGGCTCCTCCAGAAATTTCAAAAATTTATTGGCTGCAGAAATATTCATCTTATCCGCCTGCCAAACGATGAGCACTTTGCTGCCACCCTCAAAACTTTTCAGCGAAAACTTCTTGTTCAGTTCGTCGATTTCATCGGCGTAGATTGTGAGTTGCTTATTATCCGAAGAAAGTATTTTGGTCCAGTCTTCACTATTGGCATAAGGATTCTCAAGAATCATCTCGCGGAAATCATCAAAAAAATACGTAGAAAGCCCGCCCTTTTTGTCTTTGAAAACCGGAAAACTGAAGTGGAGGTCTAAATGATTTAAATGTTCGACTTTGGAGGAAGAATGTTCGTTCTCTTTTCGGAAAATTTCTTTCGCAAAAGCCATGGCGAGCGGTAAAGTTCCGTAGCCTTCTTTCCCAATAAAAAGTTGAGCGTGGCTCACGCGGTTGTCGGAAATGCTTTCTTTCAGCAGATTTTTCAGTTTTTCCTGACCTACAATTTGTTCCCAGTTCATTTTTCAAAGATAAATAATTTTGACATAGATGCCGAATCTACAGGTCTGTTTTAAAACGTAACGGTTCAAATGAACTTTTAAATTAATGCCTAACCGAAAATTATTTATTAATATTTTTTCGTAACAGAAAGGGCGAGAACGCACCGCCTTTTCCTCCTCTCCTTAACAAACTTTAACCAAAGTAAATTTCCTCAGTTCAGTAATATTTAAGATATTTGCGCATTATTTTTAAAAATAGAGAATGAAAAGATTTTTTGTATTACCACTCGCAGCAGTCGGATTTTTGATGAATGCTCAAACGATTGGTAATTCTCCTTATGCTGCCTTCGGAATTGGGGATGTTAAGTATGACAATACGACAGATGTGAATGCAATGGGCGGTATTTCTACAGCATATATTTGGGATTTCAACAACAATTTTAATTTTAGCAATCCAGCGGCTAATAAAAATTTAGAATTAACCACAATTAAAGTAGAAGGAACAAATGAAAATAATTTTTTCAAATCCAATTACGATGATTTGAAGGCGACAAAACATTCCTCTTATCTGTCGAACATCACGATCGCATTTCCGCTCTCGCCGAAAGTTAAATTCGGTTTAGGATATCAGCCGTACAGTTCGAAAAAATATTCGGTATTAAATACTGAAACGCTGTCCACTGGCGGCGGTAAAGCCAGTCTTTTTACGGGAGAAGGAACAATAAGCACCGTTCAGGCGGCTTTGTCTTACCAAATTTCTCCGCAGTTCGGGGTCGGGTTAAGAAGTAATTTCTACTTCGGTAACCTTTATGATATCAATGAGCTCACCTATTCTACCGCAGAACTTATTAACGGCTACGAGACCAAGAACAAAATTAAAACCTTTAATTTCACGCTTGGGACTGCATACCAAAAAGTTTTGGAGAACGACAAGAAATTAACTTTAGGTGCCACCTATACTTTCGGAAATACGGGCCAAATGGAAACCCGTTATGTGAACAGTACCTATTTCTACACGCCGGGGCAGGTCAAAAATAACGTAAGTATTATTGATGAGCAGACAAGCGAAGACAAAAATCTTATCCCGATGGAATTCTCTTTAGGAGCTGGATACGGGAAAGATGGAAAATGGTTTTGGGGAACGCAGGTTGATTACAAAAAGGGCGAAACCATTCAGTTTTTAGGCCAGCCTTTTGCGAACGAAAACTCCTATAAAATTGCAGCCGGTGGTTGGTATATTCCCAATTATAATAACTTTAGAAGTTATTTCTCCCGAGTTACTTACCGATATGGTGCTTACTATGAGAAAGGAAATCTTTCCTTCATGGGAACCGACATTAATAAATTTGCACTCACAGGTGGCGTATCACTTCCTTTCGAAAACAAAGGTGCCAGCAGAATGAGTGGAATCGATCTTGGGATCGAGTTGGGAAAACGCGGAACTTTGGATAATAATATGGTTCGTCAGAATTTTGTTAACCTTCGGATTGGACTTAATTTCGCTGATAAGTGGTTTAGAAAAACGCTTTATGATTAAGAAATGAAGCTTTACCGCAAAATATTCTATAAAAATATAGCCGCCTTTTTGGGTTGTGCTATATTTTTTGTTTTAATTTCCTGTGACGAAGATCTTACCGAAATCAACAAAAACCAAAACAGCAACTTCCCGTCGCAAATTATCAACAATGCGAATATCGTTCAACGCGATTCGGGAATGATCAAACTGCGTGCTACGGCGCCGCTCATCGAAAAGTACGAATATATCGATTCGCCTTATATTGTCGCGAGAAAAGGAATCAACATTCTTTTTTACGACAAGAAAAAACCGGATGTTCCCGGGAAGATCAATGCGAAATACGCCAAATACAATGAGAAGAAGAAATTTTACGAAGCGAAAGGCAATGTGAAAATCATCACCAACGAGAACCAGATGTTCGCGATGCAGTCGGTCTTTTGGGATCAGACAAAAAGATTAATTTACACGTCGGATACGGTGTATGTTACGGATAAAGACGGTTCTACGCTGGTTGGTGCCAATGGCATGAAGGCGAAAGACGATTTTTCCGAGTATACTTTCTTTAACAATTCCGGAAACATCAACGCCAAAAAGATCCCGGAGAAAGGCAGATGATTTTTCGTAAATTCGTGAAAATTTTTTTGTTATGAAGTTTCGTGCGGTCGGCTTGATGTCGGGAACAAGTTTGGATGGTCTGGATATTTGTTTCGCTGAATTTAGGAAAGAGGAAAACCACTGGGATTTTGAAATTTTGAAAGGGGAAACATTGTCGTATTCCAATGCTTGGGAAGAAAAATTACGCGGTTCTATTCACTTAAATTCTGAAGATCTTTTAGCGCTCCATTCCGAATATGGCTTTTATTTGGGAGAAAAAGTGAAAGAATTTATCGCTACATATTCGCTGGAGAATATCGATCTGATCGCTTCCCACGGTCACACCGTTTTTCATCAACCCAAAAAACTATTCACTTTACAGATCGGCGACGGCAGAGCGATCAAAATTCTAAATGACCTTCCTGTGGTTTACGATTTTCGGGTGCAGGATGTTTTAATGAAAGGAAACGGTGCGCCGCTCGTTCCTATTGGTGATGAATTGCTTTTTTCCGAATTTGATGCGTGCCTGAATATCGGCGGATTTTCCAATATTTCTTTCCAACAAAACGGCAGTCGGATCGCTTTCGATATTTGCGCCGTGAATATCGTACTAAATGAATTTGCAAAAAAGCTGGGAAAAGATTATGATCACAACGGCGATCTTGCACGAAACGGAGAAGTTGATGAAGAACTTTTGGAGCAATTAAATTCCCTCTTTTATTATAAAGAAGACGCGCCCAAATCTTTAGGAATCGAATGGGTTAAAGACCACATTTTACCGCGGTTTGAAGGCAAAACGAACTCTGAAATTCTGGCCACTTTTACGGAACATGCCGCTTTTCAGATCGCGGAAACTTTTAAAAAGTATCAAATAAAAAAAGTATTGTTCACCGGCGGCGGAACGTACAATTCTTTTCTTTTGGAAAGAATACAAAACTTGACAGAAAGCGAAATCATCATTCCAAAAAAAGAACTCATCGATTTTAAGGAAGCTTTGATCTTTGCTTTTATGGGTGTTTTGCGCGTGAACAACGAAATCAATATATTGTCGTCTGCCACAGGAAGTTGGGCAGATCACTCCTCCGGAATTCTGGTGTAGATTCCTTTAATTTTTAAAAATAAATATATGCAGATAGATATTAGAAAGCTGGCTATAGCTGATTATGACGAACTGAAAGAGACCATGCAAAAGGCGTATCCCACAATGTCCGAAAGCATCTGGTCCAAAAAAAGCATTCAAAAACTTATTAAAATATTTCCCGACGGACAAATTTGTATCACGGTTGATGATAAAATCGCCGCTGTTTGTTTGTCTTTAAAAGTGCAGTACGAATTGTTTGGCGACGATCATACGTACAAGGAAATCACGGGAAATTACACGTTCAACACGCATTCTGAAACGGGTAACGTTCTTTACGGCATCGAGATTTTTGTAGATCCGGAGTTTCGCGAATTGCGCCTGGCGCGACGCCTGTATGATGCGCGAAAGGAACTGTGCGAAAAACTGAATCTGAAATCCATCATCGTGGGGGGAAGAATTCCGAATTATTATTTGCACAGTGCGGATCTTTCGCCGCGCGAATATATTCAGCAAGTTCGGAAAAAAGAGATCTATGATCCCGTTTTAAGTTTTCAGCTTGCGAACAGTTTTCTGCCGGTGCGGGTGTTGAAAAATTATCTTCCGGAAGATTCCAATTCGGAAGAAAACGCCGTTTTGATGCAGTGGAACAACATTTATTACAGCAAAAAACCAAACACGATGCAGGATTCTGTTATCCGTTTAGGCTTGGTGCAGTGGCAGATGCGTCATTTCAAAGACATCGATGCTTTTTTTGAGCAGGTTGAATTTTTTGTGAATGTGATGGCGGACTACAAGTCGGATTTCATTATGTTCCCGGAATTCTTCAACACGCCTCTACTCGCGCCTTTTAACGATCTTACAGAAAGAGAAAGTATGTTTAAACTGGCGGAAATGACAGAGGAAATAAAAATCCGGTTGTCGCAATTGGCCATCAGTTATAACATCAACATTATTGGCGGAAGCATGCCGTTTGCAGACACGGAAAAAGATGATCTGTACAACATCAGTTACCTGCTTCACCGCGACGGAAAAATTGATGAACACCGGAAAATCCACATTACGCCGAACGAAAAAAAATTCTACGGAATGAAAGGCGGCAATGAAATTAAGGTCATCGATACAGATTGCGGAAAAGTTGGTCTCGTTATTTGTTACGACGTTGAATTCCCGGAATTACCGCGAATATTAGCGGATCAGGGCATGAAAATTTTGTTCGTTCCGTATCTTACCGATACGCAGAATGCTTATATGAGAGTTCGCCACTGCGCCGCCGCACGAGCCATCGAAAATGAATGTTATGTGGCGATCGCCGGCTGTGTGGGAAATTTGCCTGGAGTAAATAATATGGATATTCAGTACGGACAAGCTGCGGTTTTCACGCCTTCTGATTTTGCCTTTCCGTCCAATGCAGTGAAAGGGGAAGCCACACCAAATACGGAAACGACACTGATCGTGGATGTCGATCTGAATTTGTTGAAAGAGCTTCATCATTACGGCGCGGTACGGACGATGAGCGACCGACGGAAAGACCTGTACGATACGATAAACCTGAACAGCGAACCGGAATAGATTGCGCCTTTGCTTCTCTTTAGAATATTTGTTAACTTTACTAGGCTTCATTAAATATATTAGGTTAGAAATAATAATCTAAAACTGAAAAATATGCTTTATCCGCTAATCGCTTTGGGTTTTACTATTCTGCTGGTTTTCTATATTTTGTATCTTTTTCTGATTAAGAAAGATGCTCAAAAAGCAAAATCGGTTTTATATCCGGGTTTGTTTTTTATCGCGATCTGGGTGGTGTTATATTTTTTGTTTTTGAGGTGAATCTCTTTATTTCCCCGCTTGGCATAGGATTTGCGGCTCAATGGGCTTAATCAAAATATTTTAAAAATGAACATCAAATTTTTTTTACCCGTTGTAGCACTTTCGTTAGCCGTAGCATCTTGCTCTAAAGAGAAAACCGAATCCACTTCGATGGACGCCACTACAGACAGTATGGCGCTAACAGCACAGGATTCAACAATGGTTGGAACAACAGCAATTGACAGCACGCAGGCCGGAAAAACATTTAATTATCTAAGCACGGACGGAAAAACTACTTTTACTCTTACTCATGATGCAGCGAACGGAGACGTGGTTGTAAAGAATGGAACCGAGGGTAAAACGTATCATATGAAGCAAACCCAATCTGCAAGCGGAGAAAAATATGTTGATGAAGATGGTTACTATTTCATCGGACACCAGGGCGATTTTTACTTCGGGAAAGATGACAAAGATATCGTAACAGGTAAAATGAAATAATTTACTTAGATATAAATTTTAAAAAGGCTGTCTGAAAAGATGGCCTTTTTTATTTTTACATAATTTCCGATGGAGTTTACTTCAAAAAAAAATGCCAGCTATCTAAAATAGCCGGCATTTTTAATATATAAAAGAATGTTGATTAATTACAACTTAAACTCAAGTTTAACATTAAAGAATCGTCCAGTCAATCGCACAGGAACGGGATAATTATAACCCGAAGAAACATCGTTCACCCACTGGTTGGCTACCGTATTATTAATGTTGAATGCATTGAAAATTTGCACGCCTAAGGTAAGCTCTTTAAAATTTCCCCAAAAACCACCGTTCACTTTATTGTCTTTCTGATCGATAAAAACTTTCGATAAACCAATGTCTACCCTTTTATACGAAGGTAAAGTTTTTTGGTATTTATAAGGCGCTTCAAAATCCGGTTTACCCTCGCTGTCTAAAGAAACAGGCGTTCCGGAAGGAAGTCCGTTTGCGAAAACCAAAGTCAGATTCACGCGCATCGACGGAAATTTCGGCATATAATCCTGATAGAACATGGAGAAACGAAAACGTGGATCCGTTGGCCTGGAAATGTATCCTCTGTCATTGATGTTTTCTTTTACTCTCGCATAACTCGCCGAAATCCAGGAATCAACACCGGGCACAAATTCGCCGAACAGGCGGGTATCAATCCCATATGCGTAACCTTCAGAATTATTTTGGCCGGAATACCGAATCCGCACGTTATCCAGATAGTACGGAATTAAATCATCCATTTTCTTGTAATAAAGTTCCGTCGTCAACTTGAACGGACGGTCGACCATTCGGAATTCGTAATCGTTCGCAAAAATAATCTGCATGGATCTTTGGGAAATAATGTTCGGGTTAAAATTGCCGTCCAAATCCTTGATCTCCTTATAAAAAGGCGCCTGATAATAAATTCCGCCGGAAAGTTTAAACAACATATCCATCTCCCAGTTGGGTTTGATGGCAAACTGTGCTCTTGGCGAAATAATGGTTTCATCATTAAAATCCCAGTGAGAAGCCCGAATTCCCGCATTTACAAAAACGCGGTTATCGCCCCAGAAAAATTTCTTGGAGTACTGCGCATAGGCGGAAAGTCGCGTCGGCTCGATATGATTGGCGCCCGCAATATTAAATCTTAAGCGAAGTTGGGACGGATCCAGCGTTCCCGGATTTACGAAATCCCGCGGCGTGCTGTATCCCAAAGAATCGACGAGTTGCCATTCGTTCGTGTTATCTTCTAAATTTTCTTTTTCGAATTTAAAACCGACTTCAAAATCGGTGTTTACATCGGGCGAAAATTTAGTTTTAAACTGGGCGCCGTAAGTTTTTACCATTAAATCATTTCGCGCGTGATCGATCTGTCCGCCCACATCATAAGACGTGATGGGTTCGCCCGTAATTGGATCGAAAGTCTGCAGTTGATAAGCCGACGCAATAGTGTAGTATTCCTGTTCGCGGTTCTGGTAGGCAAAACCATCCAAAGTAAATTTCCACTTATCGTTGGGTTTGTAGTTGATGGTTCCGGTTCCCATCATGTTTTTGTACTGGTCGTCTTCCTTACCATTGTAAAAAACACTCAGTTTCAGCGGGGTTTGCAACGATCCGAAATCAACTTCCTTCACTTTCGGAATCATTTTGTAATCGTTTTTGCTCCAGTAACCGATAAAGGAAACGTCCCATTTATCAGTCAGCTTATAATTAAGATATGTTTGAAGATCCATGTACTGCGGATTAAAATCCGTGTCTTCATTTAACGTGTTCAGAACGAGGTTTGTGTTTCTGTATCGGCCCGAAATTAAACCTGTAAATTTCTGATTTTTGGAGGCGAAACCGGTGGAAAGTCGTCCGCCAATTAAACTTGCCTCTCCCGAAAGCTCAAATTTCGTCGGTTGCCGGTAATAAATATTTAAAGAAGAAGACATTTTATCGCCGTATTTCGCTTCGAAACCGCCGGGCGAAAAATTGATCGCCTGAACCATATCCGGATTGATAATACTTAATCCTTCCTGTAAAGAATTTCTGATGAGAAAAGGACGGTAAATCTCAATATCGTTGATGTAAATTAAGTTTTCGTCGTAGTTCCCGCCTCTCACCATGTATTGGGAAGACAGTTCCGCATTGGAGTTAACGGACGGCAATGTTTTCAGGAGTCCTTCCACGCCGCCGGAAAGGGAGGCGACCTGCTGCGCTTCTTTTGCAGAAATTTCGATGGACGTAAGATCGGTGACTTTCGGCTTGCCCTTTTTCTGAAAAACAACCTCCTGGATCTGCGTTTCTCTTTCAATATTTGCGAACAGAACATTCACATTTTGAACTTTTGGCGTCGTTCTTATTGTTTTGGTAAAACCGCGGAAATTTTCTTTTTGTACGGACAGCATTTGCTCGGATTCGGCAATTGGAATCTTTACAAAACCTTTATCATCTGTTGTAAAATTTTGATTGTTATATGAAACATTTGCCTGCGTTACAGGCTTTCCATCTTCATCTAAAACTTTAAGATTAATTTGCGAAAATGCGAAGGTTGGCATAATCGCCAGAAGTAAAAGTAGTTTTTTCAATGCTGCGAATTTAGTTTTTAAAGATAACAAAAAATTAGAGAATCGCTTCTCTCACGCGTGTTAATTTTTGAAGCAGATCTTCCAGTTTATCGAGTCTCAGCATATTCGCGCCATCGGAAAGGGCACAACTTGGGTCGGGATGCGTCTCGATGAAAAGACCATCTGCACCCACAGCGATTCCGGCTTTTGCAATCGTTTCAATTAGCTCCGGTCTTCCGCCCGTGACGCCGGAACTTTGGTTTGGTTGCTGCAAAGAATGCGTGACATCCAAAATCACCGGCGCGTAATTGCGCATCGTGGGAATTCCACGGAAATCCACAACCAAATCGGTGTAACCGAAGGAATTTCCACGCTCGATGATGGCGGTTTTCGGGTTGCCCGAATCGTTTACTTTTTGAACCGCAAACTGCATGGATTCCGGCGATAGAAACTGTCCTTTTTTCAGGCTCACGCATTTACCGGTTTTAGCGGCAGCGATAAGCAGGTCGGTTTGACGCACCAAAAATGCGGGAATTTGTAAAACATCCACGTACTGCGCGGCAAAAGCGGCGTGTTCATTCTCGTGAATATCGGTGGTGGTGGGAATATCGAACGTCTGCCCTACCTTTTTTAAAATTTCCAGAGATTTTTCTTCGCCAATCGTCGTAAACGAATCGACGCGGCTTCTGTTGGCTTTTTTGAAACTGCCTTTAAAGATATAGGGAATATTATATTTGCTGGACAATTCCACTATTTTTTCCGCGATGTTCAGCGCCATTTCTTCGCCTTCAATAATGCACGGCCCCGCGATAAGAAAAAAGTTTTTGGAGTCTTTGTGGTGAATGTTTTCTAAGTATTGAATCATGCTTTAGTTTTTAGAAGTTGAGGAGAAAAATCCTCCGCAAAAATAGGTAATTTTACTTTATCCGTTATTTAAGTTTTGGCTAAAGCCGCTTAAGATCAATGAAAAGAAAAACGGGCTAAAGCCCGCTCTTACTGATTTTTAATAATATTTAAAACTTCTTTCCTATTTTTTCGATTGTATTCAGATTTCTCGACGTCATCTTTTCTTTTAAATTCTTTTTACCTAAAACTTTGCCGAAAGCAGAATCCAAAGTATTGCCTTTTGCAACCTGCCAGTAAAAAGTTTTGCCCACAATTTTTCCCTTTTCGTTTTCGGATTTTTTTGCGTTGAATTCTTCCAGCAAAATTTCTTCTACGTCATCAATTCCGATGAAAGCATAAATGTGCGCATCATTTGACTGAGTAAAAGGGTTTTTGGCGAAAATTTCGGCGACCTCGCCGTCAGTTTTAAGGAAAAGGACAGCTTCGTAATTGAAATCGCCGGAAAGGGCTTTTTCTAAAATTACTTTTAATTCCGTCGGTTTTAGATCAGACGAGAATATAATATTTCCCGTCGCCAAAACGGAAGAAACACCTTTCATTCCTGCATCGGTAAAAACTTGGAACACCTCCGCCATTTTCAGCGAAATGCCGTTCACGTTAACGCCACGAAGAAAAGCACAGAATTTCATTGATCTTCATTTTTGGGGTTAAAAAAAGAGCAAAGTTTACACCTGCTCTTCTTAAAATACTGCTATAAATTATTGGGTCGCTCTCATGATTGCGCTCGTTATTTGATCCTCTTTTTCTTTGCTGTAAGTAGAATCGTAAGGTTCCATTACATCAAACAAATAAGTATAGAACGGCGTAATTTTCTGTACATTTTCAGATTGCTTAAAGGCTTTTTCTTTGCCCATCGCCTGAAGATCTTTCACGAAATCCGTAAAACGTTTATCGATCGGCTCAATGGATTTCACAAGATAATCGTACCCTTTTTCGTTCTTTCCGATCTTTTTGTAAGCATCGGACACCGCGCCGACGATCAGGGAGTATTCAATCGGTTTGGTTCGCATTTGCCGCGCAACGAAACGCTGCTCACCTGGTGAAAGCTTCGCGTAGTAATCATATTCGTTAAAAATGCCTTTTTTGAGTTGTTCTGCCAGCTTCAACCCTTTTTGCTCTTGCCCCGAAACAATGTAGCCATAAACAATTGAACTCAGCGATCTTGGATCATCATATTTTTGGACGGGAATTTCGCGGGAAGCTAAGTCTAAAAGTTCAATTGCTTTGGCTTTCTGGCCGGAAAGCGTTAAAGCTTCAGCCGCCCGGCCTACCGAACCTCTGTAACTTACATTGTTTTGCATGCAGGTTTCATCAAAATGAACATTCAGATCTTTGAAATTGCCCCACTTGTAATTTTTGATGGTTTGGTATAACGAGTTGGCATCTACGCGACCCATTTCGCCATCTTCGCGTTCTGGGGTTTTAATGGGAACAAGTCGGTAACTGAATCCGTCGTACTGCAGATAATCTCCCAAATAGAAAATATTTTCAGGATCGTAAATTCCACCTGAAGAAAAATTAATCGGACGTTTCCAGTCGAAATTCGCCAACATATCGAGCATCAACAAATTATTTTTGAACATGCTGTTGCTCTTATAGTTAATTGTGATATGCTCCACCGTCTGCGACAAATCTTTGGCTTCGATTGTGCCGGACTGCACCGCGTTTTGCTTATTTACCGGAAGGATGAATTTGGAAACCGGCAGAAAATTAAATTTTTCGTATTTATCATTTCCGAAAAGCATTTTTAAAATTTCATCTTTATCATCGGATTTCGTTTTAATAAAATTCATTGCCTCTTTCAAAGACATCGAATCCTGCGTGAGAAACTTTCGGAAACCTGCAAATGTAGTTTCGGGCGCGCCCTGATCTTTTAAATTTGCAAAAACATTGTTCCAGTCTTCTTTGGACATCAAAAATATTTGATCGTTAGTTCCATCGCGGTAATCTTCGTGCGTCATCGTAGAGGGAACAGGCATTGAATTGTACGTTCTGCGTTTCACCTGATCGATATTCCACGGCGTTGAAAGCAAAGTGAAATTGACGACTTTTACATCATCTCGCAGACCCGACGTTTCCTGCATTCCCCAAATCGGATAGGTATCATTATCACCATAAACAAAAAGAATATCGTTTTTCGGTAAAGATTTTAATGTGGAATATGCGTAATCGTAGGCAGTGTAGCGGTTGCTTCGATCGTGTACATTATAATTCTGGAAACCCATCATTAAAGGAATTCCCAACAGAACAATTCCTGCAACGATGTTCACCACATCGGATTTTACCTTTGTCTGCAGATACCACAGCAAAGCTGCCGCTCCAAGCCCAATCCAAATAGCAAACGCATAGAAAGCGCCAACCATTGCGTAATCCCGCTCCCGAACTTCGAATGGTTTTACGCCGGTGTAAAAAACAATACCCATCCCGGTTAATACAAACAGAGAAAGGATGGCATAAAATCGGCCGAAATCTCTTTTAAGCTGAAAGAAGAAGCCGATTATTCCTAGAAGTAACGGTAAAAAGAAAAAGGCTACAGTGCTTTCATTTTTAAATTTTGCCGGCATTGCACTTTGGTCGCCCCACATTGCGTTATCGATAAATGGAATGCCGGAAATCCAGTTTCCTTTGTTATTCTCCATGTGTCCTTCCAGGTCGTTTTGCCTCCCGACAAAATTCCACATAAGATATCGTACAAAGTAATATCCTGTTTGGAAGGTGAAAAAATAATCGAGATTCTGGCCTAAGGATGGACGCTGCACATTAATTAAATTGTAGGATTTTACCTTTAAATAATCGTCCGCTTTAATGGTTCCGTCCTCATACTTTTTTCGGAGTTCATTGAAGACCTGTTTTGCTTCCGGACTGTCCGCGATGTCTTCGTTTGCATAATTAAAGGAGAAATCGGGTGCACCGTACATGGAGATGTAGTTGGACATTACATCTTTGTCTTCGCTGAACATTCGCGGCATAAAGCTTACATGATCCGGACTGAAAATATAATTAAAACGGTCGCCAACACGTCTGTAGGTGCCGCCTTTTTCGTCCTTTTCGTAAACATCGCCCGTTTTCTGAGTTTTGTAACTGCCGTCTTCATTTTTCAGAATTCCGTTCGCATCTAAGTACGCCGTATAGTTTTGGCCGTAAGAGGTTGGCCAGTCTCCGTACTGTTCGCGGTTATAATAATCCAACATACCGATGGCGTTGTCGGGATTATTAAGATTCATGGGTGGATTCGCGTTTGCACGGATCGGAATAACCATCCAGCACGAAAAACCGATCATCATGTACACTACAGATAGCGCGATGGTCTGGTAAATATTTTTCTTTAATTTTCTAGCATATTTTAAGGCGAAATAGCACACTGCCACCAAAATGATAAACGCGATAATGGTCCCGGAATGGAAAGGAAGACCGATGCCGTTAACCGCAAAAATCTCCAGTTTTCCGAAAAGCGTCATAATCAAAGGAAAAATCCCTTTGAAAACGATTCCCAAAATCACCAGCGTCACTACATTGGCCCAGATGAAACTTTTCCAGGAGAACTCATAATTTCTGGAATAATAGATCAAACAAACGGCGGGGATTGCCAGCATACACATCATGTGAACGCCCACGGATAAGCCTGTTATAAAGAATATTAAAATAATCCACCGTTCATTATCGAGATCGTGGTATTCGTTTTCCCACTTCGTAATAAGCCATACCAAAAGGGCAATAAACATGCTCGTCATCGAGTAAACCTCGCCTTCCACGGCGGAAAACCAAAAAGTGTCGGAAAAAGTAAAACATAAAGCTCCAATTACGCCCGCAAAAAGAATGGAGATTTCCTGATGTCTGGTAATTTCACTAAAATCTTTATTGAGAAGTCTTCGCACCAAATGCGTGATGGTCCAGAATAAAAAGAGGATAGTTAAAGCACTGAAAAGTGCCGACATTGAATTAATGACGACCGAGTAATTTTCTCCGTTCCCAAAAGCAAACATCGCTGCAACAGCGCCCACCAACTGAAAAAGCGCCGCGCCCGGGGCATGCGTTACTTCTAATTTGGTTGCGGAAGAAATGTATTCTCCCGTATCCCAAAAACTAAAATTCGGCTCGATGGTAGTGAGGTAGGTAAGGAGAGCAATTACAAAAACAACCCATCCCAAAAGGGTATTCCACTTTTTAAAAGACCAATTTTTCATATTTAAATTTCAATCTTGCGAAAATAAGAATTTATACGTAGTAACTTATGATTTTAACAAAAATTAAATCCACGCAAGTCTGTTTACCGTATCTCCCAATAATAGTTTTACGTGCTGCAATAATTCGTATTCAATAAATCATAAAATAAGAGATACATTGTTGTATTATTTATTTTTTAGTATTTTTGCAGTCGGTTTTATAGACAAAATGAAGAAAATGATTAATGTTTACGATAACATTCTTGGCTTAATTGGTCATACGCCTTTGGTGAAATTGAATACAGTTACCAAAGATATTCCCGCGACGGTTTACGCCAAATTAGAATCCTGTAATCCCGGACATTCCACAAAGGACAGAATTGCTTTACATATTATAGAAGCGGCAGAACGCAAAGGTCTTTTGAAAGAAGGCTCTACGATCGTTGAAACCACTTCCGGAAACACTGGCTTTTCCATCGCCATGGTTTGTATTATTAAAGGATACAAATGTATTCTAGCCGTTAGCAACAAAACGAAAGCGGAGAAAATTGCATATCTAAAGGCATTGGGCGCAACGGTTTATATTTGTCCGGCCAACGTTCCGGCGGATGACCCCCGATCCTACTACGAAGTGGCAAAAAGAATTGCTGCAGAAACTCCTAATTCTATCTACATCAACCAATATTTTAACGAACTTAATATTGATGCGCATTACCGGTCTACCGGGCCCGAAATTTGGGAACAGACCGAAGGTAAAATTACACATTTGATTGCATGCACCGGAACCGGCGGAACGCTATCCGGTTCAGCCAAATTTTTGAAAGAGAAAAATCCTACTGTCAAAATAATTGGTGTTGATGCTTCCGGCTCCATTTTAAAAGGGTTTCACGAAACCGGCAAAATTAATAAAGACGAAATTCATCCCTACCAAATTGAAGGAATGGGTAAAAATCTCATCCCCGCTGCCCTGCTTTTTGATAAAGTTGATGAATTTGTTCGCGTGAATGACGAGATGTCTGCCTACCGAACCAGAGAAATTGCTTTAAAAGAAGCCATTATGGGCGGTTACACCACCGGCGCGGTAACGCAGGGGTTGCTTCAATACGCCAATTCTCACGAGTTTTCCAAGGATGATGTTGTGGTGTGTATTTTCCCTGATCACGGTTCCAGGTACATTACCAAAGTATACAGCGATCAATGGATGGAGGAACAGGGTTTTATCAACAACTGCGTTCATAACTATGAAGAGGTTTTTAAAACCGAAATCATTAAATAAAAATTGAAAACCTTTTTGTACTTCGCGAAAGGTTTTTTTTTAGTATTATTAAATTAAATTTGATTCTTATAAATTATAAAATAACAAGATAAAATAATGACAGATATTTTTGATCGTCTTAGACAAAATCCCGGTCCGTTAGGGCAATTTGCCGATTATGCAGAAGGCTATTTTGTTTTTCCAAAATTAGAAGGACCTATTGGTCCCCGAATGATATTTCAAGGAAAGGAGGTTATATTTTGGAGTGCTAATGATTATTTGGGACTTTGTAACCACCCCGAAGTTTTAGAAGCTGATGCCAAAGCGGCCGCAGAATATGGTATGTTTTATCCCATGGGAGCCCGCGCAATGTCCGGAGAAACCGAACAGCATCAGCAGCTGGAAAGAGAACTGGCAGAATTTGTAGACAAAGAAGCGGCCTATCTTCTCAATTTCGGGTATCAGGGAATGGTTTCTACCATCGATGCCTTGGTGGGACGGCACGACGTTATTGTTTATGATGCCGATTCGCATGCCTGTATCGTTGATGGCGTACGCCTGCACATGGGTAAAAGTTTTACCTACAAGCACAACGATATCGAAAGTTTAGAGAAAAATCTGGTGCGTGCCACGAAAGTAGCAAACGAAAATGGCGGCGGAATTTTAGTGATTACGGAAGGAGTTTTCGGTATGCGCGGAATGCAGGGAAAAATTAAAGAAATCTGCGACCTGAAATCGAAATTTAATTTCCGATTATTGGTTGACGATGCCCACGGATTTGGAACTTTAGGAAAAACCGGCGCCGGCGCTGGTGAAGAGCAAGGCTGTCAGGATCAAATCGATGTGTACTTTTCGACCTTCGCCAAGTCGATGGCGGGTTTTGGTGCTTTCATCGCGGCAGACGCAGATATCATCCGAATTTTAAAATACAACCTTCGTTCTCAGGTTTTTGCAAAATCTTTAACAATGCCAATGGTGATTGGAGGTTTAAAAAGACTGGACTTGTTACGATCCCGACCTGAAATCAAAGACAAATTGTGGGAAAACGTCCGCAAACTTCAAAATGGTTTAAAGGAAAGAGGATTCAATTTAGGAGGTTCTAATACCTGCGTAACCCCTGTAATGATGCAAGGTTCTACGGTAGAAGCTACCCTACTTTCCAGAGATCTTAGAGAAAATTTCGGCATCTTTACTTCCGTCGTTATTTATCCTGTGATTCCAAAAGGGATGATCTTATTGAGATTAATTCCAACCGCGTCACACACTGATTCTGAAATTAATGAAACGCTGGCCGCTTTCGAAGCCATACACGAAAAATTAACTTCTGGATTTTATAAAGACGAGGAGCAAAAATTAATGGAAGAACAACGATTAAGTTTTAAGAACACTTAGAATTTTCAATAGAATATATTTTTATATAAACCGTTTGAAAAATTCAGACGGTTTTTTTAGTTACCTACTTTAAAACATAACCATGAAACAAATTGTAATAACAAAACAGGATAATACGCGCATCCACAACGCCATCCGCGATGCCAAGCAAAATAACACCATCAAAAAAGAAGATGCCGAAAAATTATTGGCAGAATTACACAGCGCGAAAATAGTTTCGTCCGAAGAAATTGCGAAAGACGTCGTCACCATGAATTCCATCGTGAAAATTCATTTCGCAAACAACAAAAACATCGTGCAGTTTCAAATCGTTTATCCGCATCTGGCGAATATGAAAGAACACAAAATCTCTATTTTTTCGTCGGTTGCTGCGGCCCTGATTGGTTACAGCGTTGGCGACGAGATCGCTTGGTTAGTTCCTTCCGGAATGACGAAGATCATCATCGATGAAATTATCTATCAACCCGAAGCCGCCGGCGACTTCGATCTGTAAAACCTAAACCTCCGGGTCACAAATCTTTTTAACTGCATTATTACAGGTGAAACGATAAATTTACGCTTAGTATTTTTACCGTTTTACCACCGTAATTCAGTACTGTTTTGTGACTTTTGTGGTTAAGTTATTTAAAATAACTTTGCACCAAAGAAAAACTCTGTTGAAAGATCTCCTTCTCATCACGCCGCCTTTTACGCAGCTCAACACGCCTTATCCCGCAACGGCTTATATTAAAGGTTTTTTGAACACCAAATATATATCAAGCCACCAAATGGATTTGGGCATTGAAGTTATTTTAGCGTTATTTTCAAAGGAGGGAATTCAAAAAGTATTTGATGAAAATTTAGACCTAAGAAATGCGTCGGAAAACGGGCAAAGGATTTTTGCGCTGCGCGAAGAATATATCAAAACCATCGATCAGGTTCTTCTTTTCCTCCAAAATCAAAATCCAACGTTAGCGCGACAGATCTGCAGCATGAATTTTCTGCCCGAAGCCTCGCGTTTTAATCAGTTGGATGATATGGAATTTGCTTTCGGAAATATGGGTCTTCAGGATAAAGCAAAACACCTGGCGACTTTATATCTGGAAGATATTTCAGATTTTATTGTCGAAAATATCGATGCCGATTTCGGTTTTAGCCGCTATGCCGAACGAATTGGACAAAGTGCAAATTCTTTCGATGAATTATATTTGAAGCTAAATTCTGCCTACACTTTCATCGATTATTTTACCTTAAAAATTCTCGGGGAGAAAATGGAAACCTTTAAACCGAAGTTGGTGTGCTTTTCCGTGCCTTTTCCGGGAAATTTATATGCCGCGTTTCGCTCCGCGCAATTTATCAAAAGCAATTATCCGCATGTAAAAATCGCTATGGGCGGCGGTTTTCCTAATACCGAACTTCGGGAATTAAAAGATCCGCGCGTTTTTGAGTTTTTCGATTTTATTACGCTTGATGATGGCGAATTACCTTTGGAACTACTTTTCTACCACATCAATTCAAATAAAAATCAGTCCGAAGGAGAATTTAAAAGAACTTTTCTGCTCGAAAACGGAGAAGTTGTTTATAAGAATAATTCCACACGTTTCGACTACAAACAGGCCTTTGTCGGCACGCCGGATTACACCGATCTGCTCCTCGATCGATATATTTCCGTAATCGAAATCGCCAATCCCATGCACAGTTTATGGAGCGACGGAAGGTGGAACAAACTCACCATGGCACACGGCTGTTATTGGGGAAAATGTACTTTTTGCGATATTTCTTTAGATTATATTAAAACATACGAACCGATTTCCGCTAAAATTTTGGTGGACCGAATGGAGGAACTCATCGCGCAAACCGGCGAGTCGGGTTTTCATTTCGTGGACGAAGCTGCGCCGCCCGCTTTGATGCGCGAAGTTGCGCTGGAAATTTTGCGTCGGAATCTTGTTGTTACATGGTGGACGAACATCCGCTTCGAAAAAAGTTTCAGCCGTGATCTTTGTTTTTTGCTAAAGGTTTCCGGCTGCGTGGCGGTTTCGGGTGGACTCGAAGTAGCGAGCGACCGGCTTTTAAAACTCATCGACAAAGGTGTTTCTGTAGAACAGGTGGCGCAGGTGACGAGAAATTTCACGGAGGCCGGAATTATGGTCCACGCCTACCTAATGTACGGTTATCCCACGCAAACCGTTCAGGAGACGGTCGATTCTTTAGAAATGGTGCGCCAGCTTTTTGAGATGGGAATTTTGCAGAGCGGTTTTTGGCATCAATTCGCCATGACAGCGCATTCGCCCATCGGCAAAAATCCCGAGGAATTTGGCGTCGCCCCGATCCTAAAAGACATTATGTTTGCGCACAACGACATCGATTTTACGGATAAAACCGGCATCGATCACAGCCAATTCAGTTTTGGTTTGAAAAAATCTTTATTAAATTATATGCACGGAATTAATTTCGATCTTCCTTTAAAAGACTGGTTCGATTTTAAAATTCCCCGCACAAGCATTCATCCGGATTATATCCACGATTGCCTTTTGGTAGAGGAAAATTTTAAATTTAAAGGAAATTCAAAACTGATTTTTCTGGGTAAAAATCTTCTTGCTGAAGATTTTTCCAGGGTTAAAAAAGGAAATGTTTTTGAAATGACGCGGCTGATCTTCCACCTGAAAACCAATATAGTAAAACTCGAGATGGAAAAGGAAAAAGCACATTGGCTTCTGAAAATTTTCGACGAAAATTCCACGGAAAATCCGAAAAAAATCACGCTTCAAAACCTTAAAAATCAGTACGAAGAAAATTTCGACGATTTTGAATTGTTTTGGTTTTCAAAACCGGTACAGCAGCTGAAAGAAAACGGCGTTATTTTGAGTTTGTAAGTATAATTTTGCTTTACGCTTCTTCATTTTAGGCTAAATTTGTTCTGCTTTAAAAGTTCATTGCATGAAAACCGAGAAATATCCTTTCAACAAAGTTGCTCAGATCACCCTGCTTTTTTGGGTGATGAAAATTATCGCCACTACTTTGGGAGAAACTTTAGGAGATTTTATTGCGCAGACTTTGAATTTAGGGTATTTGGTCGGCATCGGCATTACCTATCTTTTCTTTCTTGCTGCGCTTCTTTTACAGCTGAATGCCCAAAAATATATTCCCGCTTTTTATTGGTTAGTGATTATCGGAACAACCACATTCGGCACAGAGATCTCGGATTTCATCGACCGAAGTTTGCATTTAGGTTACGCGTGGGGAAGTTTAATGTTGGTTGCTTTGCTGATGTTAAGTCTCTATTTCTGGTACAGGAAATATAAAAATTTGGAAGTCTATCCTATTTTCGAAAGATCAAAAGAACTTTATTTCTGGCTGGCCGTATTGTTTTCAAACAGCTTAGGAACCGCGTTTGGTGATTTTCTGAGTGATAATTTAGGATTCACTTATCTGATGGGCGCCATCATCACGGGCTCAATTATTATCGTTGTCGTGGCTTTGCACTATCTGACTAAAATTAATCACATCGTTCTTTTTTGGATCGCCTTTATATTTACGCGTCCGTTTGGGGCGACTTTCGGCGACTTCCTAACCAAACCATTAGCGAAAGGCGGACTTGATTTGGGTACATTAAATGCGTCCCTCGTTTCTATAGGTTTGATGATTGCATTGATCATCCTCTCGCACCAACAATTAAGAAGAAAGGAAGCCGTTTGATTGATCAATTTGGCGTTTCCGTTTCGTCTTTCGCCATCTTGAATTTGCTTAATCTCGGCTGCAGAATTTTCGAAATCAAACCTGTCCACCCTGTTTGATGGGAGGCGCCAACTCCCCTTCCGTTATCACCGTGGAAATATTCGTAAAACAAAATATAATCCTTAAAGTTTTCGTCTTCCTGAAATCTCGGGTACTGCCCGTTAACCGCACGTTTGCCGTTTTCATCTTTCAGAAAAATTTTTGAAAGTCTTTTTCCCAAGGCATCGGCGATTTCATCGAGGTTCGAATAATTTCCGCTGCCCGTCGGATATTCCACCATAAAATCCGGGCTGTAATAAAAGAAAAAGCGCTGCAGACTTTCGATAATTAAAAAATTGATGGGAAACCAGATGGGTCCGCGCCAGTTGCTGTTGCCGCCAAATAGGCCGCTGTCGCTTTCTGCCGGCGTATATTTAATGGAATAGTCGATGTCGTTTAAATGAATTTCGAAGGGATTGTCTTCGTAAATTTTCGAGAGCGCGCGAACGCCGTAGTCGCTCAGAAATTCCTTCTCATCCAGCATTCGGACGAGCAGTCGTTTCAGGCGGTGACCCCGCAGCAAACTCAGCAGATGTTTGGAATCCTGGCCTTTCACTTCCCAGTACGAAACGAGCGACGCAAGTTCAGGTTTATTCTCCATGATCCAATGCATCCGCGCCTTGAATACCGGAAGTTTTTCCAGCATTTCGTCCTCAATAACTTCTACGGCAAACATTGGGATTAAGCCGACAACTGTTCGTAATTTCAGGAACATGTTGTCGCCTTTGTTCGTAGCAATGGCGTCGTAAAAAAATTCGTCCTCGTCATCCCAAAGCGAAAAATTATTGTCGCCCATATTATCGAGGGCATTGGCGATGTACAGAAAATGTTCAAAAAACTTCGTTGCCATTTCCTCGTAAATATGATTATACTGTGCCAGCTCGATGGAAATGCGCATCATGTTCAGCGCAAACATGGCCATCCAGCTGGTTCCGTCGGCTTGCTCCAATCTTTGCC
This sequence comes from Kaistella sp. 97-N-M2, assembly GCF_021513235.1. Classification (NCBI taxonomy): domain Bacteria; kingdom Pseudomonadati; phylum Bacteroidota; class Flavobacteriia; order Flavobacteriales; family Weeksellaceae; genus Kaistella; species Kaistella sp. 97-N-M2. Next base: position 2,704,768 of record NZ_CP090976.1, on the reverse strand, counting down.
CATTTGGTAAGGTGTCGCTGCGGTCGAAAACGCCCACGTTATCGAGGCCGAGAAATCCACCCTCGAAAATATTGTTGCCGTTGCTGTCTTTTTTATTTACCCACCACGTAAAATTTAGCAGTAGTTTTTGAAAAACGGTCTCCAGAAAATCCAAATCGGGTTTTCCTTTCAGCGTTTCATCTATTTTAAAGATCCGAAAAAGTGCCCAGGCGTGAACCGGCGGATTGACATCGGAAAAATTCCATTCGTAGGCGGGAAGCTGACCGTTTGGGTGCATATACCAATCCAGCGTGAAAAGTTTGATCTGCTGTTTTGCAAAATCCGGATCGATCAAGGCAAAACTCAAAGTGTGGAATGCCAGATCCCACGTGGCGTACCAAGGGTATTCCCATTTGTCGGGCATGGAAATGATATCGAAATTGTTTAAATGTTTCCATTCGCAGTTTCGGATTTTCTCGCGGGATTTTGGCGGCTTAATTTCTGCGGGATCGCCTTTTAACCATTTGGCAACGTTGTAATGATAGAACATTTTGTTCCACAACATTCCCGCAAAAGCCTGTCGCTGCACATTTTTTTCGTCATCGGAAGGGATGCCTTTTTGAATATAAGCGTAAAATTCGTCGGCTTCTTTTTGCCGGGAAAGAAAAATTTCGTCAAAATCTTTAAAGGGATCATCCAAATTCTCTTCCGAAAGCCGAAATTCGAAAATTTGCGTGCTTTCCGCGGGAATCGTTTCATCCAAAAGAAAGGTAGCTTTCGTTCCAAAGTTTTCTTTATTGATGCCATTGTCTTTTCCCGTTGTGACAAACCGGTTGATGCCGTCTTTCGTGAACGGTGTTTCGTTGAGCGAATGATAAAGCCGGACGTCGTTCGTCTCGTTGTTGCAAAACAGCGTTTTTAAAGAATTCTTCGCGTAAAAATTTTTGATGTCGAGTTCCTTTCTCTCGATCTTGATATGATCTGCACGATCGGACGTCATTTTGGGTTTGTAATCATCGTAGCCCCAATTCCACGTGTTTCGAAACCAAACGGTTGGCATAAGAATAAGCGGCGCGTCGTTTTTTCCGCGGTTTATAACGGTGATTTTCACCAAAATATCGGTCGGAGAATTTTTTGCGTATTCAATGAAAACATCGAAATACTCGTTGTCGTCGAAGATTCCGGTGTCGATCAGTTCATATTCGGCTTCCAGTCTGCCGCGGGCGGCGTTTTTCCGCAGCAAATCGTCGTACGGAAAAGCATTTTGGGGATATTTGTAGAGCATTTTCATGTAAGAATGCGTGGGTGTATTGTCTAAATAATAGTAATATTCCTTTACATCTTCGCCGTGATTTCCCTGCCCGTTCGTTAAACCGAAAAAGCGCTCCTTTACCATTTTATCTTTTTTATTCCAAAGACCCAAAGAGAAAACGAGCAGCTGCTTGTCGTCGCAAACTCCACAGATGCCTTCCTCGCCCCAGCGGTAGGTTTTGGCTTCGGCGGTATCGTGGTTCGTGAAATTCCAAGCGTCGCCGTTGGCGCTGTAATCTTCGCGGACCAGGCCCCATTCGCGGTTGCTGACGTAAGGTCCCCATTTTTTCCAGGCAACATTGGGGATTCGTTTGCTTTCTTCGGTCATATTTTTATAAATTATGAGTTGTGAATTTTAAATTTTTGAGTTTTTACAAATATTTAAAATTAAAGAATTTTAATTTTGTGCCGCAATCTGCGCCCCGACTTGAGTGGAGCACATTTTTTTGCAAAAAAAATTGCGGGAACGGAAGGCGGAAAAAGGCGCCCAAAAAAATTATCCGCCCGTAGAAAAACTCTCAAAAGTCGTCATTCCGCCGTCGATGAAAATACTTGCGCCGGTGATGTAATCTGCCATGTCGCTGGCTAAAAATACGGCGAGGTTGCCAATATCTGCAGGCTGGCCGATCCGGTTATAGGGAATTAATTGCAGAAGTGCCTCCAAAGATTTCTCGGAATCCCACGCATTCGTATTGATAGGCGTTTGAATGGCGCCCGGGCAAATGGAATTGACGCGGATTTTATCGGCGCCATGCTCCTGTGCCAAAGTCTGCATCAACATTCGGATGGCGCCTTTACTGGAGGCATAATTGGCGTGTCCGGCCCAGGGAATAATTTCGTGAACGGAAGAAATATGAATGATCTTGCCGCACGCAACCGATCTGGAAGGATCAATTCCGCGGCGCAGAAATTCTTTTATGGCTTCGCGCGCGCATAAAAACTGGCCCGTTAGGTTCACGTTGATAACGGCGTTCCATTGGTCCAGCGTCATTTCCGTAAATTTGGAATCTTTTTGAATTCCGGCATTGTTGACTAAAATATCGACGGTTCCGAGCTGGGAGACGACGTCCTGAAACATTCGGAGCACTTCGTTTTCTTTTGAAACATCGCACTGGGAAATAATTCCGTTTCCGCCCTTATCGGTGATGCCTTTTAAAATATCTGTTGCTTTAGCTTCACTACCGGGCGAAGGATAATTGATGACCACCGTTGCGCCGGCCTCGGCCATGGATTGTGCGATCCCGGCTCCGATGCCGCTGGAGGAACCGGTAATAAGGGCGACCTGATTTTTTAAAGAAATTTCCATACTGTGTTTGATTTTAGAAGCTTCACGAAATGATTTGCCGCGAAACACAATCAAATGTAGGAAATTGTGAAAAAGAAAAGTTGAAAGCTGATGTTAATTTAAATACAAATTTTCAGCGCGAAAACTGTTTTCAAATTAAATCCCACTTTCCGGAAAAAATGGGACTTAAACTATATAGAGATGTGTTTTTAGTATACTTCTTGACTGTTACAAATTTATAGCATTATCAACTATGGAAATTTGCCCAAATTTGCACAGATTGCAACAATATGTTATCCTAGAAATTGGAGTATCCATCTTCTAACACTTCATCAATTAAATAACGCTTGCCATTTTTTACAATCCTGATTTCTCGATTTACAGAGTTATTAAAATCAAGGTCTTTTAATGTGACGTTGTACCATGCGCCATTAGTTTCAATATTTTTGGGGATTACAGAACTCACTTTAATTTTACCGTGATCCTGCGTGCCTAAGAGAAAACTTTCCTGGTTTACTAAATCTAAGTTGTATTTACCTTGCCACTTCTTTTTGAACTCCTTTTCTGTTAAACCGTAATCAAACTCAATTCCCATAGCATCCATTTTAAATTCTGCATATTTTTTAGTGCACAAATTTTCTAAATTTCCCATGCCTTTATTAAATTCATTGTCGATAGAAGTTTTTAACCATTGCTCGCCTCCTGCGTAGGCGATGGAAGTTTCTTTCGTATTCACGAAATTTTCTGCCTTTTGTAGTGAATCTGTAATATAATTTTCCTCTTTCTTTGAAGAATCATTTGTTACTACGGCACTTTTTGCAGTTACTTTTCTTTCGCCTATTTTTTTTGCTTCTTGACAAGAGAGAAATAAACCGATGACTGCTGGAGCTAATACCCATTTTTTCATAATAAGTAAAGTAAAATTATTTGCATTTTACCATTTCTTTTAAATATGCTTATTGGAATTTTTCATTTTCTTCTTTACCAGAGTAATTTCCTTCAGTCTCTTTAGAAAAAAGAGCTGCATCAGCTGCTAAAGAAAGAGAACCCAGTATAGTGGCTCCTAAAATTATAATTAGATATTTCATTTTGATTTAAGTAATATTTCCTACTCGTTTGGCTTTTCCGCAGCGCCTCGTTTTAGTAGTCTCTGAGCTCTATTTTTGGTATTAATTAAATTCTATCTTGCTAACTGCCTGTGTCATCTTATTTTGGATTTCCAACATTCTTCTCATTTGCGCCGGAGTAAAATCCTGTTTTTTTTCAGCTTTCTCCATGTTTTCTGTCCATTGTTGCCCTTTCTCGATTAGAGCTGGATATTCAGACATTACACTCATATCGGAGCGATCGCCCATTTTACCTATAAATAGTAAGTATTGGTCGACGTATTTATCGTAATCGTCTAACATTACGTCAATATTGTTTGTCTTACTAGCTATCTGGGAATTGATGGAATGATTTGACTCTAAAATCTCATCATCTGTGTTATTTAAGTTATTGGCCTGGCCATTATCTTCTTGTAAAGATGCGGAAACAGTTGTTGCAGCAAATTTTTGCTCATCATCTGATTTTTTGCACGAGATTATTAAAGTGACCATTGCAAGCGATAATAAAACTTTTTTCATTTTAAAAATTTAATTAAGTTAAAGAGCAAATTTAGTAAGTTTGTCTACTCTAAATTATGCCCAAATTTGCCCATAATATTTGTAGCAGGACGGGTAAATAGAGTAATTTGCAGTATGATCGATAAATTGAGAAAGGAATTCGAGAATGTTTATTTCAGCAATGTTTCTACGACCAAGGGACTGGAGAATCTCGCCATTAATATTGGCATTTCAAAAAATTCGCTGCGAAGATTTTTGGGTAAGATTAAAAATGAAAGCCTACTGCGGAATTCTACCTTAAATCTTATTTCGGAAAGATTGGGCTATAAAAGTTTTCGGGATTTCTGCGAAAATTCAAACAGTGATAAACCCACCATGGATTTTGAACTTTTGGACATTTATTACGGCAGTGTAAAAGGAAAAGGGACTTCGCTTAATGAGAACAGATTTCAAAAAGCAAATTATTATTTTGCCCAGAAAATTCTTTCCAATCCCGTTGATTTGAAAGAATTTGTAAAGCGATTTTTCGAAAATGAAGAAGCGCTGGAATACGTTGTCGCGTGGCATCCGTCTTATGGTCATATTGCACAGGAAAATTATCAGGACGCCCTTTTAAAACTGGCCAAAATAAGCAGTAAAGCGCACGTAAAGGTTTTTGCTTACGCATTTATTTACTTTGGAAAATTTATGTCGGAGCAATTAAAAATTGACGAAGCAGACCATCTGATGAAAATGATTGAAAAGTCTGTGATAAAAATGCGAAAAGAAAGCGGTGAATTTATTGTTTTTCCGGAAGCGAGATATTCCATCGCAAAACATATTCATACTTTTCTGCATTCAATAAATATTGATACTGCGAAGATTTCTGGCTATAAATTCAGAAATATAGTTGAAAATCGGGGCGAATCATTCGCGGATCAAATCGTCTTCTGCACCTACGTCAGTAATCTTCTGAACATTTTAAAACAATATGAAATGGCTGATCAATATTTCACTGAAATTCCGTCAGAAAAACAACTTCAAATATGTGTCGAAGAAAATCAACATCTCAAGCCGCAACTTTATCTGTATAAAATTACGCGCGCAACTACGCTTTTTAAAATGGATAAAAGGGAGGAAGCACTGAGAATTTTTGATACCCTTCCTATTGATATTAACGACTCAAAATCTTTTTCTTTTGACAGTAAAATATATTTTGAGCTGCAATATTACTATTTAGGAAAGCAATTATTTCCCGAACGAAAAGATTTTAAAGAAAGATTTCAAATCTTGGTCGAAAGAACGCAATTCACCTATTTTAACACCATTTAATGTTAGCGATTTTTATCACAATTCTGGGACATATAAGTTACGGAACGACCAATGTTTTGTGGAAAAATCCGCGAAATGAAGTTGGAACTTTACCGTTGATCTTAATTCGGAGCGCATGTTGTTTTCTTATTTTTTTCAGCAGTTATTTTGTACTTACCGGACTTCAGATTATCCCGAAAACTCAGTTTTCCTGGATCGACGTGATGCAAACGGCGGGAATCTGCGCTGTAAATTATTTTGGGCTTTTTTTCTTTCTGCAATCTATGAAACATACGCAGGTTTCCAACACGATTGGTTTCGGAAAAATCGGTCTGATCATTGGTGTTGCAGCGGGTTATTTTCTTTATGGCGAAGAAATTTCAGCTTTAAAAATCTTTCTGTGCATTGTGGTTCTCATTGGCGTTTCGCTGATTGAAGTTTCAGCCAGAAAGAAAGCATCATTTTTGTCCAAAGGATTGCTCTACACCGTTTTGGCAAAAATATTTTGGTCCACTGCTTATTTATACGTTCCGTTTATCGAAAAATTAGGACCCGTACTTTTTTGCGCCGTTTTGGAATTCACGGTATTTTCACTCAGCTTTGTTTTATTCTTTTTTGATCCTGCAAAATTGAATCTCCGAAATATCAGTTCTACCACTAAAAAAGAAATCGGACTGCTTATTTTTCTGGGAACTTTGGGAACCTTCTGCCTGAATTTCGCACTTGCCAATATGAGCATCATACTTTTTGCGATTATCGGATTGATTGAGCCCATCCTCGGTTTACTCATTTCCAAGCTGTATCAGAAAGAACGTTTGGCGCAGTATCAAAAAATTGGTATTGGTCTTGGAATTCTTTCGGCATTTATTCTTTCGGTCACCAAATAAAAAAAAGTCCCGCTTCTTTCGAGGCGGGACTTTATAGGACTTAATAAGGAAATTACTCTGCGAGAATAATTCCTTTGTTATTGTTGAATTCGATAACACCACTCTTCACCGGAAAAGAAAATACACTTTCCTTTTCGTTTTCTCTGGTGAAATGCTTTTCGAAGCTTTCATCAATTTGGTTCGTGAAAACTCTCACTTTCCCGCCAGTTAACGATGCAACGATGGCTGCGTGATCTTTCATGATATGGAAATCGCCGTTTTTACCGGGAAGCAAAACCGAATTCACTTCGCCTTCAAAAATTACAAATTCCGGGGTTAATATTTTTATATTCATTATCTAAAATTATAGATTGTAGATTTTAAATTCTAAATGATCCCTCAATCTAAAATCTAAAATCTAACATTTAAAATTTATTAAGCGTTTTCAGCCAACATTTTTTCTCCGGCTTCAATGGCATCTTCGATGTTTCCTTTCAGGTTGAAAGCAGCTTCCGGCAAGTGATCCAGTTCTCCGTCGATAATCATGTTGAATCCTTTGATGGTATCTTTAATATCAACCAAAGTTCCTTTTAAACCTGTAAACTGTTCTGCTACGTGGAAAGGCTGCGACAAGAAACGCTGCACTTTACGCGCACGGTACACAGATAATTTATCCTCTTCGGAAAGTTCTTCCATCCCAAGAATCGCGATGATATCCTGTAAGGCTTTGTATTTTTGAAGGATTTCTTTTACTCTTTGCGCACAGTCGTAATGTTCGTCTCCTAAAATTTCGGGAGTCAAAATTCTTGATGTTGAAGCCAACGGATCTACCGCCGGGTAAATACCTAAGGATGCAATTTTTCTGTCCAATACGGTTGTTGCATCAAGGTGAGCAAAGGTTGTAGCCGGAGCCGGATCCGTTAAATCATCCGCAGGAACGTAGATCGCCTGAACTGAAGTAATGGAACCGTTTTTCGTAGAGGTAATCCTTTCCTGCATGGCACCCATTTCGGAGGCCAAAGTCGGCTGGTAACCTACTGCTGAAGGCATTCGTCCTAAAAGGGCGGAAACCTCAGAACCTGCCTGCGTAAAACGAAAGATATTGTCCACGAAGAATAAGATATCTCTACCCTGTCCTGTTCCGTCGCCATCTCTAAAACTTTCTGCAATAGTAAGTCCGGATAAGGCAACACGCGCTCTTGCTCCAGGTGGCTCGTTCATTTGTCCGAAGACGAAAGTTGCTTTGGAATCTTTCATGGCTTCCAAATCGATTTTTGATAAATCCCAACCACCATTTTCCATGGAGTGCATAAATTCGTCGCCGTATTTAATAATGCCGGATTCCAGCATTTCTCTCAAAAGGTCGTTTCCTTCTCTGGTTCTTTCACCTACACCGGCAAAAACAGAAAGTCCACCGTGTCCTTTCGCAATATTATTAATAAGTTCCTGGATAAGTACTGTTTTACCAACACCTGCACCACCGAACAAACCAATTTTTCCTCCTTTTGAATAAGGCTCAACCAAATCGATTACTTTAATACCAGTAAAAAGAACTTCAGCTGAAGTGGAAAGTTGATCAAATTTTGGAGCGTCTCTGTGAATAGGTAAGCCGTTTTCTTTAGAAACCGGTGCAATCCCGTCGATCGCATCTCCTACTACATTAAATAATCTACCGTAAACTTCGTCGCCTACAGGCATTGTGATCTGTCGACCCTGAGAAATTACTTCCTGCCCTCTTTGAAGACCGTCGGTAGCATCCATCGCGATACATCTTACAGAATCTTCACCGATGTGCTGTTCAACTTCGAGTATAACTTTGTTACCGTCTGATTTTAAGATTTCGAGTGCGTCATAAATTTTCGGAAGTTCTTCAACATCTGTAAAAATAACGTCGATAACCGGACCGATAATTTGAGAAATTTTTCCTTTAATTTGGTTTGCCATTGCTAGATTTTTTCTTGTGTGCAAATATAATGAAAGTTCCCTAATCTGCAATTGCTTCAAAAGAAGATTTTTATCATATTTGCAGGAGCAAAATTTCTCCGTTTGAAAATCATCAAAAACTTCCCGAATTATCACGAATCTACACCTTTGGCGCTTTCTATCGGCACGTTTGACGGGGTTCATCTCGGCCATCAATCTATTATAAATCAACTCAATACCGTAGCCCAAAAAAAGAATCTGGAGTCTGCGATCCTCACTTTTTGGCCGCATCCCCGAACTGTTTTCAGTCCCGACGATGATTTAAAACTGCTGAATACGATTGAAGAGAAAACCTATTTCCTCCAAAAGCATGGCGTTCAGAATTTATTTTTGAAAGAATTCGATGCCGATTTTCGCAATTTGACGGGCGAAGAATTCGTGAAGCAGATTTTGGTAGAACGGTTAAACATAAAACATTTAATCATCGGGCACGATCATACTTTCGGCAAAAACAAGAGCGGCGATTTCAGTTTACTCGAAAAGATGGCGCCGGAATCAGGTTTTGAAGTGGAACAGGTTGAAGCCGTCGATTTTCGGGACAAACACATCAGTTCTACGCAAATCCGCAATGCATTAGCCGCCGGAAATGTAAAAGAAGCAAACGAAATGTTGGGCTATGTTTATTCCGTGGCGGGAAAAGTAGTTCACGGCAGGAAAATTGGGCGCACAATAGGTTATCCAACGGCGAATATAGCGGTCGATCAAATCAAACTCTTACCGAAAAAAGGCGCTTATATTGTGGATGTTTTTGTGAAAGGTCAACATTTAAAAGGAATGTTGAGCATTGGAACAAATCCGACGGTTGCGGGCGAGGAACTTTCCGTGGAAGTTTATATTTTAAATTTTGAGGATGATATTTACGGCGAGGCGATTTCGGTTAATTTCAGGGAATTTCTGCACGAGGAAATTAAGTTTGAAAATTTAGAAAAACTCGTCGAAAGACTGGACGAAGATAAAATTCGGACGGAAAAGTTTCAATTTTAAAACTTTGAAACGATAAAACCAAAAAGTTTTTGCGCGCAGATCTGGCTGATTTTTGAATTGATTTTTAAGAATTTTTCATATAAATTGATCGAAAAAAAACTTACTACTTTCAAAGTTCTCCGCGGATCTTTTTTGGCAGTGACGCGACAACAAGATCATAAGAGTGATCGATGAGTTTTAAAATCAAATCCGGTTTTAAACCCTCACAAAGCACCGAATTCCAGTGCGTTTTGTTCATGTGATAAGCGCCGGTGACCTGCGGATGCTGCTCCCGAAGTTCTGCGCTCCATTCCGGGTCGGTTTTCACGGAAATGGTCAAAGGTTGTGTCTCCAAAGGCATTAGCAGAAACATCTTGCCTCCTACTTTCAGCACAAGCGTTTCGGGGTTGAAAGGGAAAGTCTCCACCACGCCTTTCCTGGCGAGACAATGATCGAGAATTTGGTTCGCGTCCATCTTTTTAAGGAATAGTAAGTTAATTGGTAAGAAATAATAATTTTCAATTCAAATTTAGTAGTTTTAAAACTTAGAATTTTGCTAATCACTCAATATTCAGTCCCGTTATAAAATGAAAGCACTCGTTATCGGCGCCACCGGCGCTACAGGAAAAGATTTGGTCAAACAATTATTGAATGATCCCGACTATGAGGAAGTGAATGTTTTCGTGCGGAAACCTTTAGAAACAGAAAATCCGAAATTAAAAAATCATCTTGTCGACTTCGATAAACCCGCGGAATGGAGAGATCTCGTACAGGGCGATGTGGCTTTTTCCTGTCTCGGCACCACGCTGAAAAATGCCGGAAGCAAAGAAGAGCAGCGCAAAGTCGACTACGATTATCAGTATAACTTTGCAAAAACGGCCAAAGAAAACGGCGTGGAAGATTATATTTTGGTTTCCTCTTACGGTGCGTCGCCGAAGTCAAAAATTTTCTATTCCAAAATGAAAGGCGACCTGGAAGAAAGCGTGAAAAACCTTCATTTTAATAAAATCACCATATTTCAACCCGGAATGTTGGAGCGCAAAGATACGGAACGCACCGGCGAAGTTTTAGGCGGAAAAATCATCAAATTTGCAAATAAATTCGGTATCCTTACGCATCAAAAACCTTTACCAACCGATGTTTTAGCGCAGGCCATGATTAATGCATCCAAAATAAAATCCAACGGCTACTCCAAAATTAAACTGGGGAATATTTTCAGTTTTGCAGAGAAGGGAAAATGAAATGAAGAATGGTTGATGATGGAAGTATAGTGCTTGGAGTAACATTTTAGAAAAATTAAAAGCCGTTTCAAAAAAATTGAAACGGCTTTTCTATTTATCGGCATAAATCAGACCTTCATAATCTCTGCTTCTTTCACTTTTAAATGATCGTCGCATAATTTTACATAATTATCGGTCAGTATCTGAATTTTCGCCTCTTCATCTTTAATAAGATCTTCCGAAACCCCTTCGAGTTTGCGAAGATCTTTCATGCCTTCCTGTCTGGCGTTACGCACGGTAACTTTAGTTGCATCGGACTCGCTTTTGGCACTTTTGGCCAGTTCGCGTCTGCGTTCTTCGGTTAATGGTGGCACATTTAAAATAATGTTTTCGCCATTATTCATCGGTGCAAAACCCAGATTTGAATTGATGATGGCTTTTTCGATGGCGCCAATGGCAGTTTTGTCCCAGGGCTGAATGGAAATCGTCATCGCATCGGGAACCATCACATTCGCCACTTGATTCAGCGGGGTCGGTGCGCCGTAATATTCGACCATCACATCCTGAACCATGGTTGTAGACGCGCGGCCGGCTCTAATTTTTTGAAAAGCGTGATCCAAATGTTTAATGGCAGCATCCATTTCCTGCTTCACCATATCTGCAATAAGTTCTAAATCTTCCATAAATTTTTATTTCTAGTTAAGGTTTACCTCCCTTTTTTTCTAATTAGTAACAGTTACCAGTGTTCCAATGTTTTCGCCTTCCACGATTTTTAAAAGATTTCCGTCCTTATTCATATCAAACACAATAATCGGTAATTTATTTTCGTGGCTCAAAGTAAAAGCGGTCATATCCATTACCTTTAACCCTTTTTCGAAAACCTCGTCGAAAGTTAAAGAATTATATTTTACCGCATCTGCATTTTTTTCAGGATCTGAATCATAAATTCCGTCAACTCTGGTACCTTTTAAAATAACATCAGCACCAATTTCAATGGCGCGCAACGTAGCAGCGGTATCGGTGGTAAAGTAAGGATTTCCGGTACCTGCACCGAAAATTACAACTCTGCCCTTTTCTAAATGACGCGTTGCTTTTCTTTTGATGAAGGGCTCGGCTACTTTGTCCATCTCGATTGCAGACTGAAGACGCGTGAAGATTCCGGCATCTTCCAAAGCGCCTTGTAAAGCCATGCCGTTGATCACGGTGGCCAACATTCCCATATAATCGCCCTGAACTCTATCCATCCCTTTTGCAGCGCCGGCCAAACCACGGAAAATGTTTCCTCCACCAATCACGATCGCCACTTCGCAACCCATATCTACAACCTTTTTAATTTCCTCGGCATACTCTTTTAGGCGGTCATTATCAATTCCGTAAGATCGGTTTCCCATTAGCGCCTCACCGCTGAGTTTGAGTAGAATTCTTTTGTATTTCATTTTTTTTATTTTATTGCCTTTTTTGCAGGGCAAATATAAGGAAACCCAAATAATTTCGTTTATAGATTTATATTTACAGAGAAATATTTTCGAAAATTATATAAAAGAATTATTTTTGTCACCAGATTCCTTCATTTGAAAAAAATCACCCTTATTCCTCTGCTGTTTGCCGCTACCATTTTGTTTGCACAGGAAGGAACAAACGTTTATCCTTTCCTCAATATTCCGGTATCTGCGAGACAGGCCGCTTTGGGTGGCGACGCCGTATCGGTGCGGGATTACGATGTAAGTTTCGCGGCAGTTAATCCCGGGTTGATGAATTTAGATCAGGATCAAATGATTTCAGTGAACTATGCCTCCTACCTGGCAGATTCGAAATACGGCACCATTTCCTTTGTAAAGGATTTGGAAGAAGGACATTTGATCTCCTTCAACGCAAAGTATATGGACTATGGCAGAATTCCGCGGACAGACGAAAGTGCAACCATCGATGGAGAATTTGGTGCCTTCGACGCGACGGTTGGTGCGGGGTATGCCTATCAGTTTGATGATAACTGGACCATTGCGGGAAGCGCGAATTTCGTTACCTCAAAAATCGACAATTTTACGTCCATGGCGGTAGTCGGGAGCGCGGGTGTAACGTACTACAAAGAAAAGACGAAAGAAACTTTAGCTTTGGTTTTTCGAAATTTCGGGTATCAGTTTAAGCCATTTAACGGTGTAAGGGAAAACGTAGCTTTCCGCGTGGATTTAGGCTACACGAAAATTCTGGATGAATTTCCTGTAGCGCTAACGGTTACAGCACACGATCTGCAAAAATTAAACATTTCTCAGGATTTTAATAACAACGGGCAGGAGATTCGCTGGTCGCGAAAAGTGGCGGATCATTTGTCTTTTGGTGCAGAACTTTTCCCGGAGCAAAGTTTTAATCTGCGCTTCGGCTACAATGTACGCCGCGGAAACGAACTGGCTGTTTTGGACCAACGAAGTTTTTCCGGCCTTTCCGCGGGTTTCGGTATAAAGATATCTTCTTTCCGTTTCGATTATTCGCATGTGCGCTACCACAACTCGTCCAACGTTAACATGTTTGGACTTTCGATGGACCTGATCCAGCTGAGCGGTAACAGAAGATAATAAATTCTGCCTCCCCTTTCCACGCTCTATATTTCCGGAATTCAAAAAAAATGATGAAATTTGCGATATGAGAAAACCCGTAATCGCTATCGACGGCTATTCCTCCACCGGAAAAAGTTCAATTTCTAAAATTATTGCAGAAAAACTAGGTCTTTTTCATATGGATACCGGTGCGCTGTATCGTGGAGTCACCTATTTTGCGCTGACAAATTGTTTGAATGAAAACTCTGAAATTAATCTTGCGGACCTTTTTCAAAAACTGGATCACATCAATTTAGAATTTAGAAATTTTAACAGCGAATTGGTGCTTTTCCTGAATGGCAATAATGTCTCGATGGAAATCCGAAGTAATGCTGTTGCTGCGAACGTGAGTCTCATTGCCTGTCAAAAGGAAGTACGCGATTTTCTGCTGAACATCCAACGTGAAATCGCACAGCAAGGCGGCGTTATTTTAGATGGGCGCGATATTGGAACCGTTGTTTTGCCGAATGCGGATTACAAATTTTTCCTTACCGCAAGCATCGACGAGCGCACACGAAGACGATTTCTGGAGCTGCAATCCCTCGGCATCGAAAGCGACGAACAGGAGGTTCGGGAAAATCTGGTGCACCGGGATAAGATCGACAGCGAAAGAACAGTGGCACCCCTTCGACAGGCGGAAGATGCAATTCTTATCGATAACACCAATTTGTCGAAAATGGAAACGATTGCGCTGATATTGTCTCACATTCAAGATATTTAACATAATTTAATATTTCGTTTCCGCTGATTGGTATATTAATTGCAACTTCGCAAGAGACGTGAGTCATCAAACATTATTACTAACTATTAAAAATAACTAAAATGTCTAAAAAAGGAAATAACGCAGCAGGAGTATTAGCAGGACTTCTTGCAGGTGCAGCAGCAGGTGTAGTATTAGGAATGCTTTATGCACCAGAAGAAGGTAAAGAAACCAGAAAGAAGATTAAAGAAAAAGCAGGCGACTTGAAAAATCAAGCGGTTGACGAATACGGAAGAGTTGCTGAGAAAGCGAAAGAGCAGTATCAGGATGTTTCCGGTAAAGTAAGAGATCAATATGGTAACATCTCTACGCAGGTTAAAGATACAGCCGATAAAGTGGTTTCGTCTGTAAAAGAAGGTTACGACAAATACAAAGATCAGGCAATCTCTAAAACAACTGAAGTTGTGAAAGATGTTGAGAATGAATTAGACGGACTTCAATCTTAATTTAGATTCCGTTTATCTTATAAAATAAAAAGGAACTTACGCTATAAGTTCCTTTTTTTGTAACTTTAAAAAAATTAAGGAAATGTTGGAACTTATCAAAGAGTACGCCTATAAAAGAGCAGATCTTTTGAAACTGGAAGCTACAGAAAAGTCGGTTTCAATTTTGGGCACGGTCATCTATATTATCTTGGCGCTTTTTTCCGCGCTTTTCTTCATGCTTCTCTTTCTTTTTGGCATAGGATTCCTCATTGGAACGTATCTGCATAACTATGGTTATGGTTTGCTTATCGTCGCCGGATTATTTCTGTTGATTTTAATTCTGGTCATCGCGATGAGAAAATCGATTAAAAGTATGGTAGCAAATAAAATTCTTGAATCTTTAGAAGATTAATATTATGGCAAATAAATTCGGAAGCCTGGAAGAACTTCGACGTAAAAAGGCATTACTTAAAAAAGACATCTCCGAAATGGAGGATCTTTTAACTTTTGAAAACACGAAAGAAAGCCTTAGCGCATTAACGCACGGTTTTACAGATAAATATTTGAAAGAAGAAATGCAACCCGACGGCGAAATGAAAGTAGAGATCAAAACGCAGGAAATAATGAAGGAAGTTTCGAACAGCGTTAAAGAAACCGTTTTGAACAGAGATTCCATCGTAGGTTTTGCCCGGAGCGAAGCCGGCTCAAACCTCGTGGAAAATGCCTTAAAGATTGGTGCAGTTACCTTTGTTGGAAATTATGCCCGTAAAAGCATTTTAAACGCAAGCTGGAAGAAGAAAGCTATCGGATTGGCGCTGATCTACTTAGCTCCTATCGCACTAAGATTTATTCGAACCAAATTGGAGGAATACCAAAAAAACAGAACAACTTCCAGTATGGAACAGTTGATATAATTTAAAAGCCGCTGAAAAGTGGCTTTTTTATTTTTCTTTAAAAATTTGTCCCAAGATAATTCCCCCAGCCATGGAGACATTTAAACTTTCCGTGGCTTTGGATTTCCCAAAACGCGGAATGGTAATTTTGTCTGTTAACAGTTTTTCGATTTCGGGACGAATGCCATTTCCTTCATTTCCTAAGACAAGATTAAAGCGGTCGGGAAATGCAAATTGGTAAAAATTCGACCCCTCCATATCGGTCCCAATAACGGGATTTTTAGTTTTCTGCAGAAAATTTTCTAAATTTTGATATACAATATTAACGCGGACAAAAGATCCCATGCTCGCCTGGATGACCTTCGGATTGTAAAAATCGACGGTATCTTCACTGCAGATAATCTGCGCGATCCCAAACCAATCTGCGAGCCGGATGAGCGTTCCTAAGTTCCCCGGATCCTGAATGCCATCTAAAATTAATTGGATGCCGGTGTTTTCCTGAAGTTTTTCTTCCCTCAATTCGCAAACAGCCACAGAATCTTTAGGGTGTTGCAGAAAACTTATCTTTTTTAATTCGGCCGCGGAAATTTCAGCAGCAACGGCGGTTTCGAAGTGGAGTTCCGCCGGATTAAGAGAGAAAACTTCTCTTATTTTATAGGGCGAAGCGGGTATTTCTTTAATCGTTTTGTTGCCTTCAACCAAAAACAAATTGTATTTTTGTCTGAACTTCTTTTGGTCTAAAGACTGTAAAATTTTTATTTTATGAGCCGTAAGCATATTTCAATATATTTTCAAAAGTATTACTTATTTTTTTCATCCGCAATTACCATACTCTTTCTATACGCCTGTAGTACGACAAAAAAGGTACCTGAGGGCGATTTTTTATTAACCAAAAATACTTTTAAATATGAAGACGGCAAGATCCACGACGATGATGTGCCGGATTATGTGAGCCAAAAACCGAATAAAAAACAGTTATTTCTTTTTCCGGTCGGGCTCTGGTTTTATAATGCGAGCAATCCCAAATATGATTCGATTCTTAACGAATATATGACCTTTCCTTCAGACATGCGCGATCAAAAACTGCGGGATTCCCTTTTCATTAAATACGAACATCCCGAATATGTGGGAAAAAGTTTGTTTGCCCAACGGTTCATGCATAATATTGGGCAGCCGCCTGTTATTTTAGATCAGGGCAAAACGGAAATCAGTGCCAATTCCATTCGAAAATTTCTTGTTTACAAAGGTTATTGGGATACCGAAGTGAAATTCAGTCATGATTTGGATTCTGCGGCAAAAAAAGCGCAGGTCAATTATTTAATTACTCATAAGGATCCAACCAATATCAGCGATTATTACTATAATATTCCCGATCCTGCCATCAAAGGAATTTATGAGGAAGACCTTAACAAAAGTTTGGTTAAAGGTCGCGAAATTCTCGATCAAAGCATCCTCGAAAAAGAAGTAAAGCGAATCGGCGATCTGATGAAGGAGCGCGGATATTACAAATTCAACAGTTCCAACGAAGAAATTTATTTCACGGCAGATACTTTACAAAGCCGAAAACAGGTTCCGCTTACGATGGATATTCATAAAGATTCCATCGATTCGCCGTATAAAATTACCACCATTGGCGACATCAAAGTTCATCTTCTAGAAAAACTTGCAGATACCGCGAGCACCACAAAAGATTCTTTGCTCGGAATTAATTTTTATAAGCTGGATGATCAATTTAAAATTATGTCGTTGTGGCGGCCCATTATTTTAAGGAAAGGCGAAGTGTACGACCAGAAAAACCTGGATCTTACAAAGCGAAATATTGCAGCCACCAACAATTTTACCATCATAAAGTATAATGAAGATTTGCGGAAGAACAGCGACAGTATTTTAGACGTCAGCTATTACCTCGCTCCGCTGCCGAAATATGATTTTAAGGTTTCCACCGATATCAATTACTCCCAGATTTTAAATTTCGGAATTTCTCCTTCCGTCGATCTCACCACGAGAAATATTTTCGGCGGCGCAGAGAACTTAAGTACAAACGTATCCGGCGTATTCGGATCTGTGGTGAACACCAAAAACACGGAGAAAAGAAGTTTAGCCTACGAAATTTCCGCGCAGGCCACCCTAAATTTTCCGCGGCTGCTGCTGCCTTTTAAAACCTGGAAACTCATTCCGAAAAGATATTCGCCAACCTCGTCGATCATTTTGGGAACCTCAGTTCAAAATAATATTGGCTTGGGCAGAATCAACTTTAACGGAAGTTTAAATTATTTCGCTAATGTAAACGATATCGTGTCCCATCGTCTGTCGCTTTTCAATACGCAATTAAGTTTAACCCGAAATAAAGACCGGTATTATGATTTCTTTCCCGCAGATGCGGAAGTTCGAAATTCTTTATTCCAAACCTACTCTCCTGCTTTGTACCAGGATTTTATCGACAATAAAATTAGTTCCGATGATTTTTCTGAATTAATTTTAAACGACACAAACTTCGTGGCTTCTCTTTCAGGTGAGGAACTGGGCACTTATAATACATTTCTGCAATCTTTAATAAACAAAGACCGCCAAACGCAGGACGTATTAATTTCGTCGATGGTCTACAATTTTATTTACAACGAGATCGGTAAAAAAGACCGCCCTAATCCGATGTATTTTAATGCGAAAGTAGAGACCGCCGGAAACGTTTTCAACATCTTCAATAACAGAGAGCGCGAAGACGGCATTGTATCGGGGACTTCAAAAAGTATTTTCAATATTCCCTACTCCCAATTTGTGAAATTCGATTTCGACGTGCGAAAATATTACAGTCTTTTTAATAATAAGCATACGTTGGCGTTGCGCCAGTTTATCGGCGTCGGTATTCCGTACGGAAACTCCAGCACCATGCCCTTTGTTCGGTCTTATTTTAATGGTGGATCCAATGATATACGCGCATGGCGTGTTTTCGGCGGTTTAGGACCTTCGGATTCTCAGCTGGATGAAAAAGTGCGCTCCTATATTATGGACAACGTAAAGCTCACGACAAATATCGAATATCGAATGCCTTTCACCGAAATGTTTGAAGGCGCGGCGTTTGTCGATGCCGGAAATATCTGGAGCTTGAAAGACAATGGTTTTGGCGATGAATTTAAATTCAACAAATTTTTATCCCAAATGGGCGTCGGTACGGGACTGGGTTTGAGGATTAATGTGGCCTACATCACTTTGCGTTTAGACGCGGCGTACAAAGTTTACGATCCGAACAAACCAATGGGCGACCGCTGGGTCATCAACAAATGGCAACCCTTGAAACCGGTGCTGAATTTCGCCTTCGGATATCCTTTTTAAAAAGTACAAATCGCAGTTCAGCTGCGATTTTTTATTTCCTTATCTTTGATAGAACAAAAATAATCTACCGATGATTGCGTCCAGATCTTTCTTAAAATTTGCCTGTTTAAGCTTTTCTTCCCTCCTTTTTTCTCAGGAAGTTAACCTGAAAAACCTTCAGAAATTAACATTCGGGGGTGATAATGCCGAAGCCTATTTTTCTCCCGACAGCAAAAAACTGACTATGCAGGTGACGAATCCATTAATTGGAGCGCATTGTGACCAAATTTATCTTTTGGATCTTACCAAAAAAGATATTAGCACGAAAGATCTACAGTTAATTTCCACAGGCGACGGCAGAACCACGTGTTCTTTTTTCATGCCCGACGGTAAACATATTTTGTACGCTTCAACGCACGAATCCGGCAAAGAATGTCCTGCGAAACCGAAGCCGCGCACGGACGGCAAATATCTCTGGCCGGTTTACGCTGAATTTGATATTTACATTGCTGATCTCACCGGAAAAATCACGAAAAAATTAACCGACTCGCCGGGCTATGATGCCGAAGCTGTGGTTTCGCCCGACGGAAAATACATCGTTTTTACGTCAACAAGAAGCGGCGATCTCGAACTTTGGCGCATGGATATTGACGGGAAAAATTTAAAACAATTGACCTCAGGTTTAGGATATGATGGCGGCGCTTTCTTTTCTCACGATTCCAAAAAACTGGTTTTCCGGTCTTCGCGGCCGACTACGCCCGAAGCCATTAAAGATTACAAAGATCTGCTCGCCGAAAACCTTGTGGCTCCCACAGAAATGGAGATTTACACGATGAGCATTGACGGGACAGATTTAAAACAGATTACGCACCTCGGGAAAGCCAACTGGTCGCCTTATTTTCACCCGTCCGACAAAAGTATTGTCTTTTCTTCCAATCATCATTCGACGAGAGGGTACGATTTCCAAATTTATTCGATAGGCGTTGATGGTAAAAATCTTCATCAGATCACGTATGAAAGCGAATTCAACGCCTTTCCCATGTTTTCGCCGGACGGAAAAAAGTTTGTTTTCTCCAGCAACCGACAGGCCGAAAAGCCGCACGAAACCAACGTTTTTATTGCAGATTGGGTAGATAGTGATCCCGCCGAAATGGTTTCGGAAAAGAACCTGCTAAACACGGTGACTTATCTCGCCTCCGATGATCTGAAAGGAAGACTGGCCGGAAGCGAGGGCGAAAAGAAAGCTTCGGACTATATTTCGAAGGAATTTCAGACTTTAAAACTGAAACCTTTCGAAGGTAAAAGTTACACACAGAATTTTTCTTACGACGTTAAATTAAATCCGCACGAAGACACTTCGTCTGTAAAAGTAAACGCGCGAAATGTCATTGGTTATTTGGATAACAAAGCTGCAAAAACTATTGTAATCGGTGCGCATTACGACCACTTGGGACTGAACGAACACCACAACTCCACGCTGGTGAATTCTGAAGGACAAATTCATAACGGCGCGGATGATAATGCTTCCGGCGTTTCGGCGGTCCTGGAATTGGCCAGAATGTTTTCTCAAAACAAATCCAGAGAAAAAGCGAACTATATTTTTGCTTTGTTTTCCGGAGAAGAAGACGGTTTGATGGGGTCGAAAAAGTTTGCAGAAACCATCAAAACAAAATATCCAAATGTCGTTACGATGATGAATCTGGATATGGTGGGAAGACTGGATAAAGATAAAGATCTCACAATGGGCGGAGTTGGCACCTCGCCGGTTTTTGGCGAAATGATTAAAAAATATAAACCTGCCGGATTTAATCTGGCGGTCGACAGTTCCGGCGTTGGACCGTCGGACCACACGAGTTTTTACCTGAAAGAGATTCCGGTTCTGTTTTTATTTACGGGCACGCACAGCGATTATCACAAACCCAGCGATGATACAGAGAAAATCAATTTTACGGGCTTGAAAAATATCACAAGCTATGTTTTCAATCTTGCGAATAGTTTGGCAGCGGCAGAAAATATTCCGTTCACAAAAACAAAAATTTCCGCAAGCAAAGCGGTTCCAAAATACAAAGTGACGCTCGGCATTATGCCGAGTTACGCGGATACGAAAGACGGCCTTCACATCGATGGCGTTTCGGAAAACCGGCCGGCTGCCAACGCAGGAATTCAGGCCGGTGATATCCTTTTAAGAATCGATAAATGTGTGGTGAAAGAAGTTTACAGTTATATGGATTGTCTCGCGAAGATAAACTCCGGCGACGAATTGCCGGTGAACCTTTTGCGGGGAGGAAAAGAAATGACGCTGAAAGTAAAGTTTTAAGAAACCTTAAAAATAGAAAAGACGCCGTGAAAAGCGTCTTTTTTGTATAATTTTTTGAAGTCGTTATTATTCAAACGGTAATTCGCCGAGCTTTCCTTCTTCCGGAAAATCTTCATCTTTCACATCAACATCGATGAAGCTAATATGGCCATCTGTCGTTTCTACGACATCAAATCCTTCATTGATTTCTTCCGTAGTCTCCGGAATAGTCACATTGATGGTTTTTACTTTATTTTTGGTGAGCTGGTTTCCGATAGCCTTGATGCCTTTCACGCTGATAAACTCATCGATATTAATGGTTTCGGGATCTTTCTGCCTGTCTTTTTCTTTCGCGAAAATAAGTTCCAAAGTCGCGTCGGTGCTGACAATTACGTTTTCGATAAAAGATTTAGGATGATCGGACGGCATGAATTGCTGCACATTCGTCGTATTCTCCAGCAAAAAGCGTTTGATGAAATAGATTTGTTTTTCACCATCAAAATAAACGGCGGTGAGCGGCTGCTCGGGTTTCCATTTTTCCAGGATCAGATAATCGTCTTCAAAACGGTTCATCAGATCAAACGTAATCAATTTAGCTTCGCCATGGGAATTGACGGTGAGAATTTTATCATCGCCTTTAAAACTTCCGAGCAAAGTTCCGCGGGCATCGGCATTTAAGCGCCGTACGGTATCATCAAACCAAATCTTTCGCGGCGCCAACGTAGAATGGCCTTCTTCCCTTAAATCAACTTTTTTAATCGGGTACTTCGTTACCAGATTTCCTTTGGAATCGCGACCTTTAATGGCAAGTTCGGAGAAATCGATCTCGATTTTATTTTTTCGGACGCGTGCGTTGGATTTCAGTAAAACAGTTACGGACTCCGCTTCACCGTTTGGATTGGCAGAAAAATAAAGCATTTCCGAACCTTTCGCTTCCGACGCCAATTTGTAATCGTTGTTCCGTGTAACACCGGTTACGGAAAAACGCTTCATATAATAAGGTCCTTCGCGTCCTTCGCGGTAGATCATATTGTAAACAGTGCGCTTATCGTTCTTTTTCCAGATGGCAACGTGCACGATATTTTTGCCGATGAACGTTTTGGCTTCCACTTTTACAACCTTCATCGTGCCGTCTTTCTGAAACGTAATGATATCGTCGATGTCTGAACAGTCGAATAAATACTGATCTTTTTTAAGTGAAGTTCCGATAAAACCTTCTTCGAAATTGGCGTAGAATTTTTCGTTCGCGACCGCCACTTTCGTCGCATCGATGGTATCGAAAATGCGTAGCGATGTTCTGCGCTCCTTGCCCTTGCCGTATTTTTTTTGAATATTGGTGTAATACTCGATGGCGTACGGAATCAGGTGCAGAAGGTTGTGTTTCACCTGCTCTATCTTTCCTTCGAGCGCCAGAATATTTTGTTTGAATTTATCAAGATCGAAGCGCGAAATCCGTTTGATGCGGATCTCCGTCAACTTCAAAATATCTTCTTCCGTCACCGCGCGTAAAAGATGTTTGGTATGCGGTTTCAAACCTTCATCGATCGTGGAAATGACTTCTTCCCAGGATTTTACTTCTTCGATATCGTGATAAATTCTGTTCTCGATAAAAATCCTTTCCAGCGACGCAAAATGCCAGTTTTCCTGAAGTTCGTGCAGTTCGATTTCGAGTTCTTTTTTCAGCAAAGAAACTGTATGATCAGTGTTTCGGCGTAAAATTTCGGAAACATTTAAAAACTCCGGTTTATCGCCTACAATCACGCAGGCATTCGGCGAGATCGGGATTTCGCAGTCGGTGAACGCGTACAAAGCATCAATGGTTTTATCCGGCGAAACATCATTATTCAGATGGATGTTTATTTCGACGGTATCTGATGTATTGTCTTCAATTTTCTTGATTTTTATCTTGCCTTTATCATTGGCTTTGATCACCGAATCGATTAAGTCGCCCGTATTTTTACCAAACGGAAGCTCCGTAATGCAAAGCGTATTTTTATCTTTATGAATGATTTTTGCGCGCGCCCGGATTCTTCCGCCGCGTTCACCGTCATTATAATTCGTTACATCCAGCATTCCACCTGTTAGAAAATCCGGGAAAAGTTCGAATTTTTTTCCTTTCAAATGAGCTATCGATGCGTTGATCAGCTCATTGAAATTGTGCGGCATAATTTTCGTGGAAAGCCCCACGCCAATTCCTTCTACACCCGAAGCGAGCAGCAGCGGGAATTTTACGGGAAGATCGACTGGCTCGTTATTTCGGCCGTCATAGGATTTGGACCAGTGCGTGGTTTTGGGATTGAAGACCACTTCCAGCGCAAAGGGCGTTAAACGCGCTTCAATATATCTCGCCGCTGCGGCAGAATCGCCGGTATAGATATTTCCCCAGTTTCCCTGCGCATCGATGAGCAGTTCTTTTTGCCCGATCTGCACCATGGCATCAGTTATGGAAGCATCGCCGTGCGGATGATATTTCATCGTGTTTCCCACAATATTGGCGACTTTATTGTAGCGACCGTCTTCCAGCTCGCGCATCGAATGCATGATGCGACGCTGAACAGGTTTAAAACCATCGAAAATTGAGGGAATTGCGCGGTCTAATATAACATAGGAAGCATAATCCAGAAACCAGTCTTTGTAGAGACCGGAAACTTTTTTCAGTGATTCTTCGTGGTGATTTTCTTGTTCTTCCATCAACTGTTTTCTCTCTCTTTATTTGTTTTAATCACTTTACTTAAGGAAAATTTGAGGTCATTCAATTCTTTTTTGGTCAGGTAAGAAACGTCATATCTTAAAGTAACGGAATTGTTTTTTTTACTTTTGATTTTAATGTATAAACGTTTAAAAATAAATGCGTTAAGAATTTCGTAACTCAGCAGTTTGTATTTCGGAAACTCGTCGCTGAGCGGTCGGTCCAAAAAAAGGAATACATTTTTATTTTTAAAGTTTAGGGCCTCGCCGTCACTGTCGAATTCGAAAATCTGGCGCCCCCGAAGATAAAAAACAATTGCCAGCAGAAACGGAATTACAACGAAGATTGCCGCGCCCCAGCCTAAATAATGATATTTGTAACGTTCCAACAGAAAAATCAGCACCCCAAAAAGGGATATCATAACGAGTAATGTACTTAAAAAATTAAAATAACCAATTTTGTTGCGGTTGTTTAATCTCATGCCTTTCCTTGAATTTTTCGCAGACTTTTATACAGTCTCCGTATCGCTTAACACTTCCTTTTTATCGATGTCCGGATCTTCGACCACTAAATTTTCCAAAATAAAGGTTTGGCGGTCCGGCGTATTTTTGCCCATATAAAATTCCAGAATCTGTTCGATCGTCTGGTCTTTTCCTAATACCACCGGTTCCAGGCGGATATCTTTGCCGATAAAATGCTTGAATTCGTCCGGCGAGATTTCTCCTAAACCTTTAAACCGCGTGATCTCAGGATTTTTCCCCAATTCATTTAAAGCTTTAATTCTTTCCGCCTGCGAATAACAGTAGCGCGTTTCCTTCTTGTTTCGAACCCGGAACAACGGTGTCTGCAGAATATAAAGATGACCGTTTTTAATCAGATCGGGGAAAAACTGCAGGAAAAAAGTGATCATCAACAAACGGATGTGCATTCCATCGACATCTGCATCAGTGGCGATAATTACGTGATTGTAACGCAGATCTTCCAAAGAATCCTCAATATTTAAAGCGGCCTGAAGCAGATTGAATTCCTCGTTTTCATAAACCACTCTTTTCGTGAGGCCGTAGCAGTTCAGGGGCTTTCCCTTTAAGGAAAAAACAGCCTGCGTTTCCACATCGCGGGACTTGGTAATAGACCCCGACGCAGAATCTCCCTCCGTAATAAAAATCATGGTTTCGCCTTTTCTCAGCGCCTTTTGATCGTTGTAATGCTGTCGGCAGTCGCGCAGTTTTTTATTGTGCAGCGACACTTTTTTGGCTCTTTCCCGCGCTAATTTCTGAATCCCCGAAAGCTCTTTGCGCTCTCTCTCGGAAATAATAATTTTCCGGTGAATGGCTTCGGCGATTTCCTGATTTTGATGCAGAAAATTGTCGAGTTTATTTTTTAAGAAATTCGTCACAAACGACCGTACGGTTTCTTTTCCCGGTTCCATTTCGTTGGAGCCAAGTTTTGTTTTGGTCTGCGACTCGAACACCGGCTCGATCACTTTAACCGCGACCGCGGCAATAATCGATTTTCGGATATCTGCGGCTTCAAAATTTTTATTGAAGTATTCGCGTATTGTTTTTACATAGGCTTCGCGAAAAGCGTTCAAATGCGTTCCGCCCTGCGTGGTATTTTGTCCGTTGACGAAAGAAAAATAGGTCTCCGATTGCGATTTATCGGAGTGCGTGATGGCAACTTCGATATCTTCGTCTTTCAGATGAACTACAGGATAAAGAATTTCACCTTCAATTTCCTCTTGAAGCAAATCTTTCAGCCCGTTTTCGGAGAAAAAAGTTTCGCCGTTGAACACTATTTTTAAGCCCGGATTCAGATAGCAATAGTTTTTGAGCATCTTTTCGATATACTCTTTCCGGAACTTGAAATGCGTGAAAATGGTAGAATCCGGAATGAAGGTGATTTCTGTTCCGTTGCGGTCCGTGGAATCTGCTTCCTTAAAATTTTCCGTAATTAAACCTTTTGAAAATTCCGCAATTTTAACTTTTCCCTCGCGCACCGATTTTACGCGGAAAAATTCGGAGAGCGCATTTACGGCTTTTGAACCTACTCCATTCAAACCAACCGATTTTTTAAAGGCTTTGGAATCATATTTCCCGCCCGTATTCATCTTGGAAACGGCGTCGACGACTTTACCTAAAGGAATGCCCCGGCCGTAATCGCGAATCGTGGCTTTGCCTTCGTCGATCTTAATTTCGATGCGTTTGCCGGATTTCATCACAAACTCGTCTACAGAATTGTCGATGATCTCTTTGAGTAAAATATAAATTCCGTCGTCAGCGGAAGAGCCGTCGCCCAATTTACCAATATACATCCCCGGACGGATCCGGATATGTTCCTGCCAATCGAGGGTTCTGATGTTGTCTTCGGAATAAGTAACGGTGGTGTTTTCGGTCATAGTACTATCGGAATCTACTGCCTAAATTCAGTAACTCACAAAAATAGCGAAAGGAAATCGATATTTAAAATTTTGCGCGAAAATTTTGAATTGTTGCTACAGTTTAGATCAACGTGTAGGAAACTTAGTTGGTTAACTGCATGATCCATCTTTCGAAAGCGATTAAAAAATCACGCAGAAATTTCTCTGTCTTTTCGTTCACCGTTTTTCCATCTTCCAACAAACGATCTTTGATTCCTCCAATAAAAGCTTCCGGTTGATGCATCATGGGAATATTTAAAGAAAGTGCTGCATTTCTGATGGTAAGATTTGCACCTAAACCACCAATTGCACCTGGAGAAACGGTAACAACCGCGCCGGGTTTTTCTTTCCAGGAATTTTGTTTGGGTGGTCTTGCTCCAATTTCCATGGCGTTTTTTAAAACCCCCGGAATTGTTCGGTTATATTCTGGAGAAACAAATAGAATAGCATCTGAATCCGCAATTTTTTGCTTAAAATCGATCCATGACTTTGGAGGATCATTTTCAATATCTTCGCTAAAAAAAGTTAGATCTTTTATTTCTACGATTTCTAACTCCATATTTTCTGGCGCCAAACGAATTATTTCATTCGCGACTTTTCTGTTAAAAGATTCTTTTCTTAAACTCCCTACTATAATTGCTACTTTGGTGTTTTTCATAAAATAATTTGACCCCAATTTACGGAAAAAATTACTCATAGAAAAGTCTCAATTTCTTTTTCTTTAACCAAAGAAAGCGAACCGAAGTCCGCTTTTATTTATGTTATGATAAAATTTTAAACATTAAATCTAAAATTCATCATATCACCATCCTGCACAATATATTCTTTTCCTTCTACTGCAAGTTTTCCGGCTTCTTTTACTTTGGCTTCCGAACCGAAATGAACAAAATCTTCATATTTAATGACTTCTGCACGGATAAATCCTTTTTCGAAATCAGTGTGAATAACTCCGGCAGCCTGAGGTGCGGTCCAACCTTTTCCAATTGTCCAGGCCCGAACTTCTTTTACGCCAGCGGTAAAATAAGTCTGCAAATGCAATAAATCGTAAGCTTTTCGGATCAATCTGTTTACGCCGGGTTCGGTTAAACCCAACTCATCCAAAAACATTTCTCTTTCTTCAAAAGTTTCAAGTTCATTGATGTCTGCTTCGATCTGAGCGGCAAGAACAACGACTTCAGCGTTCTCTTTTTTTGCCATCGCTTCGATTTTCGCAATCCATTCGTTTCCGTTTTTTATGGAATTTTCATCAACATTACAAACATAGAGAATGGGTTTGTTCGTCAATAACTGAACGTCGGAGATAATTGAGGCAGAAAAATCGTCTGTTGGAAATTCGCGTGCGTTGTTTCCTTCTTCTACAAATTTTTGAAGTTTCAGCAGTGTTTCATAAGTTAAAACGTCTTCCTTTTTTCCGGATTTAATGAATTTCTTCGCCTTCTCCACGGATTTTCCCAAAGTTTCAATATCCTTCAACTGGAGTTCGATATCGATAATTTCTTTATCGCGAATTGGATCTACGGTTCCTTCGACGTGAATAATATTTGCATCTTCGAAACATCTTAAAACGTGGATGATCGCTTCGCATTCTCTGATGTTCGCAAGAAATTTATTTCCCAAACCTTCACCTTTGCTTGCACCTTTCACAAGCCCCGCAATATCTACGATCTCTACGACGGCTGGTAAAACGCGCTCCGGTTTTACTAATTTTTCCAGTTCGAACAGACGTTCATCCGGTACAGACACGGTGCCGATATTCGGCTCGATGGTACAGAAAGGATAATTAGCAGACTGCGCTTTGGCATTGCTTAAACAGTTAAAAAGGGTTGATTTCCCTACGTTGGGTAAACCTACAATTCCACATTTCATATCTTTAGTTCAAAGTTTAAAATTCAAGGTCTGAAACCCTGTTATTGAGAATTGGCAAAGATAAAGATTTTGATCGAGTTTTTTGGCACAAAAAAATCTGCCCAAAATGGAGCAGATTATTTTTTGCACGGCGTGGAAATTAAGGATTCTCAGACGTTGCGTCGCGCGCTAAATCTGCATCATCCGGAGTTTCGCCTAGAGTTTTGTCCAACGTGAACAAGGATTCGTCTGAAGCTTTATCGCCGCCCGCAATTTTTAATTTATCGATAAGATCCATTGCAAGGGTTTCTTCTTCAATTTGCTCTTTCACAAACCACTGTAGGAAATTCCACGTTGCCCAGTCTTTTTCGTCAAAAGCAAGTTCCACGAGGCGGTAAATTTTTTCAGTGTTTTCCACTTCGTGTTGGAAAACTTTGTTAAAACAGTCGGTCAAATTTTGGGGGTCACCCGGCGCGGAAGCTAAAGCGGTTACGGTAGGTTTTCCGCCAC
This sequence comes from Kaistella sp. 97-N-M2, assembly GCF_021513235.1. NCBI lineage: Bacteria > Pseudomonadati > Bacteroidota > Flavobacteriia > Flavobacteriales > Weeksellaceae > Kaistella > Kaistella sp. 97-N-M2. The sequence continues at coordinate 2,676,533 of NZ_CP090976.1, read as the reverse complement.
GGTTCAGAATATACTGCATAAATTTGATGGCATGCTCCCTTTCTTCCTGCGAATGGCGGAACAGAAAATTAGAAATCCCCGCGTAACCATTGTCGCTTGCCCAAATTCCGTATGCTAAATAAGTGTGAGATTGATAAAGTTCGACATTCATTTGTTTGCTTAACGCTTCTTCCAGTGTTGAAGAAAGTCTTTTCGTATTCATAATTAAGATTTTTAATAATTGTCCTTGTAATAGCAAGAATAATTCCTTTATAGAATTCCTACTCAAATTTGGGAAATTTTTACCACATCGAAAATGATCAGCAAATATTCATCTTCATGACAGTAAGACAAGAGGCCATCAAACGAGATAGATATAATTTAATCATTTGTCAATGAACTATTTATAGAAATACTTTCGATATCACTACAAAAATAGTTGTACAATTAAAATTAATTGCTACATTTGTATCACTAAATAAATAGTGATATGCAGATTTCTCAGTTAACAAAAGCGGAAGAACAGGTAATGCAGTATCTGTGGGACGTAAAAAAAGGTTTTTTGAAAGATATTCTGGATCTTTTCCCGGAGCCCAAACCTCACACGAATACTGTTTCGACGATTTTAAAAGTTTTGAAAGAAAAAGATTTTGTAGGTTATGAAGTCTTTGGGCGGCAACATCAATATTTTCCCTTAATTTCAAAAGAAAAATACAGCGGAAAATCGATGAAAAGTTTGGTTAAAAATTATTTCGAAGGTTCGTACACGAACGCGGTTTCCTTCCTCGTAGAAAAAAATGAACTGAGCGTAGAAGATCTGGAAATGCTGCTCGGCGAACTTAAAAATAAAGACTGATGGAAGCACTTTTTTTATATTTCGGTAAAGTTGTTTTGGGCTCCGGTGTAATGTTTCTCTACTATCGGTTGTTTCTTAAAGATAAGACATTTCATCATTACAACCGTTTCTACTTATTGGCGTCTGTGGTGATAAGTCTGCTGCTACCGCTGCTGAAAGTAAGTTATTTTACGTTCGAAGTAAACAGTGATATCTATTTATTATTTAACAGGTTAAATGGTTTCAACTCTTCTAATAATTTAAGTAATGATTTCGTTTATCTTTCGTTTTCTGCTGTCGTTGCTGGACTGGTTTCTGTCTTTTTTCTAAGCCGCTTATTATTTGGGTTGTTTAAAATTCAGCGGCTGAAAAAGAAATTTCTGAAGCAAAATTTTGAAGGAATCAGTTTCTATCAAACCGATTTGAATGAAGCGCCGTTCTCCTTTTTCCGAAACTTATTTTGGAAAGATTCTATTGCGCTGCAATCGGATTTGGGACGGCAGATCTTGAAACACGAAATGGTTCATATCGAACAAAAACATTCCTGGGACAAAATTTTTATTGAAACCGCCACTTCCCTCTTTTGGTTCAATCCATTTTTTTATCTCATTCAAAAAGAAATTAATTTAATCCACGAATATCTGGCTGATAAAAAAGCTGTAAAAAACTCGGACACAAAGGCATTTGCGCAGATGCTATTGGCAAGTCACTTTTCCGGAAAACACTTACCTGCAACGAGTCCATTTCTTAGTTCTAACCTCAAAAAAAGATTAACAATGCTTAAAAAATCAAAAACAAAATTCAGCTATGCGCGCAAAATACTGGCGTTGCCGCTTTTCTTTCTGTTGGCTTTCATTTATTTGGTAAATGCGAAAAACAAAGAGATCAAAAACACCAATCTGGAAGTTGAACATTTAATTTCCACTTTAAAATCTGACACTATTGCTCCCAACATCAAAGAACAAAACGCATTGAATGAAAATTCTCTGGAATCGGTTCAAACTAAAATTGGAGAAAAACAGAATGAAATTCAACCTTTACAGGATAGCTTTAACGCAAAAAATGAAGAAGCCCGAAAAATTGGGGAAGAATTGCGTTTGAAAACCGAAGCGCTCCGAAAATTGACTGATAAAAAAGATTTTGACAGTCCAAAGTTTAAAAATTTGGATTCAGAAATTAATGATCTCAGTGCAAAAATGGACGCGATTTACAGCAAAGAAGACTTTAAAAATATAGAGAAATTGCTGAGTGAAAAATATGGAGAGATGGATCAACTCTATGCAAAACTCGACGCGTATTATAATTCTGCTGATTTTAAAAATAGAATTGAAGAGGCAGAAAAACAAGGTAAAGCTGCGGAAAGGTTGGTGAATTCTCCAAAGTTCAAAAAACAGATTGCCGATGCAGAAAAGCAAGGAAGAAAAGCTGAGAAATTAGTAAATTCTCCAAAATTTAAAAAACAAATTGCAGACGCGGAGAAAATAGCTGAAGAAGCTGTAAAACAGATTAATTCCACAGAAATTCAACAAAGTATTAAAGATGCTGAACAAGCTGTGAAAGATGCTCAGATTTCTTTAAATGATTCTAAAAATTCTTCTTTAAATAAAAATGCCAATATTTTTATTGATGGAAAATCTGCCACGAACGAAGAAATGCAGAAATTAGATCCGAATAAAATAGAATCGATGCACGTATTCAAGAAAGGTTTTGAAGGAAAGAAAACGGGTGAAATTTATATCAAACTTAAAAAATAATTTTACCCCAATGAAGAAGTTTCTCTTTCTATCCTTATTTATTTTCAGTCTTGGCACTGCACAAAACCAGCGGTTCAGTTACGTTTACCAGTTTATACCGGATTCTACCAATCAAGCCGATGTAAAATCTGAAATGATGTTGCTGGAAGTTTTGCCCAAATTTTCAAAATTCTATAGTGAAACGGTTTTTAAAAGTGATTCTATTGCCAATGCAATATTGGAAAAAGAATTGGCTGCAACCGGCTCTATGAATGTAAAATCCGATATGCGAAAAGGTTTTGTGAGAAGTACAGTTATTAAGGAGTTTCCTGATTTTAAAACTTTTTTAGTCACCAGAATTGGGCAAACTAAAATGAAAGTGGCAGATGAACGAAAAATGAATTGGAAAATTCTACCTGAAAAGCAAAAAATCGGCGACTTCCAAACTCAAAAAGCCGAAACGGAAATGTTTGGCAGAAAATGGACCGCTTGGTTTACCACAGAAATCCCAATTCAGGATGGACCGTATAAATTTCACGGTTTGCCGGGTTTAATTGTGAAGATTGAAGATGATACGAAAAGTCATTCTTACATCTTAAATGGAATTAAAAACCTGAAATCGGAAGAAATTAAAAATGTAGATCCGAACAAAAATTTTGTTTTTGATTTCGGGAATGCTGTAAATTTAAGTGAAAAAGAATATAAAAAGCACTATTTGGAAAGCAGAAATGATCCCAATAAATCCCTCAGAGTAAGTTTAGCAAATTCTGACATGGCCCAAATTAACATTGACGGAAAAATGACGAATGTAAGCGATTACCTCCGCGCTCGGGAAAAAAGGGAGAAAGAAAAAATCGCAAAGGACAACAATATTCTGGAGCTCGATTTAATTAAATAAACGCTTTAATAATGCCAATTCGTACTTTCGGATTGGCATTTTTTTTATCTTCACAAAAAATCAATGAAGCCGGCGCCAATTTTAAAATGTTTGGTCCGGACGGAACTGAAGTAAAACCTGCAGATATGCTCAGAAAACGGGAATTGGATGCGAAGGAAGAGCGTATTAAAAATAACAATCCGCTCGAACTGGATATGATGACTTAAAATTGCTGATAATTTTCATATCTCGTCTGATTATATTTTTCCGTAACTTTAATGTACTAAAAAACAAAATATTATCGCCATGGAAAATCACAATCTTACCCACGAGTTTCCGGATATGGAAGAAAAAATCAACGATTTTAAACTGAATGATGAAGCCTTTAAGAAAATGTATGTTAATTATGAGGAAGTCAATGCGCTCATTCAGCATTATGAAGATGGGGAACAAAACCACACCACCGACGAACACTTAACCGACTTGCGTAAAAAGCGGGTTCATTTAAAAGATGATCTCTACTCTTATTTAAAGGACTAAAATTGACTATTTTAAATTTAATTGTTGGAGCGGCATTTCGCCGCTTTTTATTTGCAATAGCAGGCCTGTTTCTTTCCTTTTAAAACTCAGTTATGAACCCAATATTAAACTTTCTGTAATTTTAGGCATAAAATTTTATTAAATTCAAATACATAGGTTCGTTTTTCGCGAAAAAAGCTTACTTTTGCACGGTCAAAAAACGATTATGCAAAACATTAGAAATATCGCAATTATTGCGCACGTTGACCACGGTAAAACGACTTTGGTTGACAAAATCATCCACGCTACCAGTGTTTTCCGGGAAAATCAAGAGTCCGGAGATCTTATTATGGATAATAATGATCTGGAACGTGAGCGGGGAATTACCATTTTATCGAAAAACATCTCGGTAACTTACAAAGACACCAAAATTAATGTAATCGATACTCCTGGTCACGCCGATTTCGGTGGTGAGGTAGAAAGAGTTTTGAAAATGGCAGATGGGGTGTTGCTTTTGGTTGATGCTTTTGAAGGGCCAATGCCGCAAACGCGTTTCGTGCTTCAAAAAGCGTTGGAATTAGGTTTAAGACCGGTTGTTGTCATCAATAAAGTAGATAAACCAAACTGTCGTCCGGACGAAGTTCACGATCAGGTTTTCGATCTTTTCTTCAACCTCGATGCTACCGAAGAGCAGTTGGATTTCCCAACATTTTACGGATCAAGTAAGCAGGGCTGGTTCAATACCTCTTTAGAGCAAACAGACAATATTTTCCCGTTATTGGACGGAATTTTAGAGCATGTGCCGGCGCCGGAAGCGAAAGAAGGTCCATTAAGAATGCAGATCGTATCTCTTGATTTCTCTTCGTTCTTAGGAAGAATCGCAATCGGAAAAATTAATCAGGGTTCTGTAAAAGAATCAGAATGGATCGGTTTGGCGCAGGAAGACGGCAATATCATCAAAGGAAAAGTAAAAGAATTATACGTTTTTGAAGGTCTTGGGAAAAAGAAAGTTCAGGAAGTGAAAGCCGGAGATATCTGCGCGATTGTTGGATTTGATAAATTTCAGATCGGCGATTCCTTTGTAGATCTGGAAAATCCGGATCCGTTACCAAGAACGGCGATCGACGAGCCTACCTTGAACATGACGTTCTCCATCAACAACTCCCCTTTCTTCGGAAAAGACGGAAAATATGTAACTTCCAATCACCTGAAAGAAAGGTTGATGAAAGAACTGGAGAAAAATTTAGCGTTAAGAGTAGAGCCTACCGACGATGCCAATACCTTTTTGGTCTTCGGTCGCGGTATTCTTCACCTTTCTGTATTGATCGAAACAATGCGAAGAGAAGGTTATGAAATGACGATTGGCCAGCCACAGGTGATTTTAAGAGAAATCGATGGTGTAAAATCTGAGCCGTACGAATCCATGGTAGTTGATGTACCGGAAGAATATGCTTCGCGTGTGATCGATTTGGCCACGCAAAGAAAAGGAGATCTTCACATTATGGAAACCAAAGGCGAAATGCAGCATATGGAATTCGAAATTCCTTCCAGAGGTTTGATTGGATTGCGTTCCCAAATGTTAACCGCTACGGCTGGTGAAGCCATTATGGCGCACCGTTTTGTAGATTACAAGCCTTTCAAAGGCGCTATTCCGGGACGATTGGTTGGTGTTTTAATCAGCAAAACGCAAGGTCCGGCTACGGAATATTCCATCGCGAAATTACAGGACCGAGGCAAGTTCTTTGTGGATCCGGGCGAAGAAATTTATGCCGGAATGATCATCGGAGAACAAAACAAACCTGGAGATTTGGTCGTGAATATTGTGGAAGCCAAACAGCTGAACAACATGCGTGCATCAGGAAAAGATAAAGACGGCAGCATTGCGCCGAAAATCCTTTTCTCTTTGGAGGAATGTATGGAATATATCCAGGGTGATGAAGCGATCGAGGTAACACCAAACTTCATCAGAATGCGTAAAAAAGTACTTTCTGAAGACGAAAGAAAACGTATCGAAAGAGGCGCGAAATCTTAAGCAGATTTAAAATTAAACTAAACCTTTCAAATTTTTTTGGAAGGTTTTTTTTATGTTTTTGCTTGAACCAAAGCGCGGCTAAATTTTTGCATGGATCGATATATGATGAAACTCAAATCATTAACACTGCTCGCATTATTACTGATATTGGCTGTTTCCTGCGACGGCTTAAAAATGACCAAGAATATTTTTGAAACTTCCGAACGTGCAAAATACGAACGCCGTTTTTCCGGAAGCGACAGTTTGATGACGCTTTGGAAAAATGACTTTTCCGCTGCACTTTCAGCGCAACTGCAGATTCCCGACGGATTCTCCGCGAAAACTTTTGTTAACCCCGGTCCGCCGAATGCTTTGGCTTATTCCCTGGACCTGAAAAAAAGCGACCGTCTCGTCATCGAAATATCGCCTTTAAATCCGGAACGTAAAATTTTTGTTGATATGTTCGAGGAAACTGCGGGTGTAGAATCCTCTGAAAGTCAGATCATCGAAAACGGAATCTTCTCTGAAAATATTAACACCAGCGCAAATTATAAAGTTGTACTTCAACCCGAAATTGAATACGCGGGCAATTTTTCGTTAAAAATTTACACACAGCCCTCATTGTCATTTCCGGTTGTAGGCAAGGGAAACGCGGATGTGCAGAGCTTTTGGGGCGCAAGTCGCGATGGCGGCGCAAGAAGCCATGAAGGTTTGGATATCTTCGCTGCCCGCGGAACCTATGTGGTGGCCGCAGCAGATGGCTATGTTACCCGCACAGGCGATCAGGGTTTGGGCGGAAAACAGGTTTGGCTGCGCGACGGAATTTTCGGCAATTCGCTTTATTACGCGCATTTAGACAGCATCATAACCGAAAGCGGAAAAAAGGTTAAAATCGGCGACACGTTAGGACGTGTGGGCAATACCGGAAATGCGAAAGGCGGCCCTACGCATCTGCATTTTGGAATTTATTCGACCGGCAGTGCCGTCGATGCTTATCCATTTATTCGAAAACGACCCATTCCCAAAACCTTAAAAAATAATTTAAAAAATTTCACAACAATAAAATCCGGAACCAATCTACGACAAGGCCCCGGAACTTCCTACGAAAGCATTGCGACGACCGAAAAAGAAACGCCCATAAAAATCCTTTCTTCAAATGGCCCCTGGTACCATATCAAAACGAGTGACGGCACCCAAAGCTTCGTGAACAGCGAAAGGTTGAAATAAAAAATTTGTAGCCCCAAAAAATTGACATGATGATTTTATGAAACTTGGCGTCGAATGGAATTTAAAGATAATTCTGCGAGAACATTAATTACCTTAAGTCTTTTGCTTTTAATATATTTGCCGTTTGCACCTATCAAATTCACTTATGAAATATTCTGTTGCCAGAGCTAGTTCTCTTTTCCTTCTTGTTCTTTTAATCATCTTTTCCTGTACGGCGAAAAAGCCTGTTTCGAAAAAAACGCCCGTGAAAGCCGTCGTTAAACCGGTGCAACCAAAACCGGAGATCGAAAAACCCGTAGCCAAACTAAATCTTCCGGAAGTCGATCGCGAATTTCGCGCCGCCTGGATTGCCACCGTCGCGAATATCAACTGGCCGTCGCGAAATAATTTATCCACGCAGCAGCAAAAAGACGAAGCCATCAAAATTCTGGATCTCTTGAAAGACGCGAACTTCAACGCCGTTATTTTTCAGGCGCGACCTTCTGCAGATGCTCTTTATAAAAGTGATTTGGAACCCTGGTCCTACTTCCTTACGGGAGAAGTTGGCAAAGCGCCTGTTCCATATTACGATCCCCTGGAGTTTTGGATTGAAGAAGCCCATCTGCGCGGAATGGAATTGCATGTCTGGCTCAATCCGTACCGCGCACAGCACACTACCGGCGGGCCCATAACAAGCGAATCGATGGTGAAAAAAATGCCGGAGCAGATCATCAAACTGCGAAACGGAATGTACTGGATGGATCCTTCCGACGAAAAAACGCAGGATCACGTTTCCCACGTTATTAATGATATCGTGAAAAGATATGATATTGATGCCATTCATATCGACGACTATTTTTATCCTTACAGAGAATACAACGGCGGCAAAGATTTTCCGGATATCCGAACCTGGAATAATTATTTAAAAGTTGGCGGTACTTTGTCGCGAGCCGATTGGCGACGTGCGAACGTAAACAAATTCATTAAAAGAATTCACGACGAAATTAAAGCGGAAAAAAGTTACGTGCAGTTTGGGATCAGTCCATTTGGGATTTGGAAACCCGGTTATCCCGCGGGAATTAAGGGTTCTTCTCAGTACGACGAACTTTACGCCGATGCAAAATTGTGGTTAAACCAAGGCTGGCTCGATTATTTTTCGCCTCAACTCTACTGGAAAAACGATGGGCCACAAAGTTTTACTGCGCTTCTTAATTGGTGGGAAAGCGAAAACACACTGAATCGTCACCTGTGGCCCGGTCTCAACACAATCGGAATGCGCGATGTTAGCGACCGACCCGCAGAGATCGTCAGTCAAATCATTTCGACGCGAAATATCCTCAAAAATTCCGCCGGAGCTATTCATTACAGCGTCGATGGATTATCGAAAAACACAGCCATGTTCAATGCGGTGAAAAATGCGTACAAAACAAAAGCCCTGGTACCGCGAACGCCCTGGATTAAGGCTGAAGCATTAAAAAAGCCTATTTTATTCCTGGAAGTTTCGGGCTCGTCTGCACTTGTGAAATGGAATTCTTTGGATCATCAAAATGTTTTCCAATGGATTTTATATGCGAAATACGGCACTGTTTGGGAGACGGAAATTTTGGAGAAAAACATCATCTCAACAAATCTGCCTTTGATGAAGAACGGCAAAAAACTTACGACCATCGCCCTAAAATCGGTCGACCGTCTGGGTAACGAGAGCGATTATGAGGCGAAATCGTTTTAATTTAATTGATATGATCACCGAAGTTTTAAAAAATCAAAAGGGTATGCCGAAAAGTATGCCTTTTTTCGCGCGCGCTTTATCTACCAAACGCTGCCATTTATTTTTTGATAAATTTTTAATCCCCAAAACCCCCTCACCACAAGAAATAACCCCACAAAAAAAGAGAACCAATTTCTTGATTCTCTTTACTTAGTAGCGGAGACACGACTCGAACGTGCGACCTCCGGGTTATGAGCCCGACGAGCTACCTACTGCTCTACCCCGCGTTATTGTGGTGCAAATATACAACTATTTTCTAAAGTTCCAAATTTTATGCAAAAAATCTTTATTAATCTATTTTTGCTAAATTTGTATATGGCAAAAATTCTAAAAATTTATCCCGATAATCCCCAGGAAAACCTCATTGGTGAAGTGGTGAAATCCCTTCAGAATGGCGGATTAATCATCTACCCGTCAGATACCGTGTACGCGTTGGGTTGCAACATTTTCGACATTCGCGCCATGGAAAAGCTTGCCCAGATCAAGAAGGTAAAATTAGATAAGGCTCACTTTTCCATCATTTGTAACGACCTAAGCCACCTGTCACAATTCACCAAACCCATCGATACAAGCGTTTTTCGGTATCTGAAAAATAATATTCCGGGTCCCTTCACCTTTATTTTAGAAGCCAGCAAAAGTTTGCCCCTTGCTTACAAAGGCAAAAAAACCGTCGGCATTCGCGTCCCGGCGCATACGATTCCGCAACTTATCGTCGAAAAACTGGGACATCCAATTGCCTCCACCTCCATTAAAGATGATGACGAGGTCATCGAATATTCTACAGACCCTGAATTAATTGCCGAAAAGTACGATAACCTCGTCGATATCGTTATCGATTCCGGTTATGGCGACAATGTGGCCTCCACCATCGTCGACTTAACCAGTGGCGAGCCCGAAATTATCCGTCAGGGAAAAGGCGAAATTTAGATGGATGTGGGCGTCTTTTTCCGCCCTCCATTCCCGCTTTTTTGTTCCGCTGCGCTGCACAAAAAGAGCTCCATTCAGGTCGGGACGCAACAGGAGCTTCCCCAAAAAAAGAGTTTAAAACATAATTTTCCATCCTCCCGTAATGAAAATCCTTACTTCGCCCGCAAAGCTCATGAATATTGAGAATTCCACGCCTTTCTTAAAACCCACAACGCCGCATTTTATAGACGAAGCAGCATTAATTCAAAGTACCTTAAAACACAAATCTCCCAAATACTTATCGGATCTCATGGAGATTTCCACGAAACTCGCCGACGAAAACTGGCACCGCAACCAAAACTGGAAGGCCAAACCTTCTGCAAAGGAATCCGCGCCGGCTTTGATGGCTTTCAGCGGCGAAGTCTACCGCGGTCTCGACGCAAAATCGTTAGACGAGTCTGCCATGAAATACCTTCAGAAAAACTTCCGCATGCTTTCGGGCCTGTACGGAATTTTAAAACCTTCAGACAGAGTCATGCTCTACCGTTTGGAAATGGGACGGAAATTCAAATTCGAAGGCCATCAAAACCTCTATGAATTCTGGAAAGATAAAGTCACAGAAAAACTGAACAGCGAGTTAAAAGCCAAAGATATCGTTCTCAATCTCGCGAGCAAAGAATATTTCAAAGTGATCGACAGAACCAAAATCAAAGCGCCGATCATTGATTTCGAATTTTACGATTACAAAGAAGGTCAGCTGAAAACCATCGTCGTTTATACAAAACACGCCCGCGGACTGGTCGCGCGGTTTTGCGCTCAAAACGACGTAAAAACCTTAAATGAAGTCAAAGCTTTTAACCTCGAAAACTACCGGATTGACGAAAATCTGTCGACGGAAAGTAAACTCGTATTCACACGATAAAATTAAAAAACCATGAATTACCATACCCGAAAATGGATCAAACCCGAAGATCTTAACCCTAATCACACGCTTTTCGGCGGCAGGTTGTTGCAGTGGATCGACGAAGAAGCCGCGCTTTATGCCATCGTTCAGCTCGAAACGCCGCGTTGCGTTACCAAATATATTTCGGAAATCAACTTCATCAGCTCCGCGCGACAGGGCGATATTATCGAAATAGGAATTGAAGCCACGGATTTCGGAAATACCTCTATCACCTTACGCTGTGACGTCAGAAACATGATGACGCGCCAAACCATTATCACCATTGATAAAATCATCTTTGTCGGCGTGGATATGGAAGGTAAACCCACGAAGCACGGCAAAACAAAAATTGAATTTATTGCGGACCGTTTGAAAGATCAAAATGAAAATTAACGTTAAAAATATGGTTTGTAACCGCTGTATCGCGGCGGTTCAAAAAATTTTTGATGATTTAAAAATTCCCCTTACCCATATTGAACTGGGCGAAATAGAAACGCGGGACTCGCTCACAAAGAACGACCTTCGGAATCTGGATGAACGTTTAAAAAAAACTGGATTCGAACTTCTGGAAGATGCCGCAAAGACGCAGATCGAAAAGACTAAAAACCTGATCATTTTAAAGATCAACGATTTGGATATTCCCGAAGATTTTATTTTGTCGAAATTCATCGCAGATCATTTCGCGAAAGATTACAGCGCCCTCTCTAAGGTTTTTTCAATGAATGAAAATGTGACGCTGGAGCAGTATTTTATATTACAGAAAATTGAAAAAGCCAAAGAACTTCTTTTGTACAACGAGTTCTCTTTAACCGAAATCTCCCAAAAATTAGGCTATCGAAGTGTTCAACATCTCTCCGCGCAGTTTAAAAATACCACCGGTTTCACGCCCACGTCTTTCAAAAATTTGAAATCAAAAAACCGAACCGCGCTCGATCAGATTTAATTTTGAATAGTTTCTGATTCAAACAATCTTCCTAAATTTTATAACAAACTTCCTTACTTTTGTAACAACTTTCGGGCGGAAATGCGGAGATTTGAGTCTTATAATTTCAAAAAATGACTCAAAATAATATCCCTCCTTCCGAAAGAATTTCACCAAGTTCCGTCTACTACTGCCCTATGGAATGTGAAGGTGAAAAAGTGTACTTCGAACCCGGAAAACGGTGCCCGGTTTGTAATATGTTTCTCGTGCCGATTGAAGAAAGGGCGGATTATCAAAACAAACCCCAGACTTTTTCGAAAACAAATCTTCCCGCAACTTTCAAAGACAAGATAGGCGACTATTTTTGTCCTATGTTCTGCGAAAGCGAAAAAACCTATACTTCCGATGTCGGTTGTCCCGTTTGCCACATGCATTTGAAAGAAATAACTGCGGATTTAGTTGAAAATATTCAACAAAACGAGGAGGAAACTTCGCACCACCACGAGGCCGAAAAAGCTTCCGCAATCAACCAAACTCAAAACGCCGGAAAATACTACTGCCCCATGTTCTGCGAAGGAGACAAAGTTTATGATTCCAATGTCGGGTGTCCCGTTTGTGGAATGGACCTCGTTAAAATTCCGGAAAAAGGCGAAAAGAGCGCAGATGACGAAACTTACAAATTATTGCGAAGAAAATTTTTCGCCGCCCTGATTTTCACCATTCCGGTCTTTCTATTATCGATGGGCGGAATGTGGGTAGATTTTCCGTTTTCGCACAACATTCAGGGAATTCTCGAACTTGTATTTTCGATTCCTGTTATTTTTTATGCGGGATGGTTTCTTCTAAAACGGGGCTGGATTTCCTTTAAAACCTGGAATCTCAATATGTTTTCGTTGATCGCCCTGGGTTCTGCCGCCGCGTTCCTTTTCAGTTTCCTCGCTCTTTTTGTTCCCGACATTTTGCCGCACGAAATTTCGCACGGCGGAAAAACGCCGTTATATTTTGAGTCGGTTTGTGTGATTTTGACCCTCGTAATTATGGGTCAGATGTTGGAAGCGCGGGCTCATCAAAAAACCGGAAAAGCCATCGAAGAACTGATGAATCTGTCGCCCGCAGAAGCAAATTTAATTCTCAATAATACAGAAAGAAAGGTGCCGCTTTCGGAGGTGCAAATCGGCAATATTCTGCGTGTAAAACCCGGCGAAAAAATTCCCGTGGACGGAAAAATTACGGAAGGAAATTCAAATGTCGACGAAAGTATGATCACGGGAGAACCGACTCCCGTGGAAAAAAATCAGGCGGACACCGTTACTTCCGGAACCATCAACGGCAGCGGAACTTTTTTGATGCAAGCCGAAAAAATTGGTGACGAAACCTTGCTTTCTCAAATTATTAAAATGGTGAACGACGCGAGCCGCAGCAAAGCACCGATCCAGAAATTAGCAGATAAAATTTCGAAAATTTTTGTGCCCGTCGTGATTGGCATTTCTATTCTTACGTTTGTTTTATGGCTTATTTTCGGCGGCGAAAATGCGCTGATTTATGCTTTGGTCAACGCCGTCGCAGTGTTGATAGTAGCGTGCCCGTGCGCGCTCGGCCTGGCGACGCCAATGTCTTTAACCGTTGGAATTGCGAAAGGCGCTAAAAACGGCATCCTCATCAAAAATGCGGAAGCGCTGGAACAGATGCACAAGGTGAACGTGCTTATCACCGACAAAACGGGAACTTTAACCGAAGGAAAGCCAAAATTAGACGCCGTTATTCCCGCCGATAATCAGGCAAAATCTTTGGTTCTAAGATTGGCCGCATCGTTAAATCAAAATTCGGAACATCCCCTTTCGAATGCCGTTTTACATGATTTTAAAAAGGAAAATTTAGATTTCGAAAAAGTAGAAGACTTCGAAAACATCTCCGGCAAAGGCGTGAAAGGTATAATTCAGGGTGAAATGGTTTTACTCGGAAATTCTGCGCTATTGGAAGAATTTGATATTGAAATTCCCAAATCTCTTCTCCTAAAAATAGAAGAAAATGAAAGCCGCGCGAAAACCATCTCTTTTTTGGCGAAAGGAAATCAGGTTTTAGGAATGCTTGCCTTTTCAGATAACATCAAAGCCAGCTCAAAACCAGCCATCGAATATCTTCAAAAAAACAACGTCGAAGTCATAATGATGACGGGCGATAATGAACACACGGCGAAAGCGGTTGCGCGAGAATTAGGCATCGAAAAATATTTTGCGAACTGCCTGCCTCAAAATAAACTGGAAAAAATAAAAGAGCTTCAAACAGAAGGGAAAATTGTAGCTATGACGGGCGACGGAATTAATGATGCTCCGGCTTTAGCGCAGTCTAATGTAGGCATCGCCATGGGAACGGGCACCGATGTCGCGATTGAGAGCGCCGAAATAACTTTGCTAAAAGGTGATATTTTAGGTGTCGCCAAATCGAAAATTCTAAGTGAAAAGCTCTTAAAAAACATCAAAGAAAACCTGTTCTTCGCCTTCATTTATAACACACTTGGCATTCCTGTCGCCGCCGGTTTACTCTATCCTTTCTTCGGAATTTTATTGAGCCCCATGATTGCGGCGGCGGCCATGAGTTTCAGCTCCGTTTCGGTGATTCTGAATTCGCTGCGGTTAAATTCTGTTGATCTGAAAATTCGCGATTAATTTCATTTAAAAAAATGGCCTCCCGCTTTATAATTAATGTTTAATATAATGTTGGTGGGCTAATGGCATATTTTTGGTTTCAAAAAAATCATAAAAAAATACTATTATGGCAAAGAAAGAAACAAAAAACGGCAAAGTTGCTCCGAAAGCAGATGCCGCTGATCAACTGAAAGATTTTATGGTCGACGGTTTAAAGGATTTATATTGGGCGGAAAAAGCACTCGTAAAAAATCTACCGAAAATGGCTAAAAACGCCACTTCTAAAAAGTTGAAAGATGCCGTAAACGGTCACCTTGAAGAAACAAAAGGTCAGGTAAAAAGACTCGAAGATGCCTTTAAAGCCCTAAAATTAAAAGCGGAAGCAGTGAAATGCGACGCGATGGATGGACTTCTAAAAGAAGCCGAAGGAATTCTGGAAGAAACAGAACCGGGAGCGGTAAGAGATGCCGGCATTATCGCAGCAGCGCAGAAAGTAGAACATTACGAGATTGCTTCTTACGGAACGCTCGCCACCTATGCGAAACTTTTAGGGGAAAAAGAAGTTCTCAATCTTTTGCTTGCCACCTTAAGTGAAGAAAAAAATTGCGATAAAGATTTAACCAAACTGGCTAAATCTGAGATTAACCTCAAAGCAAAGTAAAATTAGAGCGGTTAACAGCCGCTTTTTTTAGCATTAATTTAATAAAAAAAATAGTTTAATGTAGCTTTTACAGAAAGTATCGGCACATTTTCTGTTTTAAAAATAATAAATAAAAAGTATGAAAACACTGGAAAATAAAAAAATCGCAGTACTCGCGACCGACGGTTACGAACAATCTGAATTGGAAAGTCCCGTAAAAGCTTTGAAAGATGCGGGCGCAGCGGTAGAAATTATATCGCTGAAATCCGGGAAAATCCGCAGCATGAAAGATCACGAATGGAGCGATTCGGTGGAGGTGAACGAAACAGTTTCCAACGCGGACGTTGATGATTATAATGCACTGCTTTTGCCGGGCGGCGTTATTAATCCGGATACCTTGCGAGGAGATGAAGCGGCGGTTAAATTCGTAAAATCTTTTTTTGAAAAGAATAAACCTGTTGCGGCTATTTGCCACGGACCCCAAACTCTCATCGAAGCCGGCGTGGTGAAAGGTAAAACGATGACGTCCTACCCTTCTGTTTCTACAGATTTAAAAAATGCCGGAGCGAATTGGAAAGACGAAGAAGTTATTACTGATGGCAATTTAACCACCAGCAGAAATCCGGACGATCTGCCGGCTTTTAATAAGAGAATTATTGAGGAATTTGGTAAATAAAATTAAAAACCAATGGATCAAAAAATTCCAAAACAAGAAGAAGGCGGCTTCAGCGACAATGTTTCCGAAGTAAAATTTGAGACGGTTGCTAAAGCCGCCCTTCATTTTGAAACCGTAAAACAACGTTTTCTCGACATCAATTCGTGGGAAATCTTTGCGGGCGAAGAAAAGGCGGAGTTTATGCTCTGCGACGAAAAGGATGATCAAATCCGAACAGAGCCGCAAGTCGGCAATTACATCAAAATAAAAGTTCCCGGTCTTCACAACGAAACGGGCGACTCTTTCGATTGGGTGCGCATTGAACATTTCGAAAAAGAAAAATCTGCGGACGGCGAAATAGTCTACATCCGGGTTAGACCTTGTGAAAATCCACATAGAAGGGACGGTAAAATTGCGCACTTTTTTAAAGATAAGGCCACGTCTAATTTTTTGGTGAGATGGGAAGATAAAAGTGTATTTGCAGAAGTGCACGGACGAAATGAAAAGCCGAACACCGAAGATCTCAACATTTTGGAAAAAGCACGAAACAGCATAGTGGCAATCGGTGGAATCATCGGTGGAAGCAAATTTCAGTGGAAATCGCTGACTGACGGACTCGTTAAAAAAGATGAAAAGTAAACATTATATCGGCTGTGCGGGTTTTTCGCAAGGTTATTGGAAAGGCTTTTTCTTTCCGGAAGATCTGCACTCCCGAGATCATCTAGAGTACTATTCCGACCGTTTGGATGCAGTGGAGATCAACTCCACTTTTTACCGCAAACCGATGCCAAAAACGCTGGAAAAATGGTATACGATGACGGGAAAAGATTTTAAATTTTTGCTTAAAATTCCGAAAACGATCACGCATGTTAAAAAATTAATTGAGACGAAAGATGACACAAATGCTTTCTGCGCTCATATTTCCGAGGGCCTGAAAGAGAAACTTTCCGGCTTTCTTTTTCAGTTGCCGCCATCTTTTCATTTTAGCGAAGAAAATTTAGATCATTTATTGAAAACCGTTCACCCAGATTATTTAAATGTGGTTGAATTTCGCCACAAATCCTGGTGGAAAAGCGATGTTTTTAAAAAACTCAAACAAAATAACATTGTTTTCTGCGGTGTTAGTTTTCCGAAAGATATTCCGGATGACGTTATCATCAACAGTGAAGATTTTCTATATTATCGGCTGCATGGCGTTCCGGTTCTCTTTAAATCGGAATATCCGGAAGAAGAATTAAAAAAGATTGCACAAGAAATCGAAAAGTTCGAAGGGACTTCTTTCGTCTTTTTTAATAATACGTGGGGAATTGCGGGAATAAAAAATGCTTTGGAAATGCAGAAATTATTGAAGTAGATTAATATTTTCTTTCGATAACGTAATCCAGCATTAAATTTAAGGAATGCTTTGCTTCATGCTCCGGAAATTCGTTTAAAATATCTTTCGCCTTTTGCTGATAGTCTTTCATTACACCGATCGCGTAATCTAAACCTCCGGATTTTTTCACGAACTCAATGAGCTCTTTTACACGTTTTGTGTCGTTATTGTAGCGTTTAATCGTGTTAAAATAGTATTTCCGGTCTTTCTCGTCCGCCATTTTTAATGCGTGGATGAGCGGTAACGTCATTTTCTGTTCCTTGATGTCGATGCCCACCGGTTTCCCAATAATATTAGAAGTTAAGAAATCGAAAAGATCATCTTTAATCTGAAACGCCATGCCGGTTAATGTGCCGAAATCCTTCATCTTTTTTGCCAAATGCTCGTCGGCATCATTGGAGAGAACACCGATCTCGCAACACGCTGCAATTAAAGTCGCCGTTTTCTGGCGAATGATTTCATAATAAACATCTTCCGTAATATCCAGTTTTCGGGCTTTTTCCAGTTGCAGAAGTTCGCCTTCGGCCATTTCGCGAATGGTGCGCGAAATTACGGCGAGCAAATCGTAATCTTTGTAATCGGTGGATAGTAAAACGGCTTTGGATAAGAGATAATCGCCTACTAAAACAGCAATTTTATTTTTCCATAAAGCGTTGATGGAGAAGAAATTCCGTCGCTTAAAACTTTCGTCAACCACATCATCATGAACCAAAGTCGCCGTGTGAATCAGTTCGATCATCGAAGCGCCGCGAAAGGTTTTTTCATTGACTTCACCGATCAGTTTTGCACAGAGAAAAACGAACATCGGACGCATCTGCTTTCCTTTTGTCGTCACAATAAACCGCGTCACTTTATCCAAAAGAGGCACATTGCTCTGCATGGATTCGTAAAACTTTTGTTCGAAAAGTTTCATTTCTGCGTTGATCGGTTTTTTAATTTCTTCTACGATATTCGCCACGAATTATTGGAATAATGGTAATTGATAAGTGAAGGCAAAGATAATTATTAAAAACATAATAAGGGTGGTAAAAAACCGTTAAGTACGCGAAATTATCGGAAGCGATCTGCGGGAATAAAGTACAGGCGCGGTTTTGACCGCCCCAGCGGCGTCACGAATTCTTCGCCGGAAATATAAACTCCGGATTCATCGACTGCAATACCTTCGATTTGCCCAACGGATAAGGAACTTCCTAAATAATATTTTTGGGGTTTCGTCTGAAAGAAAATTCCCGGTGTACTTTCGGTAAATACTGAGAGAAAAACTTCCGTTTTCTTCGTGTAACCGATCAAATAAAGTTTTTGGTCGAAATAAGCAGCATCCGTCACAGCATAACCGATGGGGTAATCTTCTGTTTTGAGGGCCGGCTGCTTATCTGTATTTTCGGGGTCGATAACATAATGCGTGGTACCTTTCGAAGCCCATTCTTTGGTGAATAAATGAATTTTTCCATTCAAATAAATGAGTGTTTCTGCATCGAAATCTGTGTTTAAATTATGGGCTACAAATATCTTCTGCTCCGGATAAAAATAAGAAATGCTTTTAATGGAATTTAAATGTAAAGAATCACGGAAAGGAATTTGGTAAATCCTCAAATCTTTTCTTGTGCCGCTGTTATTGCCAATATCGCCGATATACAAGTTTGCAGAATCTGAGGCTATGGCTTCCCAATCGATATTTTTCAGATTGGTTCTCAGAATTTTTCGGATTTTCCCGGAATCTTTATCGATCTCAAAAATTTCAGAAGTATTGCCGCTGTCGTTAAATGTGTAAAGTTTATTGCGGTGAAATTCCAGACCCGAATTTTCTTCCAGCGAATCGCTGAGAACAGTACTTTTAAAGCGGTTCAGCTTCAACCATTCGTAATCCTGCGCAGAAAAATTCAAAAAGAAAAAGAGCGACAAAGCAATCAAAAAATTCTTCATTAAGCATTTCGTTTTAAAAGTAAGAAGCGGATTTTAATAAAATCGTAAAGTAAGCCGCCAACCAAAATTACGGAACCCAAAATGAGCGATCTGATACCGAAATGCTCAAACAAAACGCCGCCCGTAACTCCGCCCACGAAAAACATGACGATGATTGTGATGCGCAAACCGATCGAATTCAGCAGTTTGCTTTTGTGAATTTTATCTTTATAAAAAAAGAGTTGAGAAAACTCGATGCCCATATCGGTGAAAAGTCCGGTTAAATGCGTGGTCCGCACAATCGATTTGGAAATACTTGTAACCAGGGAGTTTTGCATTCCCATGGCGAAGAGCAGGCTGTAGGCGATCATGTCGGGATCGTGTTTCATTAAATAATTTCCGGTAAACGCGATGACTGCAATGATCAAGGCTTCCGTAAGAATGGGAAAAACATACGTTTCGCTTTCCCGGATTCGCGAATACGTTTCGACCATAAAATTGGCGAAGAATGCGCCGAAGAAAAAGAAAAAGACAAAAAGTGCAATATGGAAAGCGTTCAGAATATTCAGTTTAAATACTTCGTCCACGAAAAAGGCAAAATGACCGGTAACATTGGTGGTGAGTTTTTGTACGGCAAAAAATCCGACAACATTTACGAGTCCGGCAACAAAAGAAAGTAAGGACGCGAGTCCAAGATTATGTCTGGGTGTGCGGCTTTTTCCGAGGTGCGAAAACATTACTCACTACTTTTATTAGCGAGTTGTCCGCAGGCCGCATCGATGTCGCCGCCTCTGCTTCTGCGGATCAGGACTTTAATGCCGGCTCTTTCGAGTTGCTGAACATAATTTTCTTCTGCGTCTTTGTTGCACTGATCATATTTTCCGTCGCCAATCGGGTTGTACTGAATGAGATTTACTTTGCTTGGAATCTGTCTGCAGTACCGAATAAGGGCTTTTATGTCTTCGTCTTCATCATTGATTCCTTTCCACACGCAGTATTCGAAAGTCACGATATTTCCGGTTTTTGCATACCAGTATTGCAGCGCTTCCATAATATCCGTGAGCGGGAATTTGTCGGAAAAAGGCATAATATCGTTGCGCTTTTTTTCGATGGCAGAATGCAGTGAAAGCGCCAGATTTACCCTTAAATTTTCGTCGGCCAGCATTTTTATCATCTTCGGAATCCCGGACGTTGAGACGGTAATTCTGCGCGGCGACATTCCCAAACCTTCCGGCTCCGTGATTTTTTTGATGGATTCGACAACATTTTTGTAATTCATCATCGGCTCGCCCATTCCCATGAATACAATGTTGGAGAGCGGCCGGTCAAAATAAAGTTTGCTTTGTCGGTCGATCAACGCAACCTGATCTACGATTTCTGCCACTTCAAGGTTCCGCATTCTTTTTAGACGTGCTGTTGCACAAAATTCGCAGTTCAGAGAACATCCAACCTGCGAAGAAACACAGGCCGTTGTTCGGGTTTCGGTGGGAATTAAAACGGATTCCACCAAAAGTCCGTCGTGTAATTTTACACCGTTTTTAATGGTTCCGTCCGTCGAGCGCTGCAGTTCATCAACGGAAATGGGATTAATGATGTATTCCTGCGAAATTTTATCCCGCAATTCTTTCGAAAGGTTCGTCATTTCTTCAATTGAATGAAGATTTTTGCTCCACAACCAATCATAAACCTGCTTCGCACGAAACGGCTTTTCTCCCAAAGAGACAAAATGTTCTTTAAGTTGGTCTAATGATAAAGTTCGGATGTCTTTCATAATTCTTTAAGAGCCAGGGAAAAAGTAAAAGGAGCCAGGATTTATAATTTTGTGTTATTAACAATTGCTCCAAATATATTTTTAAGCTCTGTACTTTCCCGCAGCAATTTTTCGAGTTCTTCGTTTTTGCCCTCCTCGAGCGCTTGGATTATTCGTAACCAATAATTTGATTCTCTCGTTTCGCGTAAAGAGATTTTGACTTTGTTTTTAAAGTCTGCTTTTGAAGATCCGGCTTGAGATTCTTCGTAGTTAGATCCCAGCGAAGTTGAAGACTTTCCCAGCTGATATCGAATAAGTCTGTATTCAGGATCATTGGGAAGTTTTCTTAAATATTTAAGACAAGCTACACCAAATAAAAAAGTTCGCTCCAGTAAATCATTTTTTTTCATGATAAAAAATTTTAATTAACTAAAGCTACCTCTTCTGAAATCTACTAAAGTTACCTCTTCTGATTAAATTGCGCGCTCCCAAAACCTTGGCTCTTTTAACTTTTTACCTGGCTCTTAGATAATCAGCATCGCGTCCCCGTAAGAATAGAATTTATACTCATTCTTGATGGCTTCTTCATAGGCATGCATCAAGAAATCTTTTCCGGCGAAAGCTGCAATCATCATCATTAGTGTTGATTTTGGCGTGTGGAAGTTCGTGATCATACAGTTGGCTACGCCAAAATCGTGTGGCGGGAAAATAAATTTATTGGTCCAGCCGTGGTAAGGTCCAATTTTTTTGTTCGAGGAAACGGACGTTTCAATCGCGCGCATGGTGGTCGTTCCAACGGCGCAAACTCTTCGCTGTTCAGCCACAGCTTTGTTGATGATATCGGCATTTTTCTGATCAATAATGGCTTCTTCCGATTCCATTTTATGTTTCGACAGATCTTCTACTTCGATGGGATTAAAAGTTCCTAAACCTACGTGAAGCGTAACTTCTGCGAAATCGATGCCTTTGATTTCAAGTCTTTTCATTAAATGACGGGAAAAATGCAGACCTGCAGTTGGGGCGGCGACAGCGCCTTCATGCTTCGCATAAATCGTTTGGTAACGTTCTGCATCTTCCGGTTCTACGTCTCTCTTGATATATTTCGGAAGCGGAGTTTGTCCCAGTTCATTGAGTTTTTTGCGGAATTCTTCGTAAGAACCGTCGTATAAAAATCTTAAAGTCCGTCCTCTTGAAGTCGTATTGTCGATAACTTCAGCCACCAAACCTTCATCTTCGGTAAAAAATAATTTGTTACCAATTCTTATTTTTCTTGCCGGATCTACCAAAACGTCCCACACGCGGGTTTCTTTGTCAAGCTCTCTTAAAAGAAAAACTTCGATTTTCGCACCGGTTTTTTCTTTGTTTCCGTACAGCCTTGCAGGAAAAACTTTTGTATTGTTAAAGATAAAAAGATCGTGTTCATCGAAATAATCGACCACGTCTTTAAATTTTTTATGTTCTATGGTTTGTGTGGCGCGGTTCAGCACCATCAACTTTGCCTCGTCTCTGTGCTCGCTCGGATGTTCGGCTAAAAGTTCTTCCGGTAAATGGAAATTGAAGTCAGATGTTTTCATTGTTTTTAAATTACGGTTTAAAAATTAAGACCGAAAACCAAAAATTTTCGGCCTGCAAATATACGACATTGAAACCCCTTTGTCAAGCCCTTCCGGATAATCTCTGTTTTTACCAAAAAACCGATCGTGGAACGATAAATGCAGTGGCTTAAAATATTAAAATTTAGATTATGAAAAAGTTATTGTTAATTACTGGAATATTTATGCTTCTTCTTACAAGCTGCCGCGATATTGTGAACAATGTGCTCGACGCTTTACCGCCATTTAACGTTCCGTTCAGCACCACGCTTACTGTTCCTTTCGCGAGTGTGAGCACAACAACCTACACAAGAACTCCCGAAATCCCGATGAACATTAATCTGGACGCCGAGATCAAGGCAAACAATCCAAATTTTTCCATCAACAATCTGAAATCGGTAAAGTTGAGCACTTTAAGTCTGGATTATGTAAATTCCGAATTAGGCACTAAACTGGACGTCATTAAAAACGCAAGAATCTACGTGAAAGCGCCCAATCAGGCCGAACGGTTAATTGCAACGGCTTACAGCAATACCAATCCAAACACCATCACCTTCACCACGACCGACGATGAAATTCTGGACTATTTCAAAACCAGCCAGAATTCTTTAATAATCGAAATTCAGGCCAGCGAAGTGACGGCGGATCAAATTACAATGAAAATGAATTCGAGTTTTAAGATTAAAGTGCAACTTTAATATGCGAACATTGAATCTAAAAAAAAACGTTACAGAAATTTCTTAATTTTTTTCCAGCCCTCCAATTTTTTTTCATATGAAAGCGTGTACGCAGGGCTTGTTGAAGGCAGGTCAAAAACAGCAATGTCGCTTTTCGCACTCAGCTTTTTCTGCACATTTTTAAAGGATTTTTTACCGTTGCAGAAAATGGCTTTGATGTTGGGATAATCGGCTAAAATATGTTCCACATCGTTGTAAACTTCATTTTTGATTTTCGTGTCTAAACTTCCTTCGCGCTCGCAGGAATCGATCACATCCCAAACTGCAATCCGGTTTCTCTGTAAAAATTTCTGCTTTTCTACATAATCGGGGGTGAAATCTTCTTCAAAAATTTCAAATAAAATTTTCCAGAATTTATTTTGAGGATGCGCGTAATATTCCTGCATTTCCAGGGATTTGGTGCCGGGAACGGAGCCCAGAATTAAAATTTTGGCGTCCTCGGAGATGATTGGTGGAAAAGAAAAAATCCGGTTCATGTTTTAAAAATACAAAAAAAGTCCAGACTAAATCCGGACTTTCATTTTTTACGCTCGCGAAAATTATTTGAGCTGGCTTTTTATTCTTTCAATGATCATCGCAACGATTCTTCGGTTGTAGACTTTGCTTTGGAAGCTGTAGGTCTGCAGTTCCTGCGGTGTAAACATACCAATGGTAACGCCGATCAACGTGTTTTTAAGTCCGCTGTCTTTCTGCAGACTTTGGTCTACAAAAGTCCTTTTTTGGGTAATCTTTAGAGAGGCGAAATCTGCATTTTGGCTTTCTGCATATCTTTTGAAAAGGGATAAATACAGGTCATTCTGCAGTTTCAAAACTGGCCTTAAGGTTTGGTTTTGAAAAATTTCTGCCGCCGTGCTTCCGTCGGAAACGGGGATATCCAAAGTTTCCCGTAAATCTAGTTTGCTGATCATTTTTGTATTTATTTTAAAGCGTTTCTTTCAACCATTCGAAAAATTCTCTTTGCCAAACCAAACCGTTTTGAGCGTGCAAAACCCAGTGGTTTTCATTCGGGAAGTAAAGGAATTTGGTTTTCAATCCTTTCAGTTTCGCCGCCTGAAAAGCTTCCTGCCCCTGCTCGTAGGGAACGCGGTAATCAATTCCACCCTGAATGACCATAATTGGTTTGTTCCATTTGTTGACGAAATTCGATGGATTATAATCGGTGTAAGATTTCGGTGTTGGAGTGTCGTACGGCGATCCGCCTAAGTCCCACTTCGCAAACCACAATTCTTCCGTGGTTAAAAACCAGGATTTCATATCGAAAAGTCCATCGTGTGCGATGAAGGTTTTGAAACGGTTTTCGTGGATTCCGGCTAACATAAACACGCTGTATCCGCCGTAACTTGCACCGACCGCGCCCATTCTGTCGCCATCAACATAGGGTAGAGTTTTTGCAAAATCTGCGGCTGCCAGATAATCGCGCATCGGTTGTCCGCCCCAGTCTTTCGAAATATCTTCATTCCATTTTGTTCCCCAACCCGGCATTCCGCGACGGTTGGGTGCTACTACGATATAATCATTTGCCGCCATCAAAGCGAAGTTCCATCTTACGCTGAAAAATTGCGTCAAGGCAGATTGTGGTCCGCCCTGGCAATATAACAATGTCGGATATTTCTTCGCGGGATCGAAATTGGGTGGATAAATAAACCACACGCCCATTTCTTTTCCGTCGCTCGTTTTCACCATTTTGAGCTCCGTTTTCGACGGAGTGATTTTTGCGTAAGTATCTTTATTCACTTCAGTCACCTGTTTCATGGCGCCGTTTTTTAAATCCACAGAAAACAGATCTGCGTTGTGATTCATATCAGTTCGGGAAACCAAAAGCGAATTTTTATTTTCGGCGTGAATCTCTGTCACATCGAAATCACCTTTTGTGATCTGCTGAATTTTTGAATTTTTTGGATTCAACGAAAAAAGCTGCACTGTTCCGCGGAAGGCCGTGGTGAAATAAATATTTTTGGAATCCTGAGACCAGAAAACGGAACCGACCACACTTTCATCCCAATCTTTCGTCAGGTTCGTAGTTTTGCCTGATTTCCAGTCCAGAATTTTAACATCATTTTTATCGGCTTCAAAGCCTCCTCTTTCCATGGATTGCCACGTCAAATATTTGCCGTCGGGCGAAAATTTCGGATTAACATCGTAGCCTTTATAGCTTTCCGTCAGGTTTTTTACCGTTCCGGAATTCAGGTCATAGGCAAAAATATCGGTGTTCGTCGATTGGGCGTACTCGGCACCACTCAAAGGTTTTGTTACATATAAAAGTTGAGCGGAATCCGGACTCCAGATAAAATCTTCGCTGCCGCCGGAAGGTCTTTGCGGCGAATCCCAAGGTTTTCCTGCGAGTAGATCTATTGCATTTTCAATGCTTTCGGAAACATTTGCAACAAAAACATGGTTGTATTTTCCTTCATTAAAATAATCCCAGTGACGGTGATTGAGATCGGTATAAATATGCGCCGTCGATTTTGGCACGTCGGAATACTTCTCTTTTCCGAGCACTTTTTCTACCAAAACCTGCTTGCTGAAAGCGATCTTTTTGCCGTCCGGAGAAATTATTACATTATCAACTTCGCCCACAGTATAAAAATCTGTCCAGGTTTTTCCCGCATCTTTGGAAAGATAGATTTTCTCGCCTTCCTGCGCATAGATTCCGTTTTCATCCCACTGAATGACCGCTTTTTTGCCCAAATCCAAATTGGTGGCCGCGGAATTTTTGATATTGAAAAAGTAATATTTCTTATTGTTTTTTTCGGTTTTCAAATCCGTTTTACCCAAGCTGTAAATGAGCGAAGTCTGATCGGGCGAAACCGCCGCAACTCCAATTTTATTTAAAGTCCAAAGCGTTTCCGGCGTCATCACATTTTGTGCATTCATAAGAAAAGGGGCCGCGAGTGCGACTAAAGTATGTTTTATTTTCATTAGAAATTAATTTAAAAATTAAAGAGATACAAATATAGAACTTTACGGAAAGACTTTTATTTACACAGGCGAATTCATTTGTTGGGCAGTTAGGTTTAGAAAATCATCCCGCTTCTCCGGACTGATCATATAAATTTGACCTGAGTTTAAGGTAATCTTAACTTTTTTATGAATATTGGTAACGTACCAAATATCGCCGCCATTGAAATAACCAAAATAGCCAAATAAACCTCCCACGCCAAAAGTTCGCAGATTGAAGCCGGTCTTATCAATTTTCTCCAAATTTTTGATTTCCTTGAGATCGATTAAAACGGGACCGTAAAAATTTGTAATCAAAATATGCGAGGCAGAAAACGCAATTCTTTTGGGTACGAAACCGTAAGAAAAAATAATAACGCCTACTAAAAGCAGCGTCAAAAAGACGGAAACAATCGGTTTGGCGGGCTCCATAAAAAATGAACTTAGAGCGAGCGAAGGCAGGAAAATGACTAAGATGACGGTGATCGCTTTTGTAAAATTATCCATTTTCGCGGTCTCAAATTCTTTCATCTTAAAGGGTAATTAAATTATCATCAGGCGTATAATCCAGATAAATTCCGCCATTCAGTTGAACGCTTTTCACTTTCTTTGAAACTGAAACTGCAGTTTCATAAGTGGAGTTGGTTTTCCAGACTTCAGGCGTAAAATGCTTCTTTGAAACCGTTCCGTCCGTAAAGGTGATATCAACGTCAAACGGTATGGCAAAACCACCAACATTATCAATGTTCAAAACTAAATTCTGACCAGAAACTTTCGCGGAATCCAACTTTAAATCGATATAGTGATTGCTGAAAAACCAGTTCTGCCAAAACCACGTTAAATCTTTGCCGCTTCCCGCATTCATTGTGTTGAAATAATCCCACGGAATCGGATGTTTACCGCTCCAAGTGTTCATATAATGATGCAAAGCTTTTTTGAATAAATCATCGCCCAAAAGATCTTTCAACGCCAAATACGACAAGGCAGGTTTGATGTAAGAATTATTGCCATAACCGCTGCCCGAAACCTGCGTGCTCAGGGAAATAACGGGTTGATCTTCTTCTGTGGACGGATCGTTGATGTACCGTTTTACGCGGAAATCCGTAAACATTTTATCGTTAAATTCTTTGCCGTTTTCTGCTTCTCCGATGAGATACTCCAAAGCGGTCGCCCAACCTTCGTCCATAAAAGCGTAACTTGTTTCGTTGATGCCCATAAAAAAAGGAAAGTACGTGTGCGCAATTTCGTGATCCACGGTTTGGCGCGAATCCGCGAAATTATCCGGAATCGCCGTATCATTCACCATCATTGGATATTCCATATCGGCGAATCCCTGAAATGCCGTCATTGTGGGAAAGGGATATTCAATGCCGGGCCAGTTTTCGGAAAACCATTTGATGCAGTATTTCTGCCATTCGACATATTTTTCGAAATCGGCAGTGCCCGCATTGTACGTTGCCTGAACGCTAACTTTCTTCGAGTTTAGCTGAACGCTTGACGCATCCCAAACATAGGTTGAACTTACGCCAAAAGTAAAATCAGTGATATTGGAAGCGCTGAATTTCCACGTATTTTGGGCGTTTTGAAGGGTTATCTTTTTGGCTTGAATGTGTTCTTTGGTCGCGACATGAATAATTTCGTCACTGGTTAAGGACTTTTTAAATCTGCTTAAAGCTTTCGGTTGCAGAACTTCTTCGGCATTTTTTAAAACTCCCGTCGCGTACACGATGTAATTTTTCGGTACCGAAATGGAAACTTCGTAATTGTTGAAGTCGTTATAAAATTCGTTTCTACCGTTGTGCGGCAGCTTATCCCAGCCGTTGTAATCATCGTAAACGGAAATTCTCGGGTACGCATAAGCGCAGAAAAAAGTATTTTCGTCGATCTGGCCTTCTCTCCCACTTTCTTTTGATAGAGGATATTCCCAGACGATTTTGATTTGATTTTTTGATTTTGGGAGCAGAGCCGTCGTCAATTTTAATTCATAAAGCGTTTCCCAGTTTTCGCTGTTTACTTTATAATCGGCGCCATTCACAGAAAGAGATTTTATTGTTAATCCATCGCTTAAAAAATCTTTGGAAACTCTACTTCCGCGCGGTGACGTCGGTTTGTGAACATTATTAACAAAGCGAATTACCAAAGTTTTTAAACTGTCCGGAGAATTGTTGGAATAATCAATGGTTTCTTTGCCCGAAATTGTTTTCGAGTCAGGATTCACCGCAAAGTCGATAGCGTAGTTCCCGCCGTTCTGCCAGTAATTTTTACCGGGTTTTCCATCTTTGGAACGGGTTTGCTTTTCAAAGGTTTTTTTAATGTTTCTTGGCGTGTAAAGTTCCTGCGAAAAAATGGTGAGCGAAAAGAGCGTCAGAAAGAAGAAGCTGAATAGTTTGGTCATGACAGTTAAATTAAATTCAAAAATAATTAAATAAAGTAAGAATATCTCAAAAACACAAACCCAACTTTAGTTTCCTAAAATTGGGCTCTTGTTTTTTACAAAAATATGAGGACTAATCCTTGGAAGTAAAAAGTCCGTCCAGGAGCGAGGTCACCAAAGATAGCGCAATACTGAAGATAAAGGCCCACCAGAAACCGTCGATATTCATACTGTCGATAAAATAATCGGCAATTAAGAAAACCACCGCATTAATCACCAAAGAAAAAAGCCCTAAAGTAAGAATGGTTAAGGGCAATCCCAAAATTTTCAGAATCGGCGTAACAATTAGGTTTAGAATTCCCAAAACGATGGCGAAGATAATTGCGCCCGTAAAGCCGGAAAAATGGATGCCGGGTAAAACGTACGCCAATGCATAAGCAACAACGGCGGTAACAAGAAGTCTGAGTAATAAATTCATAGTTTATAGATTTAAAAAGGTTATTAATTTGCTCTGCGGAAAGACATGCTTTTGCCAATCCATTTAAATTTCCAGTACCCACGCACTTTCAGAATTCCGTCTTTTGTGAAGTTCGCGGAAGAATCCCAGTGTTTGCCCGTAGAGGCGTCGTAAATTTTGCCATTTTCCCACGTGTGGTGTTTTGGATTGTACTGTAATCCCTCCAGAATTTCCATACCGATTATTTTGCGGTGCCGTAAAGCCGGATTCGGATTTTCCGTATCCAGACGCGTTTCGATGGGTTTTCCGCTACCAAGATGCTTATCAAACCAGACCACTTTGGCCTTATACTCGTTATTGGATTCGTATACTTTCACTACAACGCTGTTATCGGTGGCAATCCAAACGCCCAAAATATCGCTGGCTTTGGACTGGGCATTTACGTTAAAAAAACAGAATAATAAAAGAAGGATAATTTTTTTTCAAACATGGACTTCACTATGCAATATTTTTGCCATTTCCGCCGTAAAACGTCTTTCCGCGCATATTTAAGGAAGATTTTTCCTTTGACAAAAATATTTTTGATTGTTATTTTGAAGAATACGATCAGATTATTCTTCCAACTCGATCCAGACCGGCGTATGGTCGCTGGATTTTTCCCACCCGCGCACGTGTTTATCGACTTCCGCTTTTTTTAGATGCGGCACAACTTCCGGCGAAACCAGAAAATGATCGATGCGCAAACCTGCATTTCGCTGAAACGCATTTCGGAAGTAATCCCAAAAAGTATAAACCGTATCTTCCGGATAAAAATACCGTATCACGTCTGTCCAACCCTGGCTGACCAGATTATGGAAAGCTTCTCGAACTTCCGGCAGAAAAAGCGCATCTGCTTTAAATTTTTCGGGCTTGTAGACATCTTTTTCTGTCGGCATCACATTAAAATCGCCAATCAGCAGAACTTTCTTTCCCGAGGTGATGAGCATTTCCGCGTGCGCATCCAAACGTTGAAACCATCGCATTTTATACTCAAACTTTGGTCCCGGCACCGGATTTCCGTTCGGCATATAAATGCACGCAATAATGAGATCACCAATTTTCACTTCCAGATAACGACTCGCTTGTATTTCTTCTTCGCCGGGCAGATCAGTCCGCGAAACTTCGGGCTTGCGATCTTTTGCGAGCACCGCAACGCCGTTCCAGCTTTTCTGTCCTAGCCAAACCGCGTGGTAGCCGGCTTCCAAAATTTCAGCTTCCGGAAATTTTTCCTGGGGCGCTTTCAGTTCCTGCAGACAAACTACATCGGGCTGTGCCTCTTTCAGCCATCTTAACAGCACGGGCAACCTTCCGTTTACGCCGTTTACATTATATGTTGCGATTTTCATTCCTCTTAAATTTACTCAAAGTTAGGGAGAAAATTAAAAACTCAATTTCTTTGGAAGCATTTTTGATGGTCATTTTAGCATTAAAACCCAAAACTATGAGAGCAATTTGGAACGGAGCCATCGGTTTCGGCCTGGTAAATATTCCGATTAAATTATATTCTGCGACGGAAGAAAGCAATATCGATCTTGATATGCTCGACAAAGACGATCTTGAGAATATTAATTTTAAACGTGTGAATGCCAAAACCGGCAAGGAAGTGAAATGGGCCGATATTGTAAAAGGTTACAAACTGGAAGACCGCTATATTGTTCTTACTGACGAAGATTTCAAAGAAGTGAGCCCGGAAAAATCGAAAATTTTAAAAATTAATCAGTTCGTCGATATCAACGAGATCGACAGCGCTTACTTCGAATCCTCTTATTTTTTGGAACCGCAGAAAAACGGTGAAGAAGCTTACAAACTTTTGCTGCAGTCTCTCATCAAAACAAAGATGGCCGGAATCGGAACTTTTATTCTGAGGGAAAAGGAAATTTTGTGTTTGGTCCGTCCCTACGAAGATAAAATTTTGATGGTCAACCGCATGCGATATCCCGAAGAGATCCGCGAATTTGAAGACCTGAAACTTCCGTCCGCAAAAAAACCGAAAGAAGAAGAACTTACTATGGCCGAATCGCTGATTAAACAGTTGGCGACTAAATTCGATCCCGATAAATACAAAAACACATACAACGACGATTTGATGAAGATCATTGAAGCGAAAGCCAAAGGAAAAACAAAAAAAGTGGAAACCAAAGAAGAGGTTTCCGCGAAAGCTACGGACCTTATGGCGCAGCTGAAAGCCAGTCTGGAAGCCGGAAAAGCCAAAGCCGGTTAAGAATTTTCAGCGATAATATTTCAAATTAATTTCAACTTTTTAAATCGTCAAATAGGACATCGATGGGACTGGAGGACTACAATAAAAAACGGGATTTCGAGCAGACCGCAGAACCCAAAGGCAAGAATGAAAGTGGTGGCGGCAAACTGAAATTTGTTGTGCAGCGCCACGCAGCAAGCCGCCTGCATTACGATTTCCGTCTGGAAATGGAGGGCGTTCTTAAAAGCTGGGCCATCCCGAAAGGTCCGTCTTTAAATCCCGAAGACAAACGCCTCGCCATGATGGTTGAAGATCATCCGTATGCCTACCGGACCTTTGAAGGCTCCATTCCGAAAGGAAATTATGGCGCGGGTGAAGTAGAAATCTGGGACGAAGGAACGTACGAACCTTTGGAAAAAGTAAAAGGAAAAACCGACGATGCAGTTATGCAGGCGGAACTTGCAAACGATTCTTTGAAATTTGTTCTGCACGGTAAAAAGCTGAAAGGCGAATTTGCCCTTGTCAAAATAAAAAATGCAACCGACGGAAATCCCTGGCTGCTCATCAAACACCGCGACGACTTCGCAACCGATCATTATGATGCAGAAGAAAACACCGCACCCGACTCCAAAGTTTCGGAATATTTAGAACAAAAAAAGGGTAAAAAAAAAGCACTAAACCCGCGGAGAAAATAAAATCTTTCAAAAATTATACGCCTGCGCTCACGGGCGAAAAAAAATTATCCAAATTCATTACGCCAATGCTCGCGTCGATTGAGCCCAAACCTTTCAGCAGCCCGGAGTGGGCTTTTGAAATTAAATGGGACGGCTATCGCGCTGTCGCCGATCTTCGAAACGGCGTTCAGCTGTATTCCCGCAACGGCCTTTCTTATGTGGAAAAATTTAAGAAAGTAGCCAACGCTTTGAAATTTCAGGAACATGAAATGGTGATTGACGGCGAACTGGTGGCCTACGATAACAAGGGAAAGCCCAACTTCCAGTGGCTGCAAAGAATTGGGGAAAATCCAAACCTTACCGTGCTTTTTCAGGTCTTCGATCTGCTTTGGCTGAACGGCCATTCCACCGAAAATTTAAGTTTTCTGCAGCGAAAAGAATTGCTGAAAGAAGCTTTAAAAGAAAATGAAATCGTTAAATATCACGATCATGTCTTGGAAAAAGGTGAAGCCTTTTTTCGCCTGATCGAAAGCATGGAACTGGAAGGAATGATGGCGAAGAAAATCGACAGCACGTATCATGAAGGTTCGCGCAGCGGGGACTGGCTAAAGGTGAAAAGCCAGCAGACGGAAGAAGTGCTGATTTGTGGATTTACCGCGCCGAAAGGCGGCCGTAAAAAATTCGGTTCTCTAATTTTAGGCCGGTACAACGGCGACGAAATCATCTTTTGCGGACATACAGGAACGGGTTTCAGCGACAAAACTTTGGTAGAACTTTACGATAAAATGGAACCGCTTATCACGCCGAAATCTGCTTTTAAAGTGACGCCAAAGACAAACGATAAAGCAACCTGGATTAAGCCGGACCTGATCGCGGAAATTAAATTCACGGAACTGACGGGCGATCA
Source organism: Kaistella sp. 97-N-M2 (assembly GCF_021513235.1). Classification (NCBI taxonomy): domain Bacteria; kingdom Pseudomonadati; phylum Bacteroidota; class Flavobacteriia; order Flavobacteriales; family Weeksellaceae; genus Kaistella; species Kaistella sp. 97-N-M2. The sequence goes on along the minus strand of NZ_CP090976.1, from coordinate 2,643,950 downwards.
CATTTTTCGCCATCCTGTTTTTCTAAGGTTGCGCGAAGATCTCAATCCGAAAGATTTAAATTTTAAAAAAGAAGAAACCGAAACCGCGGAAGAAGCTCCAATTTTAAAAAAAACGGTTATGAAAAGAGATCCCGAAAAACTCCAGAAGTTTGATAAAAAAGAGGTGAAACTTACGAATCAAAATAAGATCTACTTCCCGAAAGATCAGGTCACGAAAGGCGATATGATTGATTACTATCAAAGTGTGGCGGAATATCTTTTACCGCATCTGAAAGACCGTCCGCAATCGATGAACCGTTTTCCGAACGGCATCGACGGTATGAGTTTTTACCAAAAAGACGCTTCGGACGAAACACCCGACTGGATCGACAGGCAGAAAGTATTTTCGGAATCGACTGACAAATACATCAACTACATTTTGTGCAACAACAAAGCGACGATGGCGTATATGAATAATTTGGGCTGCATCGAATTTAACGTCTGGACCAGTCGCGTGGAAACAGCCGACTCGCCGGATTATCTCGTTTTGGATTTGGATCCCTCGGAAAACAACAGTTTCGACGACGTGATCGAAACGGCAAAAGTTGCGAAGAAATACATGGATAAAGGCGGAATTGACGGCTACTGCAAAACCTCGGGAAGCTCTGGAATTCATATTTACATTCCCATGGGCGCGCAGTATTCCTTCGATCAGGTGAAAGATTTCGGACACCTTTTGATGCAAATGGTGCAGCGCGAACTGCCGGATATTACTACGCTGGAACGCTCGCTTCAAAAACGCGACAAAGACAAAATTTATTTGGATTATCTTCAAAACCGCCGCGGGCAAACGCTGGCGAGCGTCTACAGTTTAAGACCCAAAAACGGCGCGCCGGTCTCCATGCCGATCGAGTGGAACGAACTCAAAAGCGGTCTGAAACCTGCCGATTTTAATATTGAAAATGCCTTAGGAAGAATCCAAAAAAACGGCGACCTTTTCAAACCCGTGCTGGGCAAAGGAATCGACATGCTGAAAGCCATCGGACTTTTGCATACTGAATAACACTGCTTTATCAATTTCCGCACTGGTTTTACGCCACAGATAATTGATTTTGGTTGCATTTTTGATAAGCAAACAACATGAAAACGCAGAACTACAGCAATCACCGTAAATTTTATGCGCCCCACCATTTTATCTATTTGCCGCTTTTGGCGATTTTAGAAGGCGTTGGGATTGTTCAGATTTTTCGCGATGAAACGCATCAACTAACGTGGATTTTGTTTTCTATGGTCATGTTCCTTTTAATTTATTTAACTTTAATGGTTCGTCAGCATTATGCTTTAGGAAATCAGGACCGTATTCTGCGCCTCGAATTTCAGCAGCGGTATTTTGAACTTTACGGCAAACGATCGGATGATGTGGTAGAAAAGCTGAAATTTGGCCAAATTGCCGCACTGCGTTTTGCGTACGATGATGAATTTAAAATCCTTCTGGAAAAAACCCTAAAAAGTAATATCTCAGGCGACGAAATTAAAAAATCAATTCAAAAATGGAAACCTGATTTTCACCGCGTTTAATGATTCAAATTTAAAAATATAAACCTTAAAAATAACTATTATGAAAAAGTTCACTTTACTCAGTTTAGCCGTATTCGCGTTTCTTTCTTTAACAAGTTGTGATGCCATCGGAACCATCTTCAAAGCCGGAATGTGGTGGGGATTCATCCTTGTTGCAGCCGTAATCGCTTTGGTTATTTGGCTCTTCACCCGCGGTAAAAACAATTAATCAATACAACGGTTTAAAAATAACACGATTACTCTATTAAATTAAAGAAAGGAAAGGTGATGAAAATTAGTCCTTTTCTTTCTTTTTTGCATTCCGCATCAAAGCCACAATAGAAATAAAAACTTTTTTTCCTTACATTTAAATTCAATCCTAGATAATATTTACTGAGATGAAAAATTCCGATACTGATCTGATCGCCTCCTTAACGCCTTCAAAAATTGTAAAAATAATGAAGGATCCGGTAAAATCTGCGAAAGCAGTTCAGCTCATCTACACCTCAGATCACGAGTATGACGGCATTGTCCGTAAAAAGTCCGGCAAAAAATATGTTTATTATCTGGGAGACGAAAAAATTAAAGACAAAGAAGAAATTACGAGAATCAACAAATTAGCCATTCCACCTGCATGGGAAGGAGTTTGGATCTGCTCTTTGGGCAACGGCCATCTTCAGGCAACCGGGCTGGACGCGAAACACCGAAAACAGTACCGCTACCATCCGTTATGGAATGCACTGCGAAACCATACCAAATTCTACCGAATGCTGCAGTTCGGCTATGTTCTGCCAAAGATCAGGCTTCAACTGGAGAAGGATCTCTCCATCAAAGGTCTGAACAAGAGGAAAGTGCTTGCAGTGGTGGTAAGTTTAATGGAGAGAACGAACATCCGTATCGGAAATAATGTGTACGAAAAATTATACGGTTCTTTCGGTTTAACAACGTTAAAAGACAAACACGTCCAGATTAATGGTAAAAAGATGCATTTCTCCTTTAAAGGAAAAAAAGGAATTTATCATGACATCGATCTCAAAAACAACAAGCTGGCAAAAGCCGTTCAGAACTGCAAAGACATCCCCGGGAAAGAACTTTTTCAGTATTACGATGAGGAGGGGAAAAGGCACGCCATCGAGTCGGGCATGGTGAACGAGTACATCAAAGAAATCAGCGGCGAGGATTTTACCGCGAAAGACTTTAGAACCTGGTCCGGAACGGTGAATGCGTTAATTGCTTTCAAAGAGATTGGCGCCGCAGAAAGCGACAAGGAATACAAATCAAAAGTAAAGGAAGCGCTGGACATCGTGGCCTCGCATCTTGGAAATACGGGCAATGTATGCAGGAAATATTACGTTCATCCATTAGTCATTAATCTTTACGAAAATAATTCCATTAAAAAATATCTGGATGAACTCGATGAAATAGAAGTGAATGACGGTAAAACCGGTTTAACGAAAGAAGAAAGTATCGTCATGAAAATTTTAGAAAATGAAAAACTTCGAAATTAAAGATCGCGATCCATTAGAACGATCAGTAAAGAAGATCACCTTTTTTAGGTGATTTTTTTTGTGTTATCAATGAGATTAATAGTAAGCATCAATACCAAAATTATGAAATTAGAATTATTTCTTACTACTTTTGAGGTAAATAAAAATAATGTTATAAATATCTTATCATAGTTAGTGTTTTTAGTGTGGAGAATACATCTTTTAAAAAGAAGATGTATTCTTTTTTTGGTGTGTTCTAAAATCGCAAAACTATTTATGTTATTTTGTGTTGATTCCAGTTTAAACATTCGAATTATCTTTGCCACGGTATTAATTTGACAATGCAGGATTTTTACAAAACCAAGAAATTATGCTGAAAACATTGGCTTTAAAAAAAATATGTGATTACATGAGAAACCTTTGCCTTTTTTTTGCCGTCTTTTATTCTTTTGCCTTTGCAGCGCAGGTCGGCTCCATTAACATTTCCGTCTTCGATGAATTCAGTAAAAAACCGCTTAATGCGGTGGTTCATTTAAATGATTTGGCGAAAAGTGATTCCGGACGCGGAAGCGTGCAACTTTCAGAAATTCCCTCGGGAACGTATACTTTCGAGATTTCGTCTGAAGGATACCAAACCGGTTTTTTGAATGATATTAATATTCTGCCCAATCAAAATCTGACCTTCAGTATTGGTTTGAAGAGATCCGAAGGCGCCACCATTCAGGAAGTCGTTATCACGAAAAAAATGTATAAAACCACGGCCGAAAGTCCGCTGTCCCTGCGAAATATTACGAGTGAAGAAGTTCAGAAAAATGCGGGAACGAACCGTGATATCTCGCGCGCAATCTTAAGTTTTCCGGGCGTCGGCAGCACGGCGACCTTTAGAAATGACCTTTTTATTCGCGGCGGAAGTTCGGCAGAAAACAAATTTTATATCGACGGCATCGAGGTTCCCATCATCAATCATTTTCAAACGCAGGGCGCTTCCGGCGGACCGCGGGGCATTATTACCATCGACTTTATTAAAGATGTCGATTTTTACAGCGGCGCTTTTCCGGCAAATAGAAACGGAATTTTATCCTCGCTTTTTGAATTTAATTTAAAAGAGGCCCGGAAAGACAAACTCGGTTACAAAGCGATTTTAGGTTTAGACGACATGCAATTGATGGTTGATGGACCGCTGTCCAAAGACCAATCCTGGAGTGGTTTATTTTCGGTGCGAAAGTCTAATTTACAGTTGCTTTTCAAAGCCATCGGACTTCCATTTTTGCCAAGTTATTATGATGCTACTTTTAAGGTTTCGAAAAAATTCCAAAGCGGCGACGAATTGTATTTTATCGGTCTAGGCGCGTTGGATGATTTTAAATTTAACACCGACGCGAAAAAAACCTTAACCAATCAAACTCTTATTGATCGGCTTCCCGTGTCGCCACAATGGAATTACACCTTTGGAACGGGTTACCGCCATTTGGCAGAAAACGGAAACTGGCTCTTTACCTACAGCCGAAATATGCTCGACAATCAGGCGAAAAAATACTACCGAAACAGTGAAACTCCCGAAAATCTGCTCTATGATTACAAATCCCGGGAAGCGGAAAATAAATTCCGCATCGACCGAAATTTCCAGCTTCAGGATTATAGATTAAGCGCCGGCAGCAATATTAATTTTGCCAGATATTCCAACAATTCTACCATCAAACAGGTGAATCAAACTGAGATTAACTTCGATCAGATCTCTTCGAACATTAATTTGCTGCAATATGGTTTTTATCTGCAGTCTTCCAGAAATTTTTTCGCTGATGCGCTGCAGGTTTCTTTGGGTGTCCGAATCGACGGCAGCAATTATTCCGACCGGACCAATAATCCTCTCGAGCAGTTTTCTCCGCGACTTTCTTTAAGCTATAACTTTGCGGAACGTTGGGCCTTCAACTTCAATTCCGGAATCTACTATCAACTGCCGGCTTACACGTCATTAGGGTATAAACTGAATGATATTTTTCTTAATAAAAGCACTTTAAAATATGTAAAAAATATCCATTTCGTCGCAGGTTTGGAATATAACGGGAAAAATAATCTGCGCCTGACTATGGAAGGTTATTACAAGAAATATAAAAATTATCCCTTCTCTTTGCGAAACCAAATTTCTTTGGCCAATATCGGTGCCGATTTTGGCGTGGTGGGCAGCGAACCTGTGGATTCCAGGGGTTTTGGCGAAACCTACGGTGTGGAATTTTTGGCGCAGAAAAGAACCATCAATAATTATTATGGCATTGTCGCCTACACTTTTGGCTATTCAAAATTCAGCAATGCGTCGGGCGATTTATTGCCCTCGAGCTGGGATTCGCGCCATATTTTATCCTTGAGTACGGGAAAATATTTTAACCGCAACTGGAATTTAGGCGCCCGCTTCCGGCTGCAGTCCGGTTTACCCGAAACACCGTATGATCTGGCCAGAAGTTCTCTGGTTAACATCTGGAACATTTCCAACGGACCGGTGCAGGATTTTTCCCAGTTAAACACTTTGCGTGGAAATGTAGCGCATCAGCTGGATTTGCGCGCCGAGAAGAAATGGATCTTCAAAAAATGGCAGTTTACCGCATACCTCGATATTGTTAATATTTACGGGTCAAAAAGTGCGAGCGGATTACCTGTAGTTAATCTTCAACGCGATGACGCAGGAAATGGAATTATTGCAAACCCTTCTGCGCCGCAGCATCAACAGTATTACGTGCTGGATACAGGCGAAAACGACAACAACACGCCACTTCCCTACTTCGGATTTATTTTTGAATTTTAATGTAACGTTTCGCCTGCCATTTACCTATAAAAAATGCCCACCGATCATTGTCGGCGGGCATTCGTTTTTTTAATATTTGATTTAATCGTGTTTTACCCAGATTAAATTTTCTGTTTTGTAACCTAAAGATTTTGCTTTTTCCAGAAACCTTTGCTTATAACTTTCGGGAATTGTTTTTTCCCGCGATAAGATCCACAGATAATCGAGATTATTGCCGGCAACGAGCGCATATCTATAATTTTCGTCGATATCGATCACATTGTAACCTGCCCAGATGGGTTTGAAAAAAGAAACTTTCAGACGCGCTTCGGTCGGTTTGTTTACAAATTTCGCTTCGCCTACGGATTCTTTCCATTTATTTTTCACGTAATCGTAACCGCGGTTTTTCACCTCGATATTTCCATTGGATTTATCGGAATATTCGGCGGTGGTATTGTTCAGATTTTTTTCAAAACGGAAATCGAAGCGCGCGATCTCGTACCATTTGCCCAAATATTTTTTTGAATCGAAATTCTGTACCGCGGTCGCGCCCTTTGGAATTCCCACGGAACACGAACTTAGAAGGACTGCTCCTAAAATACCAATAGAAAGGGGAACAGCGAGTTTTTTTAATGTTTTCATCGTTAAATTTTTCGTGGGTTACACTTCAAAAATGGTGCCTCCCGTAAAAACGATATTTTTAAAATTTCCTTTTAAAGATTTCGTGTCCAGACCCGTAAATCTGCTGAAAGCGGGCAGAACGATCTGTTGGTCGGACACCGCAAAGCAGGGCAAACGCAGCCTTTCATTTTTTCCTTTTAGCACAAACCCGGGATGAATATGTCCCGAAATATAAAAATGTTTGTCTTCAAGTTCTTCCGGATGATGAATAAAGGTGAAAGGAGCCATTTCAAGCGCTTCGTCGATGCATTCGATGCCGAGCTCATCGTAAATTTCACACTTTAATTTATCGTGATTGCCGCGGATTAGAATAAAACTTTGCGGAAACTGAAAACGCCAGTCTTTAAAAAGATCGAGATCGGAATTATAACCGGCATGAAAAAGATCGCCCACAAAAAGCACTTTCTCCGGCTGAAAATGATGAATCAAGTATTCTAATTTTTCCAGATCGTGCAGTAATACTTCGGAGGAGACTGCGATGCCGTGCTTTCGAAAATGCGCCGATTTTCCCACATGCAGATCACTGAGGATCAGTATCTTTTTTTCTTTCCAAAACAAAGCACGCTGATTGGTGAAGGTTAAGGTTGCGTTTTGAATTTCCTTATCTAAAGTTTTGAGCATTTATTTTTCTAAATTATTTTGGCGCAGAATCTTACTTTCCACGCACCGTCTGCGCTATCGTTTTTCCTTTCTTCATGGCTTCCGCCTGCATTCTTTTAATTCTTTCGCCCAAATCTTCGCTGCTCAAAGACTGGCGCAGACTGTCGACTTTGATGGGAAAACTCAGGGGAGTAAAAGAGTTCGCAAATTTCAGAATAATTTTGGAATTTTCAATCCTGTTGAACGCTTCCACCAGCCGCGCTTCATCGATCTGTTGGTTAAAAACCTCCGTGTAAGCCTGTTTCAGAAGGATATTTTGAGAATCGTAATCTTCTAAAACATTAAAAATTAAACCCGCGGAAGCCTGCAGACTTTTGTTGTTTTTTTGCTGGCCCGGATAAGTCTGGATCACCAAACCCGAAATCACGGCGATGTCCCGAAATTTTCTGCGCGCCATTTCCGTGGCGTTAATACTGCTTAAAACATCCTGAATTAAATTTTCTTTCGTGAGAATTTGCTTTAAATTTTCTTCGGTCAGCGGGATTTCCTGAGAACTCAAAAGTTCAAAACCATAATCGTTCATCGCCATTGAAAACGAGATCGGTGTAATTTTAGAAATCCGAAAAGCGATCAAAGCAGACATGACTTCATGAATAAGCCGGCCTTCAAACGGATACATAAAAAGATGATAGCCATCGCGCGTTTTGATGATTTCAACCAAAAATTCGTCCTCTTTCGGAATGTGCGAAATGCCTTCCTGACTCGCCAAAAGCGGATGCAGAAATTTCAGTTCCTTCTCCGAAGATTTCGCATCTAAAGACTGCGACAGTTTGAGACGTAAAAATTGGCCGAGGTACGAACTCAGCGGCAATCGTCCGCCCAGATAACTCGGCACCATGGCTTTTCCTTTGGCATTGCGGCAATACACCGTCATTTCTTTAATGTGCGCAACTTCCAGAACGCGTCCCGCCAGAATAAATTTATCTTCCTTTTTCATGCGCGTGATGAAGTATTCTTCGATCATTCCGACATAACCGCCGCCCAAAACTTTCACTTTCAGCATTGCGTCACTCACGATCACGCCGACGTTCATGCGGTGGAGCATGGCGATTCTGCGGCTCGTCACTTTGTAAATTCCTTTTTCGATGACGACTTTGTGAAACTCCTCATAATTTTTGAAAGCGCCGCCACCAACCGTGATAAACTGCAGCAAAGACTTCCATTCTTCGGGCGTCATTTCCTGAAAAGCAAAAGTGCTTTTAATTTGTTTAAAAGTATCCGCTTCTTTAAAGCCTTCGCCCACCGCCAAAGAAATAAGATATTGCACCAAAACATCAAAGGTCATGACCATCGGAACGCGTGGCTCGATAACTTTCTGCTTCACGGCTTCCTTTAAAGCGGCCACCTCAATTAATTCCAGAGAATGCGTGGGCACGAAATATATTTTTGAGGTTTCAAAAGGAGAATGTCCGCTGCGTCCGGCACGCTGTAAAAAGCGGGCCACGCCTTTGGCGGAACCTATTTGAATCACCGTATCGACCGGTTTAAAATCAACGCCGAGATCCAGCGAAGAAGTTGACACCACGGCTTTTAGATAGCCGGAACTCAAATTTTCTTCAATCCAGATTCGCAGATCTTTATCAATAGAACTGTGATGAATGGCGATCTGTCCCGCAAAATCGGGATGCTGCTGCAGCAAGATCTGGTACCACATTTCGGCCTGACTTCGCGTATTTGTAAAGACCAACGTTGTTTTGCTGTCCAAAATTATCGGGATGACTTTATCCGCAAGTTTATGTCCTAAATGCCCGGCCCAGGGCAAAACCTCGACTTCATCGGGAAAAACCGGAATAATGTCGATCTTCTTTTTTTCTTTCGCAACAACTTTTGTCTTTTTGATTTTATATGGGATTAAAACTTCAAGTGCTTCATCTAAATTTCCAATCGTTGCGGTGATTCCCCAAATCCGTACTTTCTTTTGATAGGAAACCAACCTCGACAAAGCCAGTTCCGTGAGAACGCCGCGTTTTCCGCCCAGAAGTTCGTGCCACTCGTCAACGGCAATGCATTTTAAATTTTTGAAAAATCGCTGGTTATTTTTCTGCGCCAAAAGCAGGTGCATACTTTCGGGTGTGACGAGTAAAATATCGGGCATTTTTTTAGTCTGCGCGGCACGTTCGGCAACCGGCGTATCGCCGTTTCGCACGCCCACGGTCCAGTCCAGGCCGATTTCGTCGATCGCTTCGCGCATGGCTTTGGCGATATCTTTCGCCAGGGCGCGCAAGGGCGTGATCCAAAGAAGCTTTAAACCGTTGCCGTATTGCTCCGGAAAGTTGAGAAAATCAACGATGACGGCTAGGAAAACAGAATAAGTTTTTCCGAAACCGGTGGGCGCGACAACCATTCCGCTGTAGTTTCTGTAAAATTTTTCCCAGGTTTCCATCTGAAAATTGAAGGGCGAAAAATTTTTTTCCGCCATCCAGTTTTTGATGATGTTTAATCCTTCGGTTTGTTGAAAATCTTTCTCCATAAAATTTCGGCGTAGAGCTATTTTTCTCGTATTATTTAAAATTGTTTGTCAAAGACTTGTGAAAGGACTTTAATTTAAAGACAAATTTATTCTTACTGGTTTTTTTCTTTGCAGTGGCTTATCGAAAAGCTGTAGTTATTTTTATTTAAATAATTTGGTACTGAACTTCGAACGCAACTTCTGTTTTTACTGAATTAACTTTTTCACTTCTTCAATATCGTCGATATCTTTCACGGTTTTATCGCGGCGCCACCGCACGATGCGCGGAAAACGCAGGGCTACTCCACTTTTATGGCGGTTGCTGAAACCAATTCCTTCAAAAGCAATTTCAAAAACCAGTTCTGCTTTTACGGTGCGAACGGGACCGAATTTTTCCAGGGAATTCTTCGTCACAAAGCGGCTGACTTCCATAATTTCTTTATCCGTTAAACCCGAATACGCTTTGGCGATGGTGACGAGCTGATCTTCTTTTTTTACGGCAAACGTGTAATCCGTATAAAAACCGCTTCTGCGCCCGCTGCCTTTCTGCGCGTAGATTAAAACGGCATCGATGGTTAGGGCATCTACTTTCCATTTCCACCAGTCGCCTTTTTTGCGGCCGGAATGATAATGCGAATTTTTCTGTTTAAGCATTAAACCTTCACTGTTATTCTCGCGCGATTTCTCCCGAACTTCCGCCAATTCTTCCCAGGATTTTGCAACAATTATTTCCGAAATTTTAATGGTGTCGACATGGGAGTTTTCGATGATCTGTTCCAAAAGCAAGCGCCTTTCGACGAGGGGTTTTTCCCGTAAATCTTCTTCTTCGAGTTCCAAAATATCGTACACAAAAGTATTGATGGGAATTTCTTTCATCATCTTGGCAGAAATCGTTTTGCGGTTGAGGCGCTTTTGGAGTTCATTAAAATTAAGCACTTCATCCTCGCGGACGGCTAAGATTTCGCCATCCAAAACAAAATTGCCTTCCACTTTCTGGAACGCTTCCACCAATTCCGGAAACTGCGCGTTGACGAGTTCTTCGCCGCGTGACCAGATGAAAACTTCGTCGTTTCGTTTGATAAACTGCCCACGAATTCCGTCCCACTTGTATTCGACCTGCCACTCCTCGTGATCGCCCAGATCTTCGGGCGTTTTTTCCAGCGGATACGCCAGACAGAACGGATAAGGTTTGGAATTATCGGGATTGATATTGGTACCCTGAATTAAATCTTCAAAATCCACCTCGTCGATATCCCATTTCCCCATAATGCTGTGCATGAGCTGGCTCGTTTCAATGCCTGAATATTTCGAAAGCGCGTTGATAAGGAGTTTTTTGGACACGCCGACGCGAAAACTACCGCCAATCAATTTGTTAAATATAAAGCGTTCGGTATAGTCGAGTCCGTTCCAGCTTTCCAAAACGTAAGCTTTCTTTTCTGCTTCGGTCTTATCTTTTAAGTCGATGAGTTCGGTGATCCACTGGGAAAGCGATTTGTCGATGATGTTTTCGGGCGCCGGTAAAATGAGGGACAATGTTTCGCCCAGATCGCCGACGGAACTGTAACTCTCCAGAAAAAGCCACTCCGGCAGCTGAATGATCTCCAAGGCCCACATTTTCAGAAAATTACTGTTGATGGGTCTTTTCGGACGTTTTCCCGTAAATAAGGCGAGGAACCAAAGCTTGTCTTTTTCGTCCGCCGTATTTAAATAATGCACCATCGCGTCAACCTTCGCCGTCGTTTTATTACTGCTTTCCAAAGATAAAATGAGTTCTGCGAAATATTTCATGTCTTAGATTGAGGTGATGAATGATTGGTTGCTATTTGGTTTCGGCTTCGGTCTCTGTTTTTTTGATGGGTTCTTCCTCTTTAGCAGAGGATTCTTCTTCGTCGCCAAAATTGGTTTTAACTTCGTCGGATTTAATGCCGATCTCATTCAGATATTTGGAGAAAACAGCGATCTGCCCGTGCGTCACGTGAACCTGTTCGGCGCCTGTGGCTTTCACCGTATCCAATAATCCATTCCAGTCGGCATGATCGGATATCGCAAAACCGGCGTCTGCAGAGCGCCATCTGCGCGAACCACGCACCTGCATCCAGCCCGAACAAAGTCCGGTCGCGCGGTTTGGAATTTTTCGGATCATATTGCTGTCCAACAAGGCGGGCGGCACGATGACGATTTCATTTTTAACCATCTTTAAATCATCATTAAACAAAACCGTTTCATATTCGGGCAATTTTACGCCCACGCTTTCGATGGCTTCGTTTAAACGGCCGATGGAACTGTGCACGAATATTTTCCCCATGCCTTCGACGGACTTCATAATGCGCTGCGCTTTACCCAAAGAATAGCCGATAAAAACGGAAGTCTTCCCCTGTTCGCGGTTGCTTTCAACCCAGGATTTCATCTGATCCGAATACTGTTGCGGCGTTAACCAATTGTAGATGGGCAAGCCAAAAGTGCTTTCGGTAATGAATTCGTTACACTTTACGACTTCGAACGGCGTAGAAATTCCATCGTCCTGAACTTTATAATCACCCGAAAAAACCGTTACAAAACCTTTATATTCCATACGGATCTGGCAGGAACCCACGATATGACCGGCCGGATGAAAACTGACTTTAACGCCGTTAATCATGATGGGTTCATTGTAACCCAAACTTTGCACCTCGATATCTTCGCCAATTCTGATCTTTAAAATAGGTTTCGTAAAGTGATGACAAAGATATTTTTTCATGCCCCATTTTGCGTGATCACCATGGCCGTGGGAGATGACGGCCAAATCGACAGGTCGCCAGGGATCGAGATAAAACTTGCCCGGAATGCAGTAAATGCCTTTGTTGGTGAATTTTACGAGTTTCATTCAGTGTTATTGAGGATTGAGGGGTGATTATTGACTGCGCAAAAAAGATTTTTTTTTCAAAAGCAGAAGCCATTTTTGTACCAGCGAGCGATGAGCGGCTTTAATATTTTTCCGTCAGATATTTCCAGTAGCGTTTTGGCAGGGATTGATGATGTAATTTTAAATTTTTCCGTTCCGGAATATTGGTCTTGAAAAAGTAGCGCTGCCACAATTTTTGATAGGCGACCTCTTCCTCATGCAGCAGATTTTCGGTTTTTCTGAAATCTTTCGTCGGGATTTCGTCCGGATAAAAAAAATCGACTTCATTCATATCATAAAAAATTCCGTAATGTCTTTTCAGATCAAAAATCATCCACTTTTGATCCTGATAACGGTTTTTAAAATGTTTTAAAATAAGCGGAAGCACATTAAAATCCGGTTCAATTTTCGAAAAATATACTTCATCCTGCAGTTTTTCGAAACGGACAAAAGCATGCATGCGGTGTATTTCGCGCCCAACGGATTTACAGATTTTCGCAATATCTAAAATATCGTCATTACCAAAATCCTGAAGAATATTTTTGCCGGGATTTTGAAGCGAATGCCGTACAGCGCTCAATATTAACTTCTCTGCCACAGGTTTTTCCGAGAAATAAACCAGCAGTAAACGGGAGATTCCTTCGCTGCCGAGATTGATTTTGATCTTATTTAAAACCCGCTCGGATTTTGCGACGTCGGTTACAACTTCGTGAACCTGCGCAAAAATATTTTCCTGATGATAATTGCTAAAACTGACGATATCGACCTCGGTGTATTTGTATTCGAAAACTTCAAAGACCGCCGTCAGCAAACCTTCAAAACTGCCGTCGTATACCAACGTCGTCATTAAAATAAAGTTAATTGCTCCGAAAAACGATTCGCGAATTTCGATTTCATACCGTTCAAAATAATCTTACGGAAATTTTGATCGTCGATGTATTTCGTAAAGATGTTATGAGACTCGAATTCCACAAAAAATTTCGCACGGTTCACGGCCACGCCCATTTTTTTCAGATGGTCCAGATTCAGATTCTGAAATCTCCGCGCCATCAATATTTTGTTCGTAGATTTTGTACCGACACCGGGAATTCTTAAAATCATTTCTTTCGTCGCGGTATTAATGTTTACGGGGAATCGTTCGCGGTTTCGTAAAGCCCAGGCCAATTTCGGATCAACTTCCAGATCCAGAAAGGGATTGGACTTTTCTAAAATTTCGTTGGCCTGAAAGCCGTAGAAACGCATGAGCCAATCTGCCTGATACAAACGGTTTTCGCGCAACATAGGAACCTGAGAATGAATGGACGGCAAACGCGCGTCTTCCAACATGGGAACATAGCCAGAATAGTAGACCCTTTTCAAATTAAAATTTTGATAAAAATGATCGGCTACTTTAATAATTTTAAGATCGGTTTCGTCCGTTGCGCCTACGATCATTTGCGTAGACTGGCCGGCTGGCGCGAATTTCGGCACCTTCCGAAAGATCTTTTTTCTTCTTTGTACAGGATGAGTTCATTCTTCACAAAACCCATGGGTTTAATCATTTCCGAATGCGATTTGTCCGGCGCTAAAAGTTTGAGGCCTTTCTCGGTGGGGATTTCAATATTGATAGAAAGACGGTCGGCATACAAACCGGCTTCTTTCATAATTTCGTCGCTGGCACCCGGAATGGACTTCAGATGAATGTAGCCGTTGAATTTATGTTCCGTGCGTAATTTTTTCGCAATCCGAACGAGGCGTTCCATTGTGGTATCGGCGTCTTTGAAAATTCCGGAGCTTAGGAAAAGTCCTTCGATGTAATTTCGGCGGTAAAAATTGATAGTGAGATCTACAACCTCTTCTACGGTGAAAGCGGCACGTTTGATGTCATTCGATTTTCGCGACACACAATAGGCGCAATCGTAGATACAATGGTTCGTGAGTAAAATTTTAAGAAGTGAAACGCAGCGTCCGTCTTCGGTATACGAATGGCAAATCCCCGTCGAATGACTATCACCGAGGCCACCATTTTTATTTTTACGGTTTCCACCGCTGGACGAACAGGAAACATCATATTTTGCAGCATCTGCAAGTATTTCGAGTTTTTCTTTTATGCGTTCAAAATTCATGTATTATGTTAAATAGCAACGATCAAAAATAGTTTTAAAAATGTTTAAAACAAACTGATCGTTGCTCTGTTTTGTAGCAAATTTTAAGGCAAACGTTTAGACGTTTAAACCGCCTTCTATTCCGCCATCTTCATTTTTACTTCCCGTTACAGCGGCAAATACCATTTTTGCCATGGCGAAAACCTTGTTGTCTTTGGTTTCGTAATAATAACCGTCATGGGCTTTCACACCAATAACGGTAACGCGGGGATCGTCCTTTCCGTCGAACCAGGCATTTGCAAAGTCGGACCAGTATTTTTCGATGAGTTCTCTGTCTTTGGAAACCGTAGCCTGACCTTTGATGAAAACATATTCGTAGGAAGAATCGTTCATAAAATAAAGCTGAACTTTCGGATCCTCCGCGATATGCCTGTTATGTTCGCTTTCGGAAGAACTGATAAACCACAAAACGCCGTGATCATCAACTTCCTGCAAAGACATTGGAATACTGTGCGCGTCGGTTCCGAGTTTGGTGGTAAAAAAACAGGTTCTTGCTTTTTCGGCTAATTCTTTAATTTTTTCGATGGCAGAAGTTCCTGCTAAATCCTGGTGGGGTGATTGTGCTTGTCCCATAATTTTAAATTTTATTAATTAATGTTTGTAGAGGAAGATGGTATCAACTTTTAGTCCAAAAAAATACCACTTTATAAAATTTTAGATATTTTAATACTATTATTGAATATTTAAGACAGAAAATTCTTCCTGAATTACAAACCGGGGTTTCCCTTCTTCAAAAATTCATTCCCATAAAGATGCATGTCCTGTCGAAATTAAAAAGGAATAAATTAAATTTGTGGTATCTTTCCTACGCGCCACGGAAACAATCTTGTGAAGATGCCGTTATCACAGTGTTTTTAGGATAAGAATTTGCTAAAATAGTAGCAGCAGAAAAGGTTGAAAGTATATAATTTTACAAAAAAATAAAATGAGCGAGATCGGAGAAAGACCCTGGGGAAAGTATTTTGTAATATTTGATGAACCCCATTTTAAACTGAAAAGAATTGAAGTAAATCCCGGCCAGCGGTTGAGTTACCAGTACCATAATCACCGGCAGGAAGCCTGGACGATCATCCAGGGAACTGCGAAAATTACGCTGGACGATGTAGAAAAAATTTATAATTATGGCGAAACGGCTTTGATCCCGCTTACGGCGAAACACCGCGTGGAAAATCCCGGCGAGGACGTGCTTATCTTCATCGAAGTGCAGACAGGTACTTATTTCGGGGAGGACGATATTGTACGAATTGAAGACGATTACGACCGCAGCTAAAAACTAAAATCCCGCCTGTCGCGGGATTTATTTATTTTTACCATTATAAAAGCGAAGATATTCGCGGGCTTTAATGCCGGATTCCTTGAGGTCCTCCAGCGTCCAGCCGCCCTCTGACTTCGCAGATTTTTTAAGGATAGAACAGGTTTCATGCTTATCGGAAACAGACCAGACCACCCAGCTGAGACCACGCTCTTCCATCCAGTCGATGTATTCCTGCCAGGCTTTATAATTTAGAGGTCCATCGCCCGTAGCTTCCATACCCGCACTTTCGGTAACGAAAATGGGCAGGCCGCTTTTGAGAGCTTCGTCGGTTCTGTCCCGGAGCCATTTTTCGTGGGTGGCTGCATAAAAATGCATCGTGTACATGAGATTTTGATCAGTAGTGATGGGATCTTTGGCGGGAAGATTCAGATCCTGATCCCAGGAAGGCGAGCCTATCAATATAATGTTATTCGGGTCATTTTTTCGAATGACCTGAATGATCTCTTCGGAGTACGCTTTTATTTCGGGCCATGTTTCGTAGTCAGGCTCATTGAAGATCTCGTAAATAATGTTCGGATGGCGGCCGTATTTTTTGGAAACATCTGCAAAAAATTCTTTCGCTTCCTTTAAATTGATATTGTGGGAATGCCAGTCGACGATCACATAGATTTTATTTTTAATGGCACCATCAATAACGGCATACACTTTTTCCTTAGCATATTCCGGATCTTTCGTGTAGGGACCGAAATGTCCGAATTCTGCGCCTAACGCCGCCCGCACGACAGTCGCTTTAAAATCTTTTCGCAGCCATGTTACCGCGCCTTCATTATAAAATCTGGGCCAAAGACTGTGCCAGCCAAAACTCATCCCGCGCAGGGAAACAGGCTCGCTTTTTTTATCCACCAGCTGCGTTCCCTGTACGGAAAGCTGGCCATGCCTGCCCACGAAAGAAGTGCTGCATGAGGCGAGGACAAGAAGACTTAAGACGTAAAATAATGCTTTCATCAGTTTAATTTTTTGAGTTTAAAGGCAATAACGTCGTGCGCCGCTAAATTGACATTTAATTTTTTGTTCGTGTTTCCGTCATCTCTGTGCTGCCATAAATCCCGAAGCGCGTAGGAATCATTCGTCAAATCCAAAGTACGGTTGAAATCTTTATCGACGATTATATGTTTGTTCCAGTCGAATTTCAGTTTAGCAGGTTTATCGCTTCTATTCAGAAAAACCACAGCCCAGTTATTATCTGTTAAAGGTTTTACCCAGACATCATTTACGCCATCTGATTGATATTTGAATCCCTGAATTCCTATCGGATCCTGATTTATTTCGATGATTTCCCTGTTGGTTAGAATTTTCAAAGTTTCCGGAGTGGCAAGACGAAGGTCGTTGCCGGCGAAAAGCGGCGAGGCCATCATGGACCAAAGCGTGAAATGGGATTTGTCTTCTGTGGCAGTCATTCCGTTGCCCACTTCCATCATATCAAAATCATTCCAGTGATCCGGCCCACTGAATTTGCGGATATCGGTGCGCATTTCTAAAATTTTCAAAACTCCCCAAGAGGACCAGTTACCTTCCGGGTGTTTGTATTCACAGTCGAAACAGGGATAGATATCGCCGGAAACGCGCCACAGATTTCCCACGGGACCAGCCCACGTCCACGGTTGATTATCACCCCACTCGCAAATGGAAAAAACAATGGGCTTGCCGGCTGTTTTCAGGGCCTTGCTCATTGTGGTGTACGCTTCTTTGGCATTGATGCCTTCTGTATTGCACCAATCGTATTTTAGGAAATCGATGCCGAGATCCGCGTAAAAACGCGCGTCCT
This sequence comes from Kaistella sp. 97-N-M2, assembly GCF_021513235.1. Taxonomy (NCBI): domain Bacteria; kingdom Pseudomonadati; phylum Bacteroidota; class Flavobacteriia; order Flavobacteriales; family Weeksellaceae; genus Kaistella; species Kaistella sp. 97-N-M2. Next base: position 2,626,256 of record NZ_CP090976.1, on the reverse strand, counting down.
GGTATTCGAAGCCGCGCGTTCCCGGATAGCCTGCGCAGGTTTGTGTTCCGGCGCAATTGTACAGACCAAATTTAAGGCCTTTCGAATGGACGTAGTCAATCAGCGCTTTCATGCCACCGGGAAATTTAGCAGGATCGGGGATTAAATTTCCGTTCTCATCTCTGCGGTCCTTTACCATCCAGCCATCATCCAATACAATGTATTCGTAGCCAGCGTCCTTCATCCCCGTCGATACAAGTAAGTCTGCGGTTTCTTTTACCAAATTTTCGTTGATGCTGACTTCAAACGTGTTCCAGGAGTTCCAGCCCATAGGCGGCGTTGGAGCTAAACCTTCGTATTTCTGAGCAGCCATTTGCGCTATAAAAAACAGCGAAAGAAGTTTCAGGAGATTTTTCATGGTCTATTTTTTAAAAAAGAACCCTATAAATAGGGTTCTCAAGTAAATAACTAATCCTTTATTAATTATTGTGAAAAACTTAATTATGTGAAAAACTTGATATGTTTAATAATAGTAGCCGATATCATCCAGATAAATATCATTTTCTTCACCGCTTGCGTTGTTGAACGTGAGATTCATCGTTGACGGTGTTGAGGAAAGCCCGAAGCCTGCAGAACTGGCGAACGGGATCTCGAAATACTGATAGGTATCTGTAATCGTGATCGTAGGTGTGGTATTCCAGGAGTAATTCAAAACCAATTTCATGGAGTTAGGATCGGTCGCATTTTTGGCCTTCGCGTAAAATCTAATTCCTTTGGCAGTGGCAGGAATTTCTGGACTGTTGTCTATCTGGAAACCCGAATAGGCTTTTGCCTGCCACTTGATGGCTTTGCTTCCCTGTTTGATGTTGGCTTCGTCCGCGTCATAAGCAATATCGTAAACATCTCCGGACCATGTAGAATTAGTAACTGCTCCGTAGAAAACATCATCATAAATAGAAGTCCCAATTTGCGACTGATAGGTGGCTGTTCCACTCAGTGTGGTGACCGAGACTTTTTTTCCCTGGGAGCCGGCAGGAAGAGTGGCTGTAATTTCAGTCAGCGTGTTGGAAATTACCGTCGCCGGGAGATCGCCGACATTGACTACTGGATCTACAAAATAATTTCCTTTGATGACGATGGTTTCGCCGTCTGCAGCATTAATAGAATGAAATCCTTTCAAAACCGGCGCGGGCGGCGCAATCGTGAAATCATACTCTACCGTACCAAATCCCGTTACGATTTTCAGTTTGTTACTAACGTCGGCGTACGGCGTATTTTCATTAACCGTGACGATGATATGGGTATTGGTAACCAAATTGGTATTGAAAGCCGTTTCGTAATCGTTAAAGTATATATGCTGCACGGAAGCCAGGTTGCTTCCTTTTATAATATAAGTATTATTTGCGAATCCCACACTTGTCGGTGTTAGGTCTGATGGATTCCCGTCCGCGTCTACAGCGGGTGCCACATAATCCACTGCAGGCAGGGCGCCGGCCATTCCGCCTTCGTTATCATCATCTCTGCATGCTGAAAGTATCGTAAACGACGCCAGCATGAGCAGGAAGTATTTTAAACTTTTTAAATAATTAATTTTCATGATTTAAATTTTAGAATTGATATGGAACTGGTGCGTCCAAAAGTTTGGGATTTTTAGCGACGTCATTCGCCGGGTAAGGCAGAATGAAGTCGTTCTCGGAAGGGGTAAAATATTCCGGCGTCGTCATGCTTCCTCTGTTTTGCGCAGACATAATTGCGATGGCCTGACCTCTCGGGATCCGTCCCAAATCAAACCAATAGTCGCCTTCGAAAGCCAGCTCCTTTCGTCTTTCTCTAAAAAGATCGTCGAACGTGAAGGAACTTACGTCTGACAATCCGGCTCTGTTCCGAACCGCATTAAAGGATTTGAGCGCAGATGCATCGGAGGTTGATCCGCCGCCGGCCAGTACAGCTTCGGCGTGGATTAAAAGAAGATCCGCAAACCTCATAATATAGGTATTGTTATCCATCATCGCCCAGGCATCTACAGGACCCGTAACATTTCCATTTTCGATGCCGATGCAATATTTTTTTATTGCTGCGCCGGCTCCCTGGCCGCCAATTTGGTCGGCATCGGGTACGGTAAATCCGATCTGCGTACCGGCTCCAACTTTTACTTTCATTTCAGGATAAACATTTCCCGGAAACATAATTGTAGCATTCCGTCGCACATCCGGTCCGGTATATAAGGCCAGAATGTCCTGGGAGGGTGCGAAAACGCCACCATAGGAAGCATTGGACGTAGAAATCGTGCCGTTGCTAATTCCGTACTGCGTGTTGCTGTTGTTCGCAGATCCGTAGTTGGCGTCGCCCTTCCACTGCAGCGCGAAAATAGATTCTTCGTTATTGTTATTGGGATATTTAAATAAATCCGCGAAGGATTTTCCGGGAATAGAATATTGTGATGTTCCGCCTAAAAGTTTAAACTCGCCACTGTTGATCACTTCTTCCGCGAGCTGTCTGGCTTTCGGATAATCTTTGTTGTAAAGATAAACTTTGGCAAGCATGGCTTTTGCAGAACCTTTGGAAACCTTTGCATTGTTCGTATAGTTTGCACCTCTTATTTTATTTTCCAACAAACCGATGGCGGAGGTGTAATCTCTGCGAATGAGTTCATACACATCTTCTACTCGGTTGGTATTAAGTTGTGGATCGCTCACGTTCTCCAGATTATTGGTAATAATCGGCACAGGTCCCCAAAGTCTCACAAGATAAAAATAAGCGGTAGCTCGCATAAAATAGGCCTCGCCCAGCGCTACATCAATCGTCCCCTGATTTACGGAAGGTCCGGAAACGCGCTGCAGATTGTTGATAAGATAATTCGCCTGCGCTACATTAGCCCAAAGTGATTGCCATCCCGAATACATTTCTGCATCGGCGGACGTGATAGAGAAGTTTCTCATCGCGTTTACATCCGAGGAATTGGTGTACATGTTTCCGGAACCGACTTCGGAAATCGCCGGAAAAAACTTGTTGTTAAACTGAAACCATGTTTTATAATACAAAGCGTCGGTCGCGGTTCTTACCTGCGCATCGCTTTGGTAGTAGTTGCTGGAACTTATCGAATCCTCGGAGGGTCTGTCGGTAAAATCGTTGCTACAAGATGTAAATGCGGTAAATGCAAAAACAGAGATTGTAATATTTCTAAAAGTGTTTTTCATTAAAGATTTCATATTAATACATTTAAAAATCTAAGTTAACTCCAAAAATGAACGTCCGCGGTGTCGGATATCTTCCGTTATCGACGCCAGTAAGTAAAACGTTTTGGTTAAAAGAGCCGATTTCGGGATCGTAACCTGTATATTTTGTGAAAGTGTAAAGGTTTTGCGCCGTAGCGTATATTCTCAGTCTGGTTAAATTGATGCTGGAGGCAAAATCCGGAGAGAGCGTGTAACCGAAAGTGATATTCTGAAGTCTCAAATAATCGCCTTTCTCCACATAGCGGTCGGAAATCATAATATTTGGATGCGAAATACTGTTGAGCAATCTCGGTTGGCTCGCGTTCGGATTTTCCGGAGACCAGTAATCCAGCGCGTCTACGAGTTGGTTCTGATATAACATTGCGTTTTGAGTTCCATTTCTTTTCGTCAAATTAAGCACGTCGTTGCCCACGGTTCCCTGCACGAAAACCGACAGATCCCAGCTTTTGTACTTGAAGGAATTCGTAAACCCAAAAGTAAAATCCGGATGCGGGTTTCCTATAACTCCTCTGTCCAGTTCGTTAATTATGCCGTCGCCATTCGAGTCGCTGTAGATAATATCTCCCAACTGAGGTGCAGAACCAAAAACCTCCGGCGCGCCTGCAAGGTCTGCGTCCGAACGATAGATGCCTTCGGAATGTAAACCCCAGAAGGTTCCGATGGGCTGACCAATAATCGTGTTGGTGGCTACCATCGGTTGGTATCCGTTGATATTCACTTCTGCAAATATTTTGTCCAGTCCGTTTACCAGACTCAATAGTTTGTTTCTGTAGCGCGTAAATACAAAGTTGCTGCTCCAATTAAAGTTATCGCCGCGCGTTTCGTAACCTAAGGTAACTTCAACACCGGTATTGCTCATGCTTCCGATGTTGGAATATGGAGAACTGATGCCACCCTGATAGGATTCTCCGCCGGTAAGATAAGCGGGAAGAGGCAGCGAAAAAAGGAAATCGGAAGACTTTTTATCGAACCAGTCTACGTTAACATTTAATCTTTTAATTAATGTTAAATCCACTCCCACATTCGTCTGTTTCATGGTTTCCCATTTCAGATCCGGATTACTCAGGTTAGCGGGAAGATTATAGGTAGTCAGCTGCGAAGAATAAAGATTGTTCGGGATCTGTTGGTTCCCTGTCTCTCCATATCCGGCGCGGAATTTCAAATTGCTTAACACATTCGCAGGAATCCACTGCATGAAACTCTCTTTGGTTACCTTCCACGACCCGGAGATTCCCGGAAAATATCCGACCTGATTTTTCCCCTCGTTACCCTGTGGATCAAATTTCGAGGACTGGTCTCTTCGGATGGTGGCAGAGATGCTGTAGCGGTTATCGAAATCATAAATCAAACGCGAAAAATAAGAAGAAAGTGCGGCGCTGCCTTTATAGCTTGTTGTTGTAGTAACATCGGCCATACTCAAAGAAAAAACGTCGTTGGAGGGGAAGCCGTGTCCTTCACCGGTTAGTCCTTTCCAATGACTGTCCAAAGCTTCCTGCCCCACGAGCAAGGTTACTTTGTGTTTGCCAAAAGTATTGTCGTAGGTAAGGAGATTTTTGATGTTGGTAGAATACCAGTCGCTGTTTCGTAACCAAAGGTCTGCCGTGTCGTTTGACTGGGAACCGCGGTTGTATTGCGGCCAGAACTCCGTGTTTTCGGCAAATTCTGTATTTGCAGAAAGTTCCACTCTGTATTTTAAACCTTTAACAATATCTGCCTCCGCGAAAACGTTTCCGAGGAAATTTTTTCGGATGAGTTTGTTTACTTTGCTTAAAGCTTCGGCTACAGGGTTAAAGTAGTTAACATTTTGTCCTGCCGGCGGTGCAGAGTACGTGCCGTCGGCATTGTACACAGGCAAATCCGGAGCCTGAAGCAAAGTATTCGAGATCAAACCCGAATAACTTTCGTTAACGGTATAGTTCTGATTGGAAATCCCGCCGGAGAAATTGGCGCCGGCTCTAAGCCACGGTTTTACTTTTGCATTTAAATTTAACCGCGTGGTATACCTTTTCAGTCCGGTATTAATAACGGTTCCTTCCTGATCCAGAAATCCGACCGATAAATAATAATTTACATCCTCTTTTCCGCCGGAAAATGAGACCTGATGGTTTTGTGCCATCGCCATGCGGTAAATGGTATTTTGCCAATCGGTTCCTTCTCCTAAAAGTTCCGGATGGGCGAACTCCGGCCGGATAGCTGTACCGAACAGTGTTGCCATCGCATTCTGCAGCGTTGCGTACTGAGGCAAATTTAGAACATCAAGCTCCTTGTAATTCTTCGAAAAGGAAGTGTACCCTTCGTAGCTGATTTTTCCCAATCCTCTTTTTCCGGATTTTGTAGTGATCAAAATAACGCCGTTGGCACCGCGGGATCCGTAGATGGCGGTAGCAGATGCGTCTTTCAGTACATCAATAGATTCAATATCGTTAGGGCTTAAGAAAGAAATCGGCGATACTGCCACACTTCCACTGCCGCCGGTAGAGGAAAAATCGTTTCCTGCGATCGGTCGGCCCGAAGTAGAACGGCCCGTAGCATCCCCGGAAACCGGAACACCATCAATTATATAAAGAGGTTCGCTGGTTCCGTTGATCGAAGTAGTTCCACGGACCCGGATCGAAACTGCGGCACCGGGCTGCCCATTGTTATTCGAAACAGTAACTCCCGCCAATTTCCCCTGAAGCATCTGATCTACGGAAAGCTGTTTGATGTCCGCAATATCATCTGCTTTGATGGAGGAGATCGCAGAATTAACTTCGCTTCGCCGCTGGGTGCCGTACCCAATCATCACCACTTCATCAATATTTGATGTTTTAATGGTGTCGGATTTGGGGGTTTGCTGGGCGTTTATAACCGTGGCTCCTCCGAGAAGAAAGAGCACCGCAATATTTACTTTGCCCGTGCTACCCAGATTAAAATTATTAAGAAAACTCTTCATAATAAGGTATTTGTTTAATTTAATGTCTTCCTGATGGTTGATGTCGTTTTTATAGTTTATGGTAATCAACAAAACAAATTTATCGGTAATGTGAATTTTTTGTTAATATTATTTTATCATTTGTTTCTATTATTTTCACTAATGAATATTTTCGCAAGATTTAATATCATTTTCGGCGTAAGAATGACAAAATAGTACAATAAATGTTTGTTTATAAAATTCTTTTTAAACCGTTAAACTCTTCGCGATATTTACTCGGCGTAACACCTTTGATGCTTTTGAAGATCCGGTTGAAATTGGCGATATTGTTAAAGCCGCACCGGAACGCCACTTCGGAAATACTCAGATCTTTTTCGACGAGGTAGCGCGCAGAATAGCCGATCCTCACGTCGTTCACATAGTTAACAAAAGTTTTGTTGGTTCTCTTCTTTATAAAACGGTTGAAGGAAACCGGGCTCATCAAAGCCACTTTGGAGACTTCTTCGAGGGAAATTTTCTCCGAGAAATTGTTCTGAATATAATCGTATACAATTTTCATCCGGTCGTCGACCTCAAATTTTTCGTAATCAACGGTAAAGGAAGAGAGTATTCTCTGGTTTCTTGAGGTTGCCAGGTCGTGAAGAATGGAAAGAATCTCCAAAAAATAGTCCATTCCATCGAGGCGCGAGAGGTTGCAGATTCTTTTTGCCACCTCCTGCGAGGTCTTCTTGGAAAACAAAATTCCGTGGCTCGATCGGTTGAACATTTCTTTGATGGGCCGCATAATCCGCCGCGAGAGCAGATTTTCGTCGAACAGTTTATCGTCAAACTGAATTGTAATTTCGTGGATTTTCTTCTCTGTGCAAAGATGCGTTTCCCAGGCATGATAAAGATTGGGACCCACGAGAACCAACTCTATTTCCTCAATTTCTTCGATGTGATCGCCTACGATTCTCTTCACGCCTTTGCCGTTCTGGATAAAATTGAGTTCGTACTCCGGGTGAAAGTGAATGGGGAAATCGAAATTATCTTTTACCCTGTCGAAAACTAAAAAACTATCCGTGCTGGTAAGCGGCGGAATTTCTCTAAAAAAATTTTTCTCGTTTTTCATTTCTTTATTCTTTAATGCAATAATATAATATTATTATGATAAAATAATATTATCGTTTTAAAAATAACAACTGCTAAATTTGTGTTAACGAAAGCGCTGCGAATTAATATAAATTTAACAATACAGATCGCGCGCGATTTCCAGAAGAGGATCCGCTGCATACATTTTAAAACAACTTCAATATGACGATTAAATCTCCCTATAAAATTTTGCTCTGTTGCATTGTTCTTGGTTTGACTTCCTGTGCTTCCCAAAATAACTTAACCGCTGAAAATCGCCTGTCGGATCCCTTGGCCACGCAGGAAACCGTTAATCTTTACAATAATTTGATAAAGCTTAAAGAAAAAGGTTATCTCTTCGGGCATCAGGACGATTTAGCCTATGGCGTTACGTGGAAATACGAAAAAGGCCGAAGCGACGTGCACGACGTAACAGGCGATTACCCCGGTATTTACGGTTGGGATATCGGCGGCCTGGAATACCACAAGGCTAAGAACATCGATGGCGTGCCGTTCGATATGATGAAAAACTGGATCATCGATTCTTATCAAAAAGGAACGGTAACAACGCTGAGCTGGCACATGGATAATCCATACACGATGAAAAATTCCTGGGATATTACGCCCGGATCTCTGGCTTCCATCTTACCCAACGGCTCCAAGCATGATCTGTATGTTTCCTGGTTGGATTCGGCAGCCCAATTTCTCGGAGGCTTAAAAACTTCCGACGGAACGGCCGTTCCCGTGTTGTACCGCCCTTTTCACGAACTTACCGGCGACTGGTTTTGGTGGTGTAAAAACAATGCGACACCGGAACAGTTTAAAGAAATCTGGAGGTTTACCGTAGACCATTTGAGAAAAGACAAAAATTTGCACAACCTGATTATCGTGTACAATACTGCCGATTTTAATTCAAAAGAAGAATTTCTGGAGTATTATCCCGGAGACGGCTACGTAGATTTACTGAGCTTCGATAAGTATCAGTATGGCGATCCTGCGAAAGATAATTCTTTTGTAACCTCCATGCAGAAGCAACTTCAGATCATGAACGAGGTGGCTTCGGAGAAAAAAATGCCTATCGCGTTGGCAGAAACCGGTTACGAACAGATTCCGTATCCAAAATGGTGGACGGACACTTTAAATAAAGCGGTCGGCGATTATAAGATTTCATTTCTGCTCGTCTGGCGAAATCACGGCTGGCAGGAGAAGGAAAAGAAAATGCATTACTACGCTCCCTACAAAGGTCAGGCGAGCGAAAAAGATTTTATAGACTACTACAATCAGCCCAACACGCTGTTCGGGAAAGATTTAACCCATAAAAACCTCTACAAGAATGTCAGATAAAATTTCGTTAAAAGAAAAAATAGGCTACGGTTTTGGAGACGCCGCTTCCTCTATGTTCTGGAAGATCTTCGGCATGTACTCGCTTTTCTTTTACACCGATGTTTTCGGTATTTCCGCGGCTGCAACGGGGACTATGTTTCTGGTCGCACGAATCTGGGATTCTTTTTTCGATGTATTTGTGGGCATTATGGCAGACCGCACGAAAACGCGGTGGGGAAAATACCGCCCATATATTTTGTGGTTCGCAATTCCATTCGCGGTTATGGGGGTTTTCACTTTTTATGTGCCCGAATTCGGGACGTCCGGAAAGTTAATTTACGCCTACATCACCTACTCTTTGATGATGATTGTGTACTCTTTAATAAATGTTCCGTACGCCTCTTTACTGGGCGCGATTTCGGGTGATCCGGAAGAAAGAAACAAACTCTCCTCCTACCGGATGTCTTTCGCCTTTATAGGAAGTTTTATCACTTTTATGTTGCTGCAGCCGCTGATCGATTTTTTTTCCGAAGCTTTTGGCGATCAGGATCTGAGTCAACTTAATGGTGCCGCCGATCTTTCCGTCGGTACGTCGCCAATCGGCTGGGTAATGGGTGTGGGCGTTATCGGTATCCTCTGTGTCATCCTTTTCTTTCTGTGTTTCAGCTGGACGAAGGAACGCGTTACGCAGATTGAAGACGAAAGCAATACTTCAGTCAAAAAAGACCTGAAGAATCTCTTTAATAACGCACCGTGGTGGATTTTGGTTTCCACAGGTTTGGCGGCACTCCTTTTCAATGCCGTGCGGGACAGCGTTGCGATTTATTACTTCCGCGATTATGTAAAAGTGAGTTATAAAATGGCGAACACGGGTTGGGATATGACGACGATTTACTTTTTGGTCGGCCAGGCCGCCAATCTCATCGGCGTAATGTTAGCGCCCTCCATTTCTAAAAAATACGGCAAAAAGAAAACCTATATGATCTCGATTTTTCTGGCCGGAGCCTTAAGCGTCCTGTTCTATTACATTCCAAATAATATTGTCTGGATCTTGTCGCTTCAGTTTTTAATTTCGATCTGTGCGGGCTACGTTTTACCGTTGCTTTGGTCCATGTTTGCCGATATCGTAGATCATCAGGAACTTTTAACCGGGCGCCGCGCAACAGGACTTATTTTCTCCTCCTCATCCATGTCCCAAAAATTAGGCTGGGCCCTGGGCGCCGCGCTGAGCGGCTGGATTTTGGCGTGGTTTCATTACGTTCCCGATGCGGTGAACCAAAGTGCCGAAACGATTTTTGGCGAAAGATTAATGATCAGCTTATTTCCCGCGGCGTGCTGCATTCTGGCCTTTGTCGGAATGATGTTCTACCCGCTTTCCGATAAAAAAGTAAAAGAAATTTCCGAAGAACTCAATACCAAAAGAAAAAATCACCTCTAAAATACATTCTTAAGAATTATGAATACGATGAACGCCTCAGATCTATTTTTAAAAAGAAGAACAGAACTTGAAGAAGAGTACAGCTCATTGATTGCAAAGCCCAACAAACCTGCAGACGAAGTCCCAAACGGAATCTATACCCGATACGAGAATCCCGTGGTCACCGCGAAACACGTCCCTTTGGATTGGAGGTACGACTTTAATCCTGCCACCAATCCCTTCATGCTGGAAAGAATTGGGTACAACGCCGCGTTCAACGCTGGAGCCATTAAATTTCAGGGCAAGTATATCCTTTGCGTAAGAACAGAAGGAAACGACCGAAAATCTTTTTTTGCCATCGCCGAAAGTGATAACGGAATTGATAATTTCAAATATTGGGATAAACCCTGCGTTATTCCGCAAATTGACGGTCAGCCGGATACGAACGCATACGATATGCGACTTACTCTGCACGAAGATGGCTGGATCTACGGAATTTTCTGTACAGAAAGAAAAGATCCCTCCGCGGCAGCGGGAGATACGAGTTCGGCAATCGCCAACGCGGGAATTGTCCGCACCAAAGACCTTGTTAATTTCGAAAGATTACCGGATCTTGTTTCCACATCAGGGCAACAAAGAAATGTCGTACTTCATCCGGAATTTGTAGATCAGAAATATGCCCTCTACACGCGTCCGCAGGATGGATTTATCGAAGTGGGAAACGGCGGCGGAATCGGTTTGGGTTTCGTAGAAGATATGGCAAATCCCGTTGTTAAGGACGAAAGAATTATTTTCGGTAAAAATTACCACACGATTTACGAGCTGAAAAACGGTCTTGGGCCGGCTCCTATTAAAACGTCCGAAGGCTGGATGCATTTGGCGCATGGCGTGCGCAATACAGCCGCAGGTCTGCGTTACACACTTTACATGTTTATGACGGATTTAAATGATATTTCTAAAGTAACGCACGTCCCGGCGGGCCATTTTATGGCGCCACATAACGAAGAAAGAATCGGCGATGTTTCGAACGTGGTTTTTTCCAACGGCTGGATTACCGATGACGACGGCAAAGTTTACATTTATTATGCGTCCTCCGACACCAGAATGCATGTGGCGGTTTCGGATATCGAACGTTTAACGGATTACGTGATCAATTCTCCGGTTGATGGATTTACTTCTGCGTCTTCGGTTCAGAATATTATTGAACTCATCGACAGGAACAAAGGTTTGGTCTGAATTTTCCAATACCGGCTGTCTTTAACAGCAGCACCCTTCAAATAAAATTTTATGGAAGAAAGAAAACTTCACTTAAAGGAAAAAGCCCACCGAGAACTTCTGCGAATTCTGGATTACTGGATGCACAATGCTGTGGATGAGGAAAACGGTGGATTTATTGGAGAGATCAACTTTAAAAACGAAAAAAATTTCAGCGCCGAGAAAGGCGCTGTTTTGCATGCACGGATTTTATGGACCTTTTCTGCGGCTTATGATTTACTGAAAGACGAAAAATATCTGGAAGTGGCGCAGCGTGCTTTTGATTATATTCTGACGCATTTTTATAATGAAGAATTCGGCGGTATTTACTGGAGCATCAATTGCGATGGCACTCCGAAAGACACGAAAAATCAAATTTATGCCCTGGCCTTTACCATTTATGGGCTTACAGAATTTTATAAAATAACGGCAAACGAAAATGCTTTGAAAGCCGCGCAAAACCTTTTTGAAAAGATTGAAGAACACAGCCACGACAAGGACAAGGGCGGCTATCTGGAAGCCTTTACGGAAAATTGGGCAGACATTGAAGATCTGCGTTTAAGCGAAAAAGACGCAAACGAAAAGAAAACCATGAATACGCATCTGCATATTGTAGAAGCGTACGCCAATCTTTATCTCGTCTGGCCGGACGAAAGCGTGAAAAAAGCCATTGCAGAAATCCTTCGCATCACCGAAACCCATTTTATCGACGCGGAATCGTGGCATTTAAAACTCTTCTTTAATGAAAACTGGATCGAAAAAGAAGATGTCATTTCCTACGGCCACGACATTGAAGCCGCGTGGCTTTTATTGTGGTGCGCTGAGGTAATTGATGACGAAGAATTAATTAAAAACTATAAAAAATACGCCGTTAAACTTTCTGATGCGACGATGGAAGGCATCGACAGCGATGGCGGACTTTGGTACGAATACGAGCCGCAGGAGGAAAGATTCATCGCCGAAAAACATTGGTGGCCCCAGGCAGAATTGTGGATCGGAATGATCAACGCGTGGCAGATTTCCGGCGAAGAAAAATATTTTTCGATCGCGGAAAAAAATTACGGGTTTGTTGAAAAATATATTTTAGATGAAACACACGACGAATGGATTTGGGGCATTAACGAAGATTATTCGCCAATAAAAAAAGCTAAAATTGGTTTCTGGAAATGTCCTTATCACAACTCGCGCGCGTGTATGGAACTCCTGAAACGGCTTTAAATACTTAGTTCTAAATTTTCTCTAACTCTTCTGAAGCGCCAAAAGAGGCATCTCATTTCTAATTCCGTTTAACTCAATATTATGAAAATATCTGCAATCCGAATTTTTATCGCCGCGTTTACAATTTTCTTTCTGAGTTCCTGCTCTTCGCGGAAATTCATTACGACCACCGAAAATAATTTCATAAAAAATGGCAAGCCTTATCATTATATTGGCGCGAATTACTGGTACGGAGCGATGCTCGGCGCAAAATCGGGCGACAGAGCGCGACTGATCGAAGAACTGGACGAACTGAAAGCGCATGGAATTGCCAATTTAAGAATTTTAGCAAGTTCCGAAGGTGGCGATCAGGACTTTACCGTTCGGCCTGCAACCCAATATCAACAGGGAAAATACAATCCGGAACTACTGGAAGGTCTGGATTTTGTGCTCGCCGAAATGCGCAAAAGAAACATGGATGCCGTACTTTATCTTACCAATAATTGGGAATGGAGCGGCGGCATTGCGAAATATCTGGAATGGAACGGTTACGGAACAGTTCCCAATCCTAATTTGTCACCGAACACCTGGCCGCAATTCATGGCGTATACGGACCAGTTTCAGGAATGCGAACCCTGCAAAGAGGCTTTTTTGAAACATATCAGATTCATGGTGGGCAGAACAAATTCTGTGAACGGCGTTAAATACTCGGAAGACCAAACCATTATGTCCTGGGAAGTGGCGAACGAACCGCGCATCGGAACGGCTCAGCACGAAGCAGCATTCACCAAATGGTTGAACGACGTCGCGACTACAATTAAAAAATTAGATAAAAATCATTTGGTGACCACAGGTTCTGAAGGAAAAGCCGGTTCGAATGAAGACATCCAGGCCTTCGAAAGAACGCACAACAGTCCAAATATCGATTATTTAACCATGCACATCTGGCCGAAAAACTGGGGCTGGTACAACATCGACGACGAAAAAAATTCAACGCAGACTTCCATTTCCGAAACTGTTAATTACATGAAAGAACATATCGAAGTTGCGAAATCTTTGAAGAAACCTCTCGTCCTGGAAGAGTTTGGATTTCCACGTACGAGAGAAAGTCTTTCCAAAAGTTCTTCCGTGGAAAACCGAAACACGTATTACAAAGCCATTTTCGAAGAGATGGAAAAATCCATCGCGAAGAAAGAACCTTTCACCGCGCTCAATATTTGGGGTTACGGCGGTCTGGGAAAAAATAATCCCGCCGACGGCAAATGGAAAGAGGGCGACGATTATACCGCCGATCCGCCGCAGGAACCGCAGGGTTTAAATTCTATCTTTTCTACGGACACCACTACACTGCACCTTATTAAAGAATTCGATCAAAAAATAAATCAGGAGTAATTAAACGTTTTTAAATTACAGCGTAAATCAGCTTTTAGAAAAATTCAATTACTCATATTTAAGAAAAGCAAAACCCCTTTCGGTTGAAAAGGGGTTTGTTTTTTTGGTTTTGCCTTACTTCAATTCGAACTGAGACGTCAGCGTTTTATCCGAACTTCCGCCCACAAAGATTTCGAACGTCCCCGGTTCTACCAAATATTGGGCTTCGTTGGTGTAAAAACCTAATTCCGCGTCCGTCAGCACAAAGTTCACGGTTTTGGTCTCGCCTTTTCTCAGAAAAACATTTTCAAAACCTTTCAGCTCTTTCACGGGTCTTGCCAAACTCGCGGTGACATCGTGAATGTAAAGTTGAACGATTTCTTTGCCGTCGTAATTTCCGGTGTTGGAAACTTTTACAGAGATTTTTACAGGATCGCCTTTTTGGTACTCCGGCTTTTCTATTTTTAAATCTGAATATTCAAACGTCGTATAACTTAAACCGTGCCCGAAAGCAAACTGCGGCGTTTTGTCTGAATCTATGTAGTGCGACCAAAATACCAAACCATCGGTGTTGTTGTATCTTCCCGTACTGTAATGGTTGTAATAAACAGGCAATTGCCCCACATTTCGCGGAAAGGTTACGGGCAGTTTTCCGCCGGGATTATAATCGCCGTAAAGCACTTCTGCCACGGCATTGCCGGTTTCTGTCCCCAGTTGCCAGGCTTCTACAATGGCCGGAATATTTTCCGCTGCCCATGGGATCGCAAGAGGTCTGCCATTATTCAACACCAAAACGATATTCGGATTCACGTTATAAACTTCTTCTAAAAGTTCCTGCTGCACGCCGGGCAAACCAAGGTCGGTTCTGCTTCGTCCTTCGCCACTCTGGAAACCGTGTTCGCCTAAAACTATAATCACAACATCTGCATTTTTGGCTGCAGTTTTCGCGGCTTCAAATTCTGACGTATCCGCTGTATTGATTTTAACTTCGTCGATAAAGGTTGTTTTTCCAGGGGCGACATCGGCGCCTTTTTCGTAGGTAAGTTGATTGCCTTTGTATTTTTGCAGACCTTCCAAAACAGAAACTGCCGTATTGTCGTCCGACGCAATTCTCCAGCTTCCCAGCGGACTGTTTTTGTCCGCCGCAAGTTCCCCGATTAAAGCGATTTTTTGCCCGGATTTTTTCAGCGGCAAGAGGTTTTTATCATTCTTTAAAAGTACGATGGACTTTCTCGCCATATCCAAAACGGCTTCGTGACTGGCTTTTGTGCCGATGGATTCTTTTTCTCTTTTTTCGTCCAGATATTTGTAGGGATCGTCAAATAATCCCAGTTCAAACTTCACGCGCAGGATTCTCGTTACCGCGTCATCGATCAATTCCTGTTTTACTTTTCCTTCTCTCACCAATTTCGCAAGTTCGGCGACATAGATGTAAGATTCCATATCCATGTCAGCGCCCGCGACGACGGCTTTTGTAGCGGCATCACTTTCATCTTTGGCAAAGCCGTGCGCAATCATTTCGCGGATAGATGAGTAATCCGTAATCACAAAACCATCGAATTTCCAGTCTTTTTTTAGGATTTTTCTTTGCAGAAAACCGCTTCCCGTCACCGGAATTCCATTAAGGAGATTGAAGCCGTTCATAAAACTCCTTACGCCCGCCTCTTTTGCGGCTTTAAAAGGCGGTAAAACCATATTGTACAGTTCGGCATTGCCCATTTCCACCCTGTTGTATTCCAAGCCTGCTTCGGCATAACCGTACGCAGCGAAATGTTTGGCGGTCGCTGCAATGGTATTGGTTTTCAGCAGATCAGCTTTTGTATCGCCCTGAAAACCCTGAACTCTGGCTTTTGCAATTTTACTTCCGAGAAAGGGATCTTCGCCCGCACCTTCCATTATTCTGCCCCATCGCGCTTCGTGCGTCACATCAACGTTCGGCCCGAAAGTCCAGTTAATTCCGGAGGCGGAAGCTTCCAAAGCTGCAACCTGCGCAGATTTTTTAATGGCCTCCAAATCCCAGCTTGCGGCTTCTGCCAGAGGAATCGGACTTAAAGTTTTGTATCCGTGAATGACATCAAAACCAATAATCAAAGGAATGCCCAGGCGCGTTTCTTCTACCACAATTTTCTGTACGGCTCTAACTTCCTTCACACCACGAACGGTGAGCATGGAGCCGACCCAGCCTTTTTTAAGATGGTCGTACTTAAGTTCTGCCGTGCCACCTTTCGGCGCAGGTCCCGTAACTTCCCAAAAGCCGTTGTACTGATTCATCTGTCCGACTTTTTCTTCCAAAGTCATCTCTTTCAGTAACAAAGAAATGCGCTCTTCAAGAGGTTTTGATTGGTCTAAATAAGATTTGTTCTGAGCATTTAACTGAGTCATAAGTAAAAACGTTGCGATTCCGGTGAGTGTTTTATTGAGTTTCATAGTATTATTTTAGTCAGTCTGGAAAGAGGATGCCGGGAGACCGGCTTTGTTGAAGAGATCCGACTGAATGTTATTTCCCCAGGCGTAGCGCACTTTTGCTGGGTTTTTTATTTTTTTTGAATTTAAAATAACCTGATTATTTTTGATGGCCGCCGCCACTTTATAAAATTTACCGTCTTCACCGGCCACTTCAAAAAGAGTGGAGGATTTATTTTTGAAATGAAGTCCGTCTGCGTGATCAAATTCAACAATAATTTTATTTTTAGCAACGGTGAAATTTTTAAACAAGGGCGACTCTACAAGACCAGTCTTTGCTTTATAAATATTTTTCAACGCCAGATCGGCCAGCCTTTCGCCGACTTCTTTTTTCTTTTTTGGATGAATGTCGTCAACGGTGGAAATATCACTCGTCACCACCATCGCGGTGTTTTTTAACTTTAAAGTTATGCGCTGCGCGTCGCGAACTTTTACGCCGCCATCGTATTCTTCGCCATAATTATAAGGCGCAATCTGCACGAAATAAAAGGGGAAATCATATTTCCATAAGGCTCGCCAGGAATTGATCAGTTCCGAAAAGGTATTTTCGTACGTATTCGAACCGGTGTTGCTTTCGCCTTGATACCAAAGCGTTCCGGCAATTCGATAACCAACAACGGGGTTGATCATCGCATTAAAAGCCCGCGCAGGTTCTACGGGTCCGTATTCCGAAGGTTTTAGCTTCTGAGCTTCTTGCAGTGCTAACTTGTTTTCTACAAAACTGCTCTCCGGCATCCAGACTTCCGCCGGCGTTCCACCCCACGCAGAAATGATCAATCCGACGGGAACGTTTGGCAGTGTTTTCTCCAGATGTTTCGCAAAAAAATAGGCGATGGCGCTGCTTCTTTTCATGGTTTCGGGCGTGCTTTCTTCCCACTTTCCCTGTAAGTTGTTTTGCGGCGTGAGCGCGGTGGCTTTATCAATATTAAAGAAACGGATGTTTGGATTGGCAGCCTCGAGAACTTCGGCGTCGCCGTTTTCGATGCCCCAGCCGGCGTTCATTTCCATATTCGACTGTCCGGAACACAGCCAGACTTCGCCCACCAAAATATTTTTTAAAGTGACTTCATTATAGCCTTTAACAGAAATGGTGTAAGGTCCGCCTTCTTTGGATGTCGGAAATTTAATTTCCCATTTCGCCATACTGTCGGCAACGGTTTTATATTCCTTGTGATCCCAACCTGTGGTAAGTGTGATTTCTTCTTTCGGATTTGCATTGCCCCAAAATTTTACCTCCGAATTCCGCTGCAGTACCATGCCGTCCGAAAAAACGGCGGGCAAAGTTACATTGGCAAAAAGTCCGTTTGAAATGAGGAGCATTAAAAAAAGCAGTTTATTCATCGAGCAAATTTTTGAAAGTACTTTCCAGTTCTGCGGCCAGTATTTTATGATCTTCGATATCGGGATGATAGCCGCAACCGCGCGGCGACATGGGCTGAAACTGGAATAAAGTGATCTTTTCGTGCTGCTTGTCGGTATCGAAATGGTGGATGACTTTCTTTAAGGCGTTAACAAAAGTAATATTTCTGTCGCCGGAAATCATCGGGCTTGTGAGTAAAACAATTCTGGTATTAGGATAACGCGCATAAATATTTTTGATGAACTCAACATAATTTTGCACATACTGAGCTTCATTAAACGGCAAGCGTGGTTTCTTGCCGTCGCCGTCGGAAAGATCGTTTGTTCCAAGACAAATACTCACAAGATCCGGCTGAAAGGAAGAAGGAAAAGGTTTCGACGAATCTTTATTCAAATACAAATTATTGTAAACATCCGGCATAACAGGTTCCTCCAGGTGCTCGTCATTCCAGTTGCGGTACATTCCGATGCCCGAAACGGAACTTAACAGGAAATCTGCGTTCAGCGCGCGCGATAAAATCGAAGCATAGGAAAAATAAGCGTTGTGCTGATCGAACCATTCGCCCGTTCCGCACGGAACCGTCAGATCATTTCCCATACCGCTCGTAATGGAATTTCCGATAAATTCTATTCTTTTTCCAGATTTTTCGGTTGAAGGAATTATCCCATTCGTTGCAGAAGTGTTGACCAAAATGCTTCCATTGGCGGCTTCGGTGGCTTTAAAAATTTCAACGTGATGCATTCCGTTATCCGCCGCTGAAATTTTAAATTCCTGTGGCGCGCCTTTTTCCACGCGGAATCTGCCTTTGTACGTGCCGTCGACTTCTAAATTGATATAGTTATGATGGTCGTAAGAGTCCAGCGACTGGAGAGCAACAGCAGTCTGGGTGCCTTTAAAAACAAAGGAAACCGAGGAAGCGGAACCGATCAGTTTGACCGCAGAATTTCCCGTGGTTTCTGTTCTGCCGTGCTCGAATAAAACTTTTTCAGTTAGTGTATTTTTAGCCGGCGCGCAGTTTAAAACAAAAAAAAGGACTATATATGTAAGGCTTTTCATAGGACTCAATTTTCTCTAAAGTAAAACTAAGAAAACGAGCGGGAGAATGGTAATACAAAAATGTCAAAATATGATGAAAAATTTTTGCGTGAATTTAGAAGCATCTTAGAAAAAAACCGCTGCAAATTTGTCCGGCTGAAACGAGGTGCTACCCATCTTTTTCTGTTCCGGTTTGCAGAAAAAAGTTGTAGAAATAAATGAGGCTCAGCTGTTCCGTAAAATTTCCAGCGTGCGTTCATCTCTTTTGCCCGCGTAGTATTTGTTCAGCGCTTCTGCGAAAATGGAGAATTTTTCATTGGCAAAGATTTCCTTATTTCGGGAAACTGCAAAATCAAACAAAGTTAGGCTCGAACGAAATTTC
Source organism: Kaistella sp. 97-N-M2 (assembly GCF_021513235.1). Classification (NCBI taxonomy): domain Bacteria; kingdom Pseudomonadati; phylum Bacteroidota; class Flavobacteriia; order Flavobacteriales; family Weeksellaceae; genus Kaistella; species Kaistella sp. 97-N-M2. The sequence continues at coordinate 2,607,218 of NZ_CP090976.1, read as the reverse complement.
AGATAATCCGGAAAACCAAATATTTCCTGTGCGGATCTGGAAGAAACCTCGCCAACCAAAATTTCCGTCAGATGAATAATTCTTTCGGAGAGCACTTGATCTTGAAGATACTGCACAGCTTCGTCCAGATTTTCTATTTCATACTTTCTGGCGGTGTCGTACTTTCCCAAACCTTTAATCTGCGGAAAAATGTACCACATCCAGTGACTTGTTTTTTTGCCATTTTTCATTTCCTGCAGAGCGTCGTCGTAGGACTTTTCCTGTGCAGTGTGGAAACGGTGGAGATTCGAAGACATATTAATGTATTTTAAAGTTACCGCGTCTGACCGGTCCTCTCATCCCGTCAGGCGATTAAGAAATTGGCTGAGTTATCTGATGACGGACCGCTACATCAAACCTAATAAAAAATTTTTCATCAAAAAAGTTTTGATTAAGAAATCGTATTTGCGTTGTATTCTTAAGAGGTCTTTTGACCGCAACTTCACCTGGACTTGCGGCGCGGAAAACTTTAAAAGTTGCGAAATCGCTCCTAAATCGGCACGCAATTCGCTATGAACCTATACGTTACAAAGTGAGGCGATGAATTTTTTCCAATCATTTTTGTACAGACCACGATTAAAATTATGGACAATTCCCTTCATACCGGCGATGCCAGCTTAGATCCTTCTGATGTTCCCTCCAGAAAGGGTTTGGAAGTGTTTTTCGTAGAATCTCTGCAGGAACTGTACTTCGCAGAAAATGCGATAGCCACAGAGTTCGATACCATACGCGACCAGATACAATCGCCGCATTTAAAGTCTATTCTTGAAAATCATTACCAAATCCATTTAAAACACAAAGAGCGCCTCGAAAAAATTTTCGCCATGCGCTCGATAGAAGTCAAAACCAAGAAATGTGATGCCATCCTGGCGCTGATCGCGGAAGGTCAAAAGCACTTCGACATATTTTTAAACGACATCGCGAACTGGGAAATTGCTTTAATATTAATCTCCCAAAAAATGGCCCACTATAAAATTGCCTCCTATGGTGCGTGCGCTCATCTTGCTATTAATCTGAACGATTACCGCGCGGCAACATTACTCGCAGTTGACGTACAGGAAGAAGAAGATTATATCAACAATCACTTAAACGGAATAACGCACGAATTTTTGCGGCCCTATTCCGAAAAACTTTAAACGTGACTCCAACGGGGATAAAGCGACATATAACCTGAATTTTGAACAGGAATTTTTTCGGCGAACGCGCAGATAATGGCTCCATTTTTTTGTTAAAGCCCGCTTTTTACCACACCGATGTAATAAGCATTACATCAATTATAAAGAGGTCATAATCGATTATGATTATTATTTCTTCGTTAAAAATCCTCAATTCGGTGCAATTTGGTTTGTTACTTGCTATAAAAAAAATGCTATTACCAAAAAATAAACATTATGAATGCCACGAAAGAAGCAAGTACTGATGTGCAAACGATCGAAGAAGCGTATAAAGATTTTATATTAAACGAAACACATCCCTGCATAATGGCCAAAGCGCTTTTTAAAATGGAAAAATATCATCTGAAAGTGTATGACGATATGCACGATGTTTCGGTTTTAAAAGACTTAGTCAGCGACATTGGCCAATATCTGGAACAGTATGATTTTGAAAGCAATGACTTTGAATCCTTTATCGCTGTTTTTCCGAATGATCACTTTTCCGATGAGATCAGTTTTGAAAATTCTCTGTGGGAAACCTCACAGAAGCTGCATGAGCTGGACGACTGCGCGTGGGATCAGAGCGTGAGCAGCGATCCGGACGATCCGCAGTTCAATTTCAGCATTGGCGGAAGAGCTTTCTACATTGTAGGTCTCCATCCCGAAAGTTCGCGTATGGCCCGGCAGGCACCCCATACAACGCTAGTATTTAATCTGCACTGGCAGTTCGAAAAATTACGCGAAATGGGAACTTACCACGCGGTGAGAAATACGATCCGCCAAAACGATGAAGCTTTGCAGGGCAACATTAATCCGGTACTGAAAGACTACGGAGCTGATACGGAAACGAAGCAGTACAGTGGCCGAGAAGTAGAAAAATACTGGAAATGTCCTTTCCATCACAAAGCCAATTAAATTACTATGAGCAACATCAATACTATCGACAAACAAAGCGGCGCCGCTTTCTATGTAAAAAAAGACCAAATCTTAACCGTAATCGATCCCGAAGGAATGCAGGTGAGCGACATGGTTCTTTTTAAAAGCGAAGATTTTGGCGAGAAAATATCGTCAGGAAAAACATTGGACTTCGAAGAATCAATACTTATTACCAAAGGGAATTTCCTCTGGAGCAACCGCTCCCGCAAAATGATGGAAATTCTGGAGGACACGAACGGCCGAAACGATTTTTTGCTCGCGCCGTGCAGCAAAGAAACCTTCGAACTGATGTATGATTACAAAGGTTACCATCCAAGTTGCTTAGAAAATTTATCGAAAAATCTGGCGCCGATGGGGATTGAACAGGACGATATCCCAACGGCGTTCAATGTTTTTATGAATGTACAGTTCGACGCGAACGGAAAATTATCGGTGTTGCCACCAACGTCGAAAGCCGGCGATCATGTTAAATTTCAGGCGCAGATGGATCTCCTTGTGTGTCTGACTGCGTGTTCTGCCGAAGACAGCAATGGCGGAAGTTTCAAACCCATTCAATATAAAATTGATTAGAAATTTAATTCCAAACACTTCCACATGCGAGGGATTTTAAGATTTCCCGAAAAAGAAAGCATCTCTTCCTCTTTCCGAATTTTGACGTAAATTACCTTCTTAAATTACCGCTATGAAATATTTTAAAATAATACTGATTCTGTCATTAAGTTTTTCGCTCACCTCGTGCATTGTTTCGACAGCCGCAAAAGTCGTAAAAACCACAGCAAAGATCGGCTATTCAGCTGTAAAGGGAACGGTGAACGGCGTTTCCTGGGCCGTACAAAAAGCAGAAGGGAAAATAGATGAAGACCGCATCGACGGCACGTGGAAAGTGATCGGCGTTTACAACGGCACTTACGAACAGTTCTCGCAGGATCAAAATCCGGCAAATAATTTTAAAAGCGACTGCGCCGCGGGCATGGAAGTTATAGAATTCAAATCGAACCGCGGGAAATTTAAACCCGTACACTGCGATCCGGGCGAAGAAGAATGGGTGAAATACCAGTTCAAATTCGGCAAAAATCCCTCCACAGGCGAGAAAGAAAACTATCTGAAATACAATTCCAGCAATTACATTTCGGTTATCGACGTGACCTCTAAAACTATGGTTTTAGAAGGAAATCTCATGCAGAGCTACGCGTTTTCGGGCGGCAAACTGTATATGTTTGAAAAGGTGAAATAAAAATTAAATACAGAATTTCTTCTGCCGGAATTCACGCAAAAGTTTTAAATATAAGAGGCTAAGCAGCAATGCTTGGCCTCTCCTGTTTTTCAGAAGGGAGCATTCCAAGAAATATATTTTAAAGGAATTTCGGGAAGAGCTCAAAATAAATTCCGTAATTTTAACAAAATTTTAAGATTTAGGCGCTCATTTAGGGATTGTTACTGTTTTTTTAGGCGCCGCATATTTCCGCCGCCCAGCCTTCAGAAGTCATTTAAGAAGAATTCATCTATGTTTAAAACCACTTTGCGCAAAGGAATATTTGTTCCCAGCATGATCTTTATCGTTCTCGTTTCCGTCGTCTCCGTTATGTATCCGGTAATTGCCGACCGCATTTTGAACGTCATCAAAAATTTCATTTTTGTAAACCTCAATTGGGTGTATGTTTGGGCGGTCACGCTGTTCGTGGTTTTTCTTGTCTATCTTCTATTTAGCAAATACGGAAAAATTCGTTTGGGCGATAATGACAGCCGGCCGGAGCATTCCTTTTTTTCCTGGATTGCCATGCTGTTTTCCGCGGGAATGGGAATTGGGCTGATGTATTTTGGCGTGGCAGAACCCATGCAGCACTACACGTCGGAGGCATTTGGTTTGACGCATTACGTGAATAAAGCGAAAAATGCGCAACTGTATACGTTTTTTCACTGGGGAATTCACGCGTGGGCCATCTATGGTCTTGTGGGTTTGTCCCTCTCCTACTTTGCCTACCGTTTTAAACTGCCGCTCTCTTTAAGAAGCTGTTTTTATCCGCTTTTAAAAAATAAAACAAATGGAGTCTGGGGAAATGTGATCGACGTTTTCGCGCTCTGCAGTACTTTTTTTGGAATTACAACGACGCTGGGTTTTGGTGTGGTGCAAATTAATTCGGGCTTGCAGATCTTAAATATTGTACCTGATACCAATTTTATGTATCAGATCATGATTGTGGGCATTTTGGTAGGTCTGGCTATTTTATCTGCTTTAACGGGCGTGGACAAAGGAATTAAGATTTTAAGCAATATCAATGTCACGTTGGTCGTCTGCCTGCTGCTGTTTGTCCTGTTTTTCGGTCCGACTGTTTTCCTTATTGGAAGTTTTACGGAAGGTTTGGGAAATTACATTAACAACTTCTTTAACCTGACGTTTGGGACGCACGTTTACGACAAAGAATCGCTGCCCTGGTTTTATGACTGGACCATCCTTTATTGGGCGTGGTGGATTTCCTGGTCGCCATACGTGGGGCTTTTTATCGCCAAAATTTCTAAAGGCAGGACGATCCGCGAATTTATTCTCGCCGTTCTTGTAATACCGTCTTTATTTAACTTTATCTGGATGACGGTTTTTGGAAACAGTGCCATTTGGTTTGATTTGAATGTAGGTCGTGGCGCGCTGAGCGGTGTTGCAGGCGATCCCGACGCGCTGATGTTTCGTTTTTTGGAATATCTGCCTTTTAACGAAATCGCCAGTTTGGCCACTATCTTAATTGTGATCATCTTTTTTGTAACGTCTGCGGATTCGGGGATTTTCGTCATGAATAATATCGCCACGAAAAACGCGCTGAAATCACCGAAATGGCAAACCATTCTATGGGGAACTTTGTTGGCGGTTTTGTCTTTATTGCTGCTGAATGCGGGCGGGTTGAAAGCGCTTCAAAGTATGACGCTCATCACCGCGCTGCCCTTTTCCCTCATCATGATCTTATTTATGGTGAGTTTGCTGAAAGCACTGACGATCGACCAAGCATATTACGACCGAAAGTTTACGAAAACTACGACGCCTTGGTCCGGAAATTTATGGAAAGACCGGTTAAAACGCATCGTTGCCACAAAAGACAAAGCCTCTATCGATCAGTTTATCAATACAGTGGTGAAAGAAGCTTTCACTGAACTTCAGGCGGAATTTGCGGAAAATGGCATTATCGCCAGCATCAATCATCAAAATGAACCCACAAAGATTGAAATTGTTATTAAGTATGATCTCATTAATAATTTTGTGTACGGTGTGGAAACGACTGCAAAAAAGATCGCAAAATATTTAATAGAAGAAGGAAACCAGCCGGAAGTTTTGGAAAAAGGAACCTTCTTCCCAAAAGCCTATTTCGGCGATACGAGAGAAAGTTACGACATTCAGTATTTCACGAAAAATGAATTGATTTCCGATGTCCTCAAACATTACGACCGCTTTCTGGAGATTGTGGCGGAGGAAAAAAATGAAATGTTCATCAGCAGCGATTCGCACGATAGAAACGACTGAGATCCCCTTTAAGCCGGGATTTTGGGTATATTGTTCGTCAACATAAAATAAAACTCACGGCTTTGTTTGCATTGTACGGGTTTATGTTGTACCTTATCAAATAATTTCAAAACAAAAATATAATATATGGCAGATTCTTTCTCTAAAAAAGAAAACTTTAAGAAAAAACTTCAGAAGCAAAAAGAAAAAACCGCGCGTCGGGAGGAGCGCAAAGAAAGCAATGACAAAGGAAAAGACCTCGACGACATGATTATGTACGTTGATGCTTATGGTCAGTTAACCAGTACTCCACCAGACAAGAACGATAAAATTGATGTGGACATCAACAGCATTCAGTTAGGTGCCGCACCACGGGAAGCCGAAGAAGTTGTAAAAATTGGGATTGTAACTTTTCTGAGTGAAAAGGGCTACGGTTTTATTACCGCCGAGACAATGAAAGACAACATTTTCTTCCACAGCAACAACTGCGCAGAAATGGTAAAAAAGGGCAACAAAGTCTCCTTCGAAATCGAAAGATCTCCAAAGGGATTAACTGCGGTCGACATCAAAGTAATCCGATAATTACGCGACCTCAATTGCATGGTAAAATGTAAACTCTTCAGTTTTTCTGAGGAGTTTTTTGGTACTTAAAAACTGCCTGCACCAATTCTGATCTTTTTTGCGAACTAAAAAGGCAAACAGACAAAAACCGCTTCAATCAGCAATCGTTCTTGATTCCTAAAGTTTCCTTTACGATCAAAATTAGAACGCGTGAACATTTTTACCTTCGGCTTTTTACAGAAATTGCAGTCAGTGACTGCAATTTTTCCTGTAATAAGAGGGCTTTTCGGGCCTAGTTCATTTATGATATAACGACGCGGTGGAATCCAGTGTAACTAAAAACGATCCACCAGTTCATCGATTTTTTTGAGCTCTTCCGGACTTAAATTCATTTCCATGGATAAGGCATTTTGGGTCGCCTGACCGGCGTTTCGCGCACCCGCCAGGGCAATTGTAATTCCTTTTCTGGCCAGGGTCCAGCGTAACACGAGTTGACTTAAAGTCGCGTCGTGCGCCTCGGCAATGGGTTTGATCTCCGCCAGCAGCGCGTTGGTTTTCTGCACGAAATCCCGCTGAAAATGAGGCAGACCGGCGCGGTGATCACCTTCTTTGAACTGATATCCGGCGTGAATCTTTCCGGTCAACAAACCCCGCTCCATGGGACTGTACGCCAAAATTGATTTTTGATGTTCGATAAAGTAAGGCACGGTTTTTTCAATGTCGCGCGTAACCATGCTGAAGGGAATCTGGTTCGAAACCAAATCGATGGTTTCTGCGGCTGTCGCCATTTGTGCTGCATTGTAGTTGCAGACGCCTGCAAACCGCACTTTGCCCTGCTCAATTAAGCGCGAAACCGCCTCAAAAGTTTCGTAGATGGGCGTGGTAACATCGGGCCAGTGAATCTGATAAAGATCAATGTAATCGGTGCCTAATCTTCTCAGACTTTGCTCACACTCCGCGATCACACTCTCTTTGCCGGCGTATTTATAAATATCGATGTTGTTTCCGTTGTTATCCTTAGAATGCATGGCTAGGTTTCCTTTTTGCAGGTCCCAGCGCATTCCGAATTTTGTGAGGATCTGCACTTTATCGCGGGAAATTCCTTTGATGGCTTCGCCCACAATTTCTTCGCTGGCACCCTGTCCGTACACCGGTGCGGTGTCGATGGACGTGACGCCCAAACCGTAGGAAGTTTTAATGGCATCGATGGCGTCGTTTCTATCGGTGCTTCCCCACATCCAACCGCCGGCAGCCCAGGCGCCGAAAGTAATCGCTGATAATTCCAAGTCGCTGTGTCCTAATTTTCTGTATTCCATTTTTATTTTTCTTAATTTTAAAAACATTTGGGAACAATAATTTGACCAAAACGTAATAAAGGCGGTCTTCGGTGTCGATCGGAGTAAACGCGAGAATCTATCAAAAATTAGATTGGATATGACAAATTGCAGGATGTTGATAAGATGGTCGTGTAAACGCGCCGGAACGATGTTTGAAGCCAGATTGCTCCATGTAACAAACCCAAATTAAATTGATGAGAAATTCCCGGTTACCTTCCCACTATTTTCAGCAAAACACTGCGGTGTATCTTGCAGAGGACCTTTTAGGCAAAACTTTGGTGCGGCGTTTTGAGGACGGCCGGGAATTTCGCGCGCACATTACCGAAACCGAAGCCTACTACGGCACCAACGATCTCGCCAGCCACGCGAGCAAAGGCCGCACGCCGCGGACCGAACTGATGTTTGGTGCGGGCGGAACCGTTTATGTTTATCTCATCTACGGCCGCTACTGGCTCCTGAATATCGTGACGGGCGGCGAAGGTTTGCCAGAAGCCGTGCTCATACGCGGCCTGAGCACTGTAAACGGTCCCGGCAGAATTGGCAATCTGTTGGAACTTGATAAAACATTTTACGGCGAAGATCTCACCACCTCAAACCGCCTTTGGATAGAAGACACGGAACTTGCCGGCGCCATCACCGCGGGCCCGCGCGTGGGTGTGGACTATGCTGGAGATTTATGGCGGGAGATGCCGTGGCGGTTTGTGTTGAAGCAGGATGAATAGGAATTTCTTTCCGTACGCAGAAGTTATGTTATCGTCTTTCTTCCTTTTTCCCTAAGTATTGCTGATGCAGAAACTGCACAAACCCTTTCACATCACTTTCCAAAGAATACCCGCCTACCCAATGGGTGTAGCGATTATACAGCAGGGCTTTTAAAGATAAAGGAATACCGTCGTCTTCGTGATACAAGGGCAGAACGTCGTGTTGATATTCCCGAACTCTGCCGTGGTTCTCGTCTCTTTCTTCTTCATTTTCGACCCACATTTGTTCATAGTGCCAAAGGTTGGGATGCGGGCAATTGGCTGGAGGCTGGGTTTCACCTTTGTAGAATTGGGTGAATTCGTGGAGGGGGTTTTTAGTCATGATAATGAAATTTATTTTTGAGCAGAACTCTGGAATTTTTAATTGAATTGCTATAGTTTTTTAAATCCATGCTCTACAACTCTTGCAATCATTTTCCGCCTGGAAGTTAGAAATTCTTTATATTCCATCTCCTGCCATTCACTAGGTAAGGCATGCCAATATTTCATTTTTTCCATTTCCTCGTTAGTAAACCTTCCCTCGTAAAATGGTAGATAGACCTTTGGTTCCTTGTCACTGATGGCAATACTATCACTCCATTCTACTAAGGCGAAATTGGCAATTTGATTATAGTCTCTGCTTTCAGCGAAACCATTTCTCATCAACCAGGCTTTCGGAAAAAGATGATGTCTTTCAAGCGCAGATTTATTTGCGCGAAGTCCTGATTGTAGAAGTTCACCCACTTTCAGTTTAGAAAACAAGCCATACGCATCGTGAATGTTCAGGGCAGCATAATAGGCAAATAAAGAAGGTGATCGGAAAGAGGATGTCGCCATATCCATCGGTAAAGTAACATTCCAGAAATCGGGGGTCAATTGCGAATCGATGATCTCATTGATCGTACCAATGAAACCTTCAGCGCTATCTACGGACCGTAACTTAGCGAGATCCATCTCCATTGCGGTCTCGGGAGAACCTGTGTAACGGCCGGTAATGGAACACGTAAAAAACCAGCGTGCGATCAATTTTTTCAAATTGTACAGATCGACCTTGTAATCAATTCTGCCAATGAGAAAAAAAACATAGGAATACAAAATATTATTATTCGAGCTGATAAAACTTTCATTACTATAACCTGCTTGAATGATAGCTTTCAGGAACTCATGCCAGTTCTGAATATCTAAAGCGTTCCCTTGTGCAACTTTCAATATATCGAATTGAGTATCTCTGCGTTCTTCGCTAAAAAGACCGGTTTCTAAATCTTTTCCACGCAATATGCTGTAGATATATTGTAATCTTGCCCTTCTAAAAGCAAGACCAACTGCAGCGCGCAGCATTTGATCCGGCTTAGGAACAATGATGTAATTAAAAGGAGTAGCCTCCGTTTTTGAGGGCAGGCGAGCTTTCCTACAAAACTCCTCCAGGTTTGTTCGGCCTTCATCCCAAAAAACGCTCATTAAAGTTAAAATAAAATCTGCCTGGTTTAATGTTTTGCCTTGTGAATTTATACGCACAAAGACATCAGCAACCTGCTCTTCGTCAATTTCTTGAGAAAGCTCCAACACAGAAAAGGGATAAGATTCAAGATTCTTAAGTTTCATAAACCGCTCTTGAATTTTAAGTTCTTCGTCGTCGGTAATCTCCCGTGATTTTCGAAGATTAGAAGTATAACTATTTATAATTTTAATAATGTTTGCATTGGGTTCCCAAACTTCAGTAATATTCTGAAAATAACGGGGATCTCTTCTAATCGCAGCGTCGGGAATTTCAAATTTTTCCTCCAGGGGATTAAAAGCAATTATTATTTTGGTCTTGTTGTAATTTTCCCGAATCACTTCTTGCCCTTTGATGACAGCATATAAAGAGGTTAATCTTTGTTGGCCATCTACAATCAGGAGGTGTGCAGCTTTTTGTTTTCTTTCCGTTCCGATACTCTTAAACCCCATTTATATTTGCGTTTTCCCAAAATAATAAATAGCCAACGGGATATCCTTTGTATAAACTGTCAAATAATTGGCGAACTTTTGTATCTGCCCAAACAAAGGGTCTCTGAATATCAGGCAGACCAATCGTGCCCATATCAATATCGTTTATTAAACCCTGTAAATTATATTTTACGTCTTTGAAAAGTGTTGCCATATTTATTCTATGGTTAGTTTAAATTCTTTATTCATCTTAAATGTTTTGTTGCCAACCTGTATTTTGCTACTTGTCAGCACTTTGTTTAAGTCTCGGGCCACAGCACTGCCTCCAATGTTATTGGAAACTTTACCTTCTGTGTAATCTAATCTAAATGCGAAATTTTTTCTATTCCCTGCCTGTTCAAAAAGATTCTTGTCTAAATTGATTGAGATAACTTCTGAAGATTCAGCAAGGGCACGCTTCATTTCCTCCAAATAGGCAGTCCAAATTGGCACATACTTGCCAAATGAACTTGTATTCATATTTATAATTTTAGGTGCGATACTTACTCTCGTTTCTTTCATGGTTATGGGTGTTTTTTGATCTGGAGTTGAATGGACGATTGCACCTAATGCTTTACGCAATGCTTTAATCTGAACCAAGTGGGGGTTGCCTGCATTTTTTGCGTCAATGTTAAGAACGGGCTTTAATATTTTAATGAGATCTGTTTCGAGTTGATTTATTTTTGCTTTTGAAGCCGGATATTCATAAAAAGAAACAGCTAAATTTTCTACCATCCATTTTGTGACTCTTTCCTCTGAATTCTGGTTAAATTTATAATGGCTTGTTCTGCCTTTTTCGATATCTGTCCAACTTCTAATTATCGGAATAATTTCCTCCGATTGTGAAAGCAACGCCCCAACGCTTTTTCTTACAGTAGAACTTCCGGTTTTTCCGGTTTTAAAATGCGTGTTTGCATCCCGCGATTGTTGGCTGCTTTCGGTTTTTCCGATGTAGATGATTTTGTTTTGCGGTATTTCAAAATTCTCTAATGGAAAGTTTTTACCAATAAAAAAGAACGCATAAATACCAGGTAGTTTGGAAAATATTTTTAATTCCTGAATTGGAATTTGAGTTTGTACAAAATGATTTACTATTTCTACCATATTCATAAAGCTGTGCGTTTTGTGGTGAAGTAATTTGCTTTTTAATATCTATAATAAATTTTCTTTCTAAACCTTTGCTAATGTATTCATTTACGTCGCGGAATTTAGCCAGAAATCCTGACTCTTCAACCTGACTAATTTTTAAAATGCTCAATCCTTATTTCTCTGAAAACTCTTTTTTAGAAATTTTTCTTAATGCCTTTAACTTAATCCCACATTTAAACAGTTCATATTCTTCTTTAAATATTTAGTTTTCTAAAGGCAGCTCTATTAGAATTTTAGCTTTTGTACTTTTCCATTTATTTAAAGTTTCTTCTCTTGGAATCAGCAATTTTATTAAGTATATAAAAATACATGGGAGGAAAATTTTTTAAAATAACTAAAATCTAATATGATTTCCCTTTCTCTAAAATTTTCTCGAACTCGGTCTTTGCTAATGGCATCACCGCTAATCTTTGCTGTTTTACCAAGCCGATATTTTGCAACGCGGCGTCATATTTTATTTGTGATAATGAAATTGGTTTTTCTAAAGTTTTGATAGGTTCAAAGGTTACTGAAAGCCACTTCTCTGCGGTGGTTTTGTCTTGATGCGCTTCTTCGGAAACTTGCAAAATGCCCATTATTTGCTTTTCTTCTTGGCTATGATAAAACAAAACCCAATCTCCCAATTTCATTTTAGCAAGATTATTTTTTGCTTGAAAATTTCGCACGCCATAAATTTCAAATCTTCCTTGGCGCAAAATATCTTGCCAGGAAACACGGAATGGTGCAAATTTTACAAGCCAATAATTCATTTTTCTTTAATTAATTTCTCTTTTTCAAGATATAATTTCATCAATTTTGAGGAAGCCAATTTCAGACTTTTGCCGTTGTAATCGTATTTTATTAAATTATAGAGCAAATAATCATTTGGAAATTTTTCATTTTTAAGTTTTTCTAAATCGAAATGTTTAAGCAAAGTATTTACAAAAACAAGGTCTGACCGAGAATCTATTATCTTATAAATATCTTTCTCAAATTTTACCAGTTTTTCACCCTCCAAATATTTTCGGAAAGCCATCATCAAATGGTATTTTTTTGCTGTTAAATCCATTTGAAACTTATTTTCTTAAACCATACAACTCCAAATAATCATCACTTTTCCCCAAAGCACGTAGGTTGCTTTTTTGTGCCGCTGAAAGTTTAGGATATCTTCTGGCATACCAGTTTTCTACTTCTTCTACATCTTCGGCATTTAAACTATAAGCGTCATAAACCAATTGGTCTATTTCTATTTGCTCGTGACTTGCATAATCATAGCGATTTTCTTTTTTCTGCTTATTAATAATGATAAGAATTAATTTTTCTAAAAAATTTTCCTTGCTAATAATTATTGGAATTTCTTTAATTTTATCAATGTCTGAAGCAACTGTATGCTGAATCATCGCATTAAATAAAAATCTAATAAATTTTGAGGATAAAATTCCTATCAAATAATTTTCATTAAAATGTACAGAACTTATAAATGAACTATTTGCGTCAAAAGGTCCAATATTTTTTAATCTGAAAGTTGGTGAATACTCTCCTCTAAATGAATAAGTTAAACCTTTTAAAAAATATAAGTCTTTATTTCTATGATAATGTTCATCAACTGCTTTTTTAGACCAATCAATATAATATTCTATTGGCACAAAATAGTTAGGTAACCAACCACCACCACTATCAGAACTTCCTCCTTTATTAAATGGAATAACAAAATCATTTCCATCAACACCCTCTAACTGTTCTTTTAAATTCAAACTATTTATTGCCGAATTACTTCGTATTTTATTTTTATCTACAATTTCATAAGTAGTTCTAATTACTGGAACATTTGCACTCGCTCTATAAACATAATTTATTTTACTGTCCATTCCTTTACCAACTTTTTCAACAAAACCCAACTTCACCACTTCCGCTTTTTTACCATTTAATTCTATAATTCTGGCGCGCACTTTTTCTTGTCCTATTTGCTTTTCTATGGATTTTGGCACATTGCTTTTGTCATTGCCATCGTTCATTAACCTAAAAAGTTTTGGGGTAGCCACAAAAAAAGGCAAATTGCTGTTGGTTTTTATTAAACTTTGAGGATAAAAATAAATACCAAATTCTGTTGTGCTAATATTTTGGTTCAAGGCAAAATCTGTCCCGCGTGTCTGCGCCAAAATTTCCATAAAATGGTCGTAATTGTCGTGTATAGAAATATTGGTGAGATCTGCCATTAAGCAAACGTGGTCGGTAATTGCAGATTTCAAAGGCAATTTTTCCACCAAAATAATGGCGGTGTTTACCGTTGCCCTAAAAGTATCGGGATGCACTCGCAACATTTTGTGCACTTTGTGGCTCATCAGATGTTTTCGCAGGTTATAATGACTTTTAATAGTCATAAAAGTATCGCTAATAATGTAAGCCAAAACGCCGCCCTCTTTCAAAGGTGTTTGGTGGTGGTCGCCAGAATTTATAAATCTTGCAACAAAAGCACCGTAAGGATCTTTACTCACAATATTTAGGTTTTGTCGCACTTCTTCTTCTATTTTAAAACCACCGTAAGGCGGATTTCCCATCACACAATCAAAACCGCCGTGATCTACAATTTCTGGAAAGAAAAAATCAAGATTAAAGAACGGCGCGGCAATTGTCCCATGTTCAAGCCAATCTTTAAGCAAGGCTTTATTTCGGACAGATGCTTCTTTACCAGTAACTTTAGTAGCAAAATCTGGGAAAGCAGAATCTAAAATATCTACAATCTCATTACCTATTCTTTCTTTTTCTTCTTTGGTATTTGCAGGTTGGTAATAATTGTTTCTTGCCAATTTTAAATCTTTAATGGCTTGTGCGCTAAAAAGGTCTGGCTTAACATTTTTTAGGGAATCCGCACAAATTATTTTGGTTTCTATGTTTGGCATTGGTGTAATTTCTGCGCCATCTGTTTGGTCTATTAACAATGAAATAAAAAACCGCAATTTGGTAATTTGCACCGCCATCGGTTGGATGTCGATACCATAAATACTATCGCGAATAATGCCTAATTTTCTGCCATAATCATCTAAATGTTGGGTAAGGATTTTTTCAAATTCTTGCTTTTGTGGCGCATCTACTTTTTTTAATTTCAATTTCACCCAAACTTTATTATCGGGATCTACCAATTTTAAAATATCCGTCATTCTATGCAAAGCCACCAAAGGAAAAGCACCAGAACCGCACGCAGGATCGAGAAATTTGTACTGATCTAAAGCATCTACAATGGCATTATTAAAATCTTTTTCCCTGCTCACATTTCCGTAATACACCAAGTCTGAAACTTGATCTTTAATGTTTGATAGAGATTTAGCGTTTTGGTCTAAATAATTACACAAATAAATATTCAGACTATCATTCACCATTTCGTGAATGATCTTTCTTGGCGTGTAGTAACTTCCCGTGAGATTTCTAATACTTTTTTTGGTACTTTCTTCTAAATTGGGATCTAATTCTGCCAAGAGATTTTCAAAAACTAAACCGAGCATTTCGGGATCTAAAGCGATGTCTTCTTCAAAAGGTGTGTTTTCAGCTAGTGTAAATTTATATTCAGATAGAATTTCATTTAGACCTTTGTGATGGACATTTTGCAGAGTTTCCTGTGCATTTTTTCCTTTTCCTTTAGACTGCTGTTGCAATTCGTCTTTACCGTAAAAAAGATAATTGGGAATTTTTATAACGCTGTCTTCAATCGTATCTTTGGCATTATCCTCTGGCAATTGATCGAAAATTCCACCATTGAGATAAGGAATATTCATCAGCGCAGAAAAATCAAAATCTATTGGAAGGTATTTTTTGTATTTAAATTTGCTTTTGTCTTTATCTTTCACATTTAATGCAAAAAAGAAAATATTTTGCAGAATACCTCGGTAATAGGAATTGCTGATAAGAAAATTGGGCGATTCACTATCAAAAGTAATTGGGAAATAATTGCCTTTCCAATCCTTCAGTTCTAATAATTCTTTGCTGATCAAGCCTTTTTCTTTGATGAACCAGCAGAAGATAGTTCGTGAAAGTAATCTTACCAAAAAGTTTTTTACATTTTCCTTTTCATCAACAAAATCAGGTTTGTAAGGAAGAACAATATGACTGGCGGCATAATAGAACCAACTTTGCAAATCTCTATAAAACTGATCGTTCAAAGATTGAACGGTAAATTGCTTTTGCCAGTATTTATAAAGTTCACCGAAGGTTTCTACATTACTGCTAATTTTCAGTCCCGCACTATTTTTATCACCAAAGATAATTTTCAGATGTGCTGCTTTTGTGTTTTCAATAGAAATATCTTTCAGCATCGTAACTTTTCCTGCCTTTTCGCCGTCTTTAGATTTTAGTTTAAATTGCAGCCTTTCCGCATTTGCCAAAGCAATGTAATCTCCATATTGAAAGAGAACGGTAACAGGTGTAGAATCAAAAGAACGGTTCAGCGCTCTTGTAATTTCCGCCAATTGCGATCTAGATGGAAGAAGCGCATTGATTCTATCATTAAGTTTTACCCCAATTATTAATAATCCCGGATAATCTGACGGAATTTTGGCGATTTGTTCTAAAGATAATTTTTCTTCAGTTATATTTTCAAAGGCTTCATCATCCACCAATCCCAAAATATAAATTTCATCTATCAATAAATGCGCTGGATTTACGGTGCTATAAATTGCACCCAGAACATCAGTGGGTTTATAAATTTGATCTTCTGCACCTTTTAAAGGGATTTTTAATTCTGAAAATAATTGTACGCCAGATTGATAAAAATCTTCTTTATCAAAAAATTGAAGTGAACTCATAATTTTAGTTTTTAGTTTACAGTTAACCAAGCAATTAAATCCCAATTTTCATGCTTGTATTTCTCACTGATTTTTTCATTACTTCTCATCGCAGACATTGCCTCTTTTTTACCTTTTTTCAATTTTTCTAGAAAGGAAATACTTTCTTTACCTGCAGTTTTAGATTGTGTTCCATCTGCATTTATTTCTGTTTCTGTAGTTTGGTTTTCAAACCATTTTGCCAAGGCATCGCTGTATTTTCTGACTTCGGCTTTATCGCCGATATCTAATTTTTTACAGCCATATCTTTCCTCATCCTTCACCGCATTAAGATATTGGAGAATCTCCTTATCATTTAATAACAGTTCGGCACCATCTTCATCGATATGAATCAATCGTAAACTTTTGTAGGGCAACTTGTCTTTTGGATTTTTTGGGGGCGAACCTAAAAGAGAAATGAGTCCTCTTCCATCTTTCAAAATGTCTAAAGATTGATGCTTTACACCTGAAAATATAGCATTCGGTAAATTTTCATAATGTTCGCGTCTTTCATTTAATTCTGAAGCGAGATCCTGGCGAAAGGTTTCCAAAGAAAGATCATCAAAGCCAAATGATTTTTCTCCATCCAGATCATCTACACTGTTTTGCATCTGTTCCAGCATTCTGTCTGTGTGACGGGTTTCCAATTCTTCGTCAATGCTCATGTCAGCATAATGATCTGTAAAATCTTTGATATCTTCTGAACCCATTAGTTTCATGGCCATCATCCGTTTTTCGATACGGCTTTGAAGATTGAGATACTCATTTAAATTTTCTGCAGGCCAGAAGTTTACGGTAAAAATCTCTTTGTTTGGCGAACCCAATCTATCAATTCTACCAACTCTTTGAATGGTTCTCACAGGATTCCAATGGATGTCATAATTGATGACCATATCACAATCCTGCAAATTTTGTCCTTCGCTTAAGGTGTCTGTAGCAATTAAAATGTCAATAGGATTTTTCAACTGATCTGCTACCTGATCATCTATTCCAGAAACCCATTTTTTCCATTCTTTAAATTGCTTGTCTAAAGATTTGCTTTCCGGTTGAAAATGATCCCATTTTCTCTCCATAAACAACTTTGTAAATGGCGCAAAACGTTCGAGTACAGGTTCGAATCTTTTAATAATTTCATCCTCTCCATTAATTTTTGCTCCTGCGCCAGAAACCATTGCAACATTTTTAAAACCGCGGTGATTGAGATGTTTGTATAAATAATTTGCTGTATCCGTATATGAAGTAAAGATTAAAACTTTTGGATTGCCGCCATTATTTTTGGAATCTCTTTTAGTTTCAATTACAGAAATTAAATTTTCTAATTTGGTGTCGGCACTATTTTTTTTATTTTCCGTTCCCAGTTCATCTTCAATCGATTCAGAGAAAACTTTCATTCCCTCAGCCATTTTATTCATGGCTTTAATGTCCCGTTTTAAATCTCTTTCGAACATTTCTAAATTCCCGGATTTAAAGATTTCTGTAATACTAATTTCTCTTTTTCCTAAAGTTAAATCTTCAAAATCCTCTTCATCAAAATCATTCAACTTAAATCCTTCCGCTAATTTTTCATCTTTATTAATTTTAAATAATTCCACTTTATTTAAAGCGTTTTGATGGTGATTTAAAATTTTACTAACGGTAGACTCAAATGAAAACCACGAAGATTCTAATCTTTTCAGCAAAAGAATGTACATCATTTTTACCAAAAACATGTCACGCTGCACCTCGTCCTCTAAAATATCAACCTCTCTATTGCCTTTATTAATTTTTTTAGTCCGAATTTCTTTTTCTTTTGCAGTCATCGTATATCGGATGGGTTGGTAACCACAAAGCATAGGTGGGAAAAGTTTAAGTAAATCTTCAAGATTGTCAACATCTTCCATCACCTTTGGCGTCACGTATCTATTGTCAGGTCTATGTTTTTGTGGAAAAAACAGATCGTTTTGTTGACCGACGATCATTTTCCTGGTTCTTGCGACGAGCAAAGCATCTGTTAACCGGAAAAAAGAATCGTCCATTTTGGAAACTAGTTCTTTCACAGGACTTTTATCTTTTTTCTGCCAGTCATTAAAATGTCGTGAAGCGGTACTGAATAAACCGTGTAGATTTTTCACATCCAAAGATTCGTCAAAAGCATCGTTAACATCTTTTGAAATTAGTTTTACCTGGTTCCGCACATCTTTGAAGGAATTATTGATAGGCGTTGCAGAAAGCAGCAGCACTTTAATATCTTCATTTTTTTTGATCATTTCTTCTAGTAAATAAATAAACCGATTAGATTTATCATTCCGAAGATTATGGCTTTCGTCGATTACAAATAATTTTGGTTTTTTATTATCAAAGTTTGTGTTACGTCTTTCTTTTAGGTATTCATCCTTACCCATTAAAGTTTCTACTAAATCTGTATGATAGCGGATATAATATTCTAATTCATCTCTTTCAAATCGGGAATCTTGATCTTTCTTATATTTTCGCCAGTTATTTTCTAATTTTTTTGGACAAAACAAAACAATTTCTCGCCCGGCATTTTGATAGTATTTCATTACAGCTAAAGCAGACCATGTTTTACCTAAACCTACTGCGTCCGCTAAAATAGCCCCATCATACTTATCTAATTTTTTAATTAAACTGATAGCACCTTTTTTCTGGAATTCATAGAGTGATTGATAAATTTCTGTGTTTTCTAATCTTCCAATTTTCTTCGCGAATTCAGGATTATCAATATCTATCAAAATATCCTGTGAAAAAAGTTCGAAAAGGATTTTATAGTAGATATCCTTTGGTACGTAATCTTGAAATAATTTTGAAATCTCTTCAATTAAATATTGCTTAAAAGGAATTTTACTTTCCTTTCCGCCGACATTGATAATAATTTTTTCATCAAACGCTTTTTTGTTACTCCACAAATCTTTAAACCAAATTTCTAAATCTTTAAACTGTCTGTCAAAACCTGAATTCGCAACATTAAGTTCTATATTATGAGAATCTTTTAAACCAATTCCAGCTTCCGTAAGATTTGAACTTCCTGTAACATAAAAATCTTTTTGCGGATCTTCATCGTCACCCTTAAACAAATAGAGTTTAGCATGACAAAAATTTGGTTCTAAAGTTTTAACTGAAACGTTGTCTAATTTTAAAAAATCTACCGCTTCCATTGCCAACTTCTTTAATGATAAAGCCTTCTCAATACTCAAATCTGCATTTAATAAATCCAAAGATTTAACAAGATTTGAATCGCGTTGTGTGATATCTCCTAAAATAAATTTGTAATCTTTTATCTTCTGTCTGGAAAATTTTGAGAAATAGACCAATGCGCCTATTGTAAAATAACCAGTAACTATTGAAAAATCTCCTTCAGAAGTGTACTTTTCTATCCAGTGATGAACTTTTTTATCGGTTGAATGGTTGTCTATGAGCATGTTAAAGTTTTGTGGGTATTGTTTAGAAATACTTAATTGCAAAAGTTTTGATCACAATTTAGAAGAGCAAACTTTTCGGTCAGTTGCATTCTTTAAACTATCTCGTAAACAATTGTTATTGAATCAAAAATAATCAAAAAAATGCAATTTTTTGTAATGAAGATATATTATTTTGTTCTCCGTGAAGTGGCGAATTTTTCTTAGTCCAAATCATTTTAATAATATTAAAAAGACTACGAATGCTACTAATTTAAAGGGATTTTTAGGAAGGAGAAAAATAAAAGTTCTATTGGAGATTTCTATAGTAATTACTTCCAGGAATTAAGGATCTTTCTTGAAATTCCGAAAGAAATGTGATTTATTTATGTAATTATTATTTTGTACTGGTCGGATTCAAATAGGAACTCAAAATTGTTATTATCCGCCTGTTTTACGAGCACTTTGAGAAAAAAAGATATAGTAATATATTGTCGAAATAATTTACGTGCTAATAACAATATGGTACAAAATGCTTAGACTTGTTAGGATAATTCTCAAGCAATCTTTTAAGATCACATACTCCTTCCTCCCACCCTCCTTCCCGCCTCCTTCCCAAAAACGCCCTCTTTCCGAAACATTCCGCAACCATACGGCAACAACGCCGAAACAAATCCCTTTTTCCCAAAAGACTTCGGCTGACATAAAGTGCTATTCGAAGACATTTTAACCTTTTGAATGAAAGGAAAAGATCACCGGGGACAAAGAAGGACTTTTCTTGAAATAAGGCGACAGACCAAGCAAAAAGAAGCAAAACCACGACAAGCCGTGAAGCTTCGTGTCTTTAACAGAAAGCGGAAGAAATCCAGGGAAAATAAAAGAGAATAAGGGTAAGTTGAGGTAAGTTTAAGTCATTGTATTTCAAATACTTGCATCTGATAATTTCTCAGATTATATTTGTTTCAATAATTTCAAATAGTTAAAATTATGGGTACAATTAAAAAAGGAATCCTCGGAGGATTCAGCGGAACCGTAGGTACGGTAGTAGGCGCCAACTGGCGCGGAATGGACGTTATCAGAAGCCGTCCGAAATCATCAGGTGGCAGTCCCACGGAGTTGCAACTCGTGCAGCGCGCGAAGTTTGCCCTGGCGATCAAGTTTCAGAACTCACTGCGCTCCATGCAGAGCCGCCTCTACGGTGAAAATGCGGGCGTGAAGTCGAGAGTCAATCTCGCAGCGAGTTATCTGCTGCGCGAGGTGGTGGACTACGTGAATGACGAGGCCATCCTGCGGATGGACAAAGTGATTGTAACGAAAGGGGTGGTGACGGGCTTTCAGAATCTCGCCGTCACAGGCGCTGTGGCCCAAACCCTGAACTTCACCTGGACGGATAACAGCAGCCAGATTCTGGCAAAAGCTACGGACATTTTCTGTACGGCAGTTTATGAGGAGGAATCGGCGGAGTTTGCGATCACGGAAGGTCCCGAAACACGAATTGAGGGAACCGCTGCTGTAGTTTTGCCGGAAACCTGGGCGGGTAAGACGGTACACGTATATGCGTTTTTCCAGACAGCGGAACAGAACGAAGCGTGCAACTCAGTTTACCTGGGAACGGTGGTGGTGCAGTAAGAAGCGGAAAACCACCCGGACACAAAAGACCGCAGAAATTACAGATTCTGCGGTTTTTTGTTTTTAAAGACCTTGCTCTAGTCCTCATTTTCACCTTCCATCAAGTCGTCTACTTTGTGCGCAAGATAGTAGATTTTGCCACCCAGTTTTTTAAAGGGAACGCGTTTCTCATCGCGCCAGCGCTGCAGGGTTCGGGAAGTCACTTTAAACAGCCGCATCATATCGGCATTGTCGTAATACTTTTCTTCCAGCTCTTGTCGTCGCGCTGCCCCTTTAAACGGATGTGTTCTAAAGGAAGGCCGGTTTTCTTTTCTTTTTCTTTCGTCCATATTCGAAATACTCTAATTCAAAATAACTGCAAACTGCGATAACATTGGAAATGTAATTATCTTCGGAAGCACATTATTTTCAGTAAATTAAACCCGAATTCAACACCTAAAAAATGTCCTTGTGCAGCACAATTAAATGTAAAAATAGGGAGAAAGATTGGGAACATCAGGGTCAACATACTAAAAGACAGTATCTTAAGCCTAAAAGTTTTCCACAAAGACACACAACGCGCGATAACAGTGACTTTCAGAGAAAAAAGGAAGGATTAAGGCAAAATGTCCCGAAATACGTTAAACAATTTTATTTATTACATTGATTTCCAGTTATATATACTTAAACACAGGAAACCAACGTGACAGGAAGAATACAAAAAAAGGTCGCCAATCTTGTGGAGGGCACCGTATATTTTCAGGCAGAAAAACGAAATTGGTCGGTTCGCTTCGACTCTAACATAGGACTCCCAAAGTAAAAACCGCACGTCCTAGACCCGCGCGGCATTATAGCATTTTTGTAGAAAGAATACGGTTTTTTAAATATCCTCCCCGGAAAACTTTTTAATCACCTTCTTTAAATCAATGCCTTTCCCGAGGACGGGTTTGAAAATATCGCCCTCGCTTTCAAGGCGTTCCAGAGCGTTGTGAATAGTGAAATCGCTCATCTTCAGGCCTTTCTTTACTTCGTCCCAGTGAAGCGGCATGGATACCGTGGCTCCGGGTTTCGGGCGCAGCGAATACGCCGCGGCGACGGTGGCATGCGGACGGTTTTGAAGAAAATCCAGGTAGATTTTTCCGCCGCGGTTTTTAATAATACGCTCGATGCTCGTGGTTTTGGGCAATTCTCTTTGGACGAGTGTCACAATCACGCGCGCAAACTCCTTCGACTGTTCGTAGGTGTATTTGTTCCCCAACGGAATGTAAATGTGCAGACCTGTAGATCCGCTGGTTTTGCAGAAGGAAGGCACGCCCATGCTGTCCAGCACGTTTTTCGTAACGAGCGCGGCTTCGATGACATCATCAAATGGATTTTGGTCGGGATCGAGATCGATAATACAGAACGTCGGATGATTAGGCTTCTTCACGGTGCTGCTCCAGGGGTTCATTTCGATGCAGCCGAGATTGGCCATATACAACAACGTGGCTTCATCCTTCCCAACGAGATATTTGCGGTTTCGCTTGTCGCTGTCGCTTTTGTAGAGATAGGTTTTCACCCAGTCGGGGGCTTTTCCGGTGACATCCTTGTAGTAAAATCCTTCGCCTTCGATGCCGTCGGGAAAGCGGTTCATGCTTTGCGGCCGGTCTTTTAAGTAAGGCAAAATATAAGGTGCCACCTGATAATAATAATTGATTAGATCGCGCTTTGTGAGCTGCTCCGCGGGCCAGAAGATCTTGTTGAGGTTCGTAAACTTAAGTTCGTGTTTCGTGACTTTCCGAACCTGCGTTTTATCTTTTGGATTCAGTAAAGTTTTCCGCCCAGCTTTTGCGCGCGATTTTACGAGGGGTTTATCATCGGACAGCACTTCTTCCACAGGAAGTTCTTTTTCCAGAACAACTTTCTTGGCGCTCTTATCGGTCCGCATACCCTGAAAGGAAGGGTGACGCATAATTCCGTCGGAGGTGAGTTCCGTAAAACTGACTTCACACAGCAGTTTCGGCTTGAGCCAGGTTACGGTGGCGTGCGGCGGATCCGGACGGAACCGCGACGGTTTGTTGACGTCGGGCTCCGCAGAAAAAGGCGGTTTATCGGTTACGAGCGGTTCAAACATTTTCATCATCTCCTTCTGGTCTTTCGCATTAAAACCGGTGCCGACTTTTCCTGTATAAATTAGGTCCTTGCCCTCATAAACACCGAGCAGAAGGCTGCTGAACCGTTTGCTGGTGCCTTCATTTTTGGTGTAACCGCCAATAACAACTTCCTGGCGTTTGGTGGCTTTAATTTTGAGCCACTCTTTTGTACGGTTTTTAACGTGATAGGTGCTGTCTTTCCGTTTGGCCATAATGCCTTCAAGGTCCATTTTTTTGGCGGCTTTCAAAAATTCAATTCCGGACGTATCAAAGACCTGGCTGAGCATGATGGAATTGCTTTCGGGAAGAATATGTTCCAGTACGGCTTTTCTTTCCAGCAGCGTTAATGCTTTCAGGTCGTAACCCTCATACCAAAGCACATCGAAAACGTAATACACGAGATCACCGTCTGCTTCGCTGCGCCAGTTCTGGAGGCCGCCGAAATCGGCTTTTCCGCTTGTGCCCACCACGACCACTTCCCCATCGAGAATGGCGTTGAGCTTCATTTTTGTTAAGGTATTATAAACGGAATAAAATTTCTCATTAAAGCTTTTGTTGTTGCGCGATTTCATGGAGACTGCGCCCTCATTCATAAAAGCCACGGCGCGGTAACCGTCCCATTTCACTTCGTAAATCCAGTCCGGATCGTCGAAAGGTTCATTCACCAGGGTTGCGAGCATCGGTTCGACGCTGTCGTAAAATTTCTGGCGCGGACATTTTTTTAAAAGTTTCCGGATATCTGTTTTTGATGTGGTGCTTTCTGCTTTGGCGGTTTTGTTTTTAATTTCTTTGCTTACTTTTTCCGAAGATTTCGCCGCCGATTTTTTCGGTGTTTTTTCTGAACCTTTATCCGTGTTTTTTTTAGCGGCTTTTTTATCTTTTTTCTGACCGTAGACTTCATCGGGTGCTGCCTCCATCTCGGCGATGGTTTTGTGGGAAATCACCGATTCGTCCTGAGAAGTTACATCTTTCGTCGTCGCAAATTCGTCGTCGAGTTTCATGAGAAGCCAGCCGTTTTCGCCGCGCCCGTGAACTTTAACCAGGGCAAATTCGCCTTTCAGTTTTTCGCCGTTCATGCGGAATTTCAGTTTGCCGGCATGAAGCTGATGCAACAGATCCTTTTCCTTCTTTTTCCTGTCCTTGGAAACCGGTTCTGCGGGTTCATAAGTTCCTTCGTCCCATACGATGACGGTGCCGCCGCCGTACTGCCCTTTCGGAATGATGCCTTCAAAGGTGCGGTAATCATAGGGGTGATCTTCCACCATCATGGCGAGGCGCTTTACATCGGGATCGAGAGAAGGACCTTTCGGAACGGCCCAGCTTTTCAGCACGCCGTCCATTTCGAGACGAAAATCATAATGCAAGTGAGACGCATCGTGTTTTTGAACGACAAAGCGCAAGTCTTTTCCGGAGGGTTTGCCACCAAAAGGTTCTGGTGTTTTGTCCGTGGATCGTTTTTCGCGGTATTTTTCTAAAGCCATAATGCAGTTTTTTTTTAGTGTTATGGATGAAGTAAAGGAAACAATAAATTTCCTGAAAAATCGTAAGAAATGTACTGCGGAATTTACAAAAATCACGCCGTTTGAGTGTGATTTTGATCTGAGGGGAATTTAAGAAAGATTTAGAAAAGAGCGTGAACAGCGCCCCTAGAAAAATGACTGTACCCCTGTAATCAAAAAGACATCCGTACTTCGGACATCTTGAACTGGTATTAAAATTTAGGAGGAAATAAATCTGGGAAAAGCCTTTTTTAAGGTGCCTGTTATTTGGTGAGAAAGGAGAACATTTAGGTGTTAAAAGAATCCTGCAAATCGGCGAACAGTGGCACATCTTCCAGTTCCGCTATATCAAAACCGAGGTTGTTTACAAGATTTTTGACCGTTTCCTTATCTACAGTTCCCTGCGGATTTTCTACGCGCAAGATTTTGTCGCAATCGCTCAGGTCCAGGCTGATCATGTACTCGGGAAATTCAGTGCGCAGCGTTTCCAGCACCGACTTTGCATGCTTTTTTTTGGTGATATTGGTGCTGTAGACTTCGATCATTTCTGTTGTGTTAAGGTCGTTTTGCGGTGGCTAAGGTGTCGGTTCAACGAATTTTGAAAGCAAAACGATCTGACCCAAATGGTAAGCGTCGTGCTGAAGAAGGCCTTGAATATGTTCGTAATACGTCATGCCATTGGGCGGATAAATGCTCTGAAAATTATCCTCATCAAAGGTTTGCAGGAAACGGAGCCAGTCCGTCTGCGTCTGCTGAAAAGCTTCCACCGTTTGGAGCCAGGCCTCCGGAGAAGAATCCGCAAGAGGTTCGATGTAATTATTTGCCGGCGTGGTGATTATTTTGCCCTGAAGTCTTTGAAGCACATTTTCGCGCCACCTGATCATGTGGATTACTATTTCCCAGATGGAATTACAAGCGGGAAGCGCTTTCGCAGCGGCCTGTTCCGCGGAGAGTTTACACAGCGTGCCCACGACCGTCACATCAATCCAGGGCGCACCGTCATAAAGATCTTCAAAAAGATGCGCTATTCTTTTGTTTTCCATTTCGGCTAATTTTGAGGGCAGTTTTTTTTTATTTAAAAGCTACTGTCGACGATTGTCGGAGTATAACTTTAGGCATCAGGTATTTCCGGCTCCACAAGTTTCTTCAGTTTCTCCAGCGATTCCTGCCAGCCCAGATAACACATTTCTACGGGAATCGCCGCGGGAATGCCTTCCTGCACAACGTAGAGGTCGGTTCCGCAGGAGACTTTTGTCAGCCGGATGGTGGTTATCATCTCGCCGGGCATATTCGGGTCGTCGAAGCGGTCGCTGTTTTTAATCAGTGCGTTGGGTTCGATTTCCAGAAATTCGCCGCCAAAAGCCTGTTCGTTGCCTGTGGAAAAATTCGTAAAAGACATTTTGTAGGTGCCACCGACGCGAAAGTCCAGGTCGTGCACTTTGCAGACAAAGCCATAGGGCGGCAGCCAGGAGCAGTACGCATCAGCCTCCGAGAAGGCGCGGAACACTTTCTCGGGCGACGCGGTGAAAACGCGGTGTAAGGTTACGGAGTTGTTCATGGTAATTTATATTTAAGTTGTTTTTAAAGATTAAAAAGCGCTGTTCAATATTTTAAACTTTCGTTGATATCGTAGCTCATCCCTTTCAAACCCAACAGTCTTCGCATGAGACCGATCTGTCCGAGCAGATAATCTTCCCGGCCGATGCACATTCCGATCATATTCAAAACGTTTTCCGGCACAAAGGAAATGTTCATGCCGAAGGAATATTCTTCGTCCAGATTGTCATCGGTAACCGACAATAATTTTTCGTACGCTTTCGGCGATATTTCGGCAAAATTTTTCTTTAAGTCGGCCAGGGTTGGATAATCCAGGCTTTCGTCCAGGGCCCTGCCTTCTTTAAAAAGGTCTTCGTTGGGATCTTTCTCCGGAATACCCACCAGGTTCGCGATCCAGTAGCGGCAGCTCACCAAATTTCCCGCCATCCAGACGACGTGATTGGTATTGTTGTCGAGGCGCTCCAAGGCTGCTTCTTCCGAAATGCCCTCGAGTGCATTATTGAAAAGCTGAGAATGCATGCGCCAGGCCGGAATGACGATGTCCAGCTTTGTTGATACGGGTGTTTCCATCATTTTAGTTTAAAAGTTATTTCTGAAAGTTGCTTTATAAGGGCCAGCGCCTGCGGAAATGTGGTCTGGAAATAATCTTCCATATCGGGCGTAATGTCGATAATGATCTGCAGTTCGGTACCGGCACCGGCTTCTTTCAAATAATAGATTTCGCGCGCTCCCTGCCAGGAAGACTCGACAACCTCGCCGTTTTTGACTTCGTTCTGATGCAGAAATACCATCTGCTCGTTTTCGACACTCTTTTCGACGAGCGCGCTCATGCCATCGGTTTCGTTCCCCAGAAACCGGATGGTCTGGCCCTCTTTCAAGTCGCCTGTGTAATGGCTGCCTTCCATAAATACACTGGTCCATTTCCGGTACGTGTTGGGATCCCACAGAACGTCCCAGATTTTTTCCCGCGGTGTCCCGATGTGCGTGGTGAAAGAAATTGTTTTTAGATTTTTCATTTTGCGGCTATTTGTCTGATCAAAATTAGAAACAAAAAACAGAAAGAGGCTTTACCTAAGTCAAGAAATGTCAGGAAGTTACGAGCTGTTTTCGGATGCGGCTCAAAGAAGTATCGGCAATGCCGAGATACGAAGCGATTTGCTTTAAAGGTGCCTGCTGAACGATCTGCGGCCGCTCTTTTAGCAACTGCAAATAGCGCGAGGAAGCGGAGAGCGTAATCATTTCGATGGAACGAAGCTGGCTTTGGAAAAGTTGCGCGGCCATCCATTCGCGTCCCCATTCCCGTACCGATTCGAGTGTATGGTAAAGCTGCTGAAAATTTGCAAAATCGATTTCCCACAGCACGGCGTCCGTCACGGCCTGGATATTCTGCGCGGAAGGAATGCGCTGGAACAAGGACGAAACTTCATTCACGATTTCATTCTCGCAGATAAACTGTGTGGTAATTTCATTTCCATTAAAGTCGTGGACATAAAAGCGCATCAGGCCTTTTTCCACGAGGTAATAGCCCGTGGCCGTCTGCCGTTCTTTCAGCAGGCAGTCGCCTTTCGCAACCTCTATTTTTTTATGAAGCGAAACAATTTTCTGCAGATCGTCGGCGGTAAACAGCGCATGACTGTAAATGGTTTGAAAAAGAGTCGGTGCCATGGGGTTGATTTTAAATGCATTTATAAAATTAATACATTTAAAGAAATTAAGGCCTATGATAATCAAGAGATTATCACCGGCGGGCCGAGAAATGAATGTGATTTTTCTGTGTGGTGGAGTTCGACGGAAATATTCTGGAGGTGTTTTAGGCTTTAAAAAAGATGGTGTAAAATATCTTCTTCAGCGCTAATCGGAGTTACGTTACCGGTCCCGAAACGGAGGAAAAAGGCTTATTAAATGACCGATACTTTGATCATTCAGAAGAGACTTAACGATTTTGTGAATTCAATAAATTAAAAGCATTCACTCATGTTCTCATCACGAGGACCTCTCCGACTCCAGAAAAAAACGATATTAATTTGTGTTTTTTCGGGTGTTTTATGCTGGAGTTTCTGGTGTTGAAGTTTTTCGGTTTTCAAATATAGAGGCCACAGCGAGACGTCCGTACGGGAATACGAAGTTTATTGTTAAATGTAATTTTACGGAGAGAGAAAAGTAGAAATAAAGCTGCAGACAAGATATTTACAAAACGCCCAGATCTTTGCAGATCGCAACAAGGTGTTCAGTGCTTCTGGCCGCGAAAGTTTCCTTTAGATTGTTTAAAGTTTTTTCCACCGAACTTAAGCTGTTGGGTTTTATGGATTTCTCCTTCAGAATTTCGGTCATGTCTTTTTGAAAAATGCCTTCGGAAAGCAACTTTATGATTGAAAACTCCACCAGAGAAAGCTCAATGTTATCTGTTTTCCGCAACTGGTGAAGGTTTTCTGAGGAAATATACTTTTTGTTTTCAAAGATGGTTGTGATCGCTGTTTTCAGGTTTTTAACGTCCATCCGACCTTTGCTCACAAAACCGTCGATTTCTAAATCTTCGAAGAGTTCTTTGATCACCAGCGGACGTTTTTCCCCCGAAAATACCAGGATCTTCAGTGTCGGCAACAGCTTTCTTGCTTCAATAATAAGTTCCTTTCCTGATTTTAAATTTTGTTTTGCGAAATCTTCTTCAAAGGAAAGATCGGTGATCAGCAGATCAAACGGTTTATTTTGGTCCAGGCTTTTTCGGAGGAGCGCCAGCGCCTCGTCACAATAATAAACGAAACCGGCGTCCGCGATGTTTAAATCGGTTAATGATTTTTGAACAGATATACTTGCACTTTCGTAATCTTCGGCTACCAGAACTTTTTGAAACATTTATCCGTTTTTTAAAGGGAAAGAAATATGAATATCACAGCCTTTTCCTGATGTGGTGCCAAAATTAAGATTTCCCTTTTGAGAAAAAATACGGGTTTCCACATTTTGGAGTCCATTGTTTTTAGTTACGGTGTGGCCCAAGCCAATACCATCGTCGGAATAGGCCATAATCAGGGACTTTTGACTGATTTCAAATTTTAATAAAATTTTATGTGCCTGGCTGTGTTTTTTAGAATTCACCAGAAGTTCCTGCAAAATAAGCGCAATTTCTGTTTTTAAAACCGGCGGCACTTGGGACCACAGAACTTCGTCATTGCCGATAATAATGGTTTTCACACGGTCGGAGGAAAATGATTTTGTGAGCGCGGCGATTTGACGCTTAAAATCCACGTCCGCATTTCCGGTGAGATTTTCGTAAGAAATGTCGCGCGATTTTTCGTAGACGAGCTCCAGTTTATCCAGCACGCGCTCTTTATCGATCCCGGCAGTGTTTTCAATTTCGGACATCACCTGATAGATGCCGTTTGAAACAACATCATGTACTTTTTTGGAGTACCGCAAGGCCGTGTTTTTCACCTCGAGATCTTTTTCCTTTTTTAAGCGGTCGCGCCTTTTCCGCACCCAGAAAGCGGCGATGACCAGAGCAAAAAAAACGGCTCCCAAAGCAATGTTCCGTTGCAGGATCTGATACCGGTTTTCTATATTTTTAGCTTCCGCTTTCAAAAAATTGACTCTGTTTTTTTCAGCATCGAAGCGGATGAGGGCAAACTGGTTTTTGGCTTTGCTTCGCGCGTTTTTTAAACTGTCGTCCAGATGCACATAAACTTTATAATACTTTTTCGACAGGACAGGACTTTCTAAATCCACTAATTTTCGCAGGGCTTCCAGCTGATCATCCGGACTTTTTATTTTTTTGGCGATGCCGTACATCTGATGGGCGTGGTAGAGTGATCTGGCCATTTCTTTGGAGGCGAAATAGTCGGACAAATGCGAGTGACTCGCGTTTTGTCCCCACCAGTCTTTTTCATTAATCTTTATTTTTAAGGCACGAAATAAGTCAGATTCTGCATTGTAGGCCGGATTTTGCAGGAATTTAATATAAGCGAGATTATCTACTGCGCGGGCGTATCCTTTCGGATCTTTTACGGGATCGATATTTTTCAAATTAAGTTCGAAGATCTTGATCGCTGCCGCGTACTGCTTTAAAAATCGGTAAGAGTTGGCTTTATTATTCAGGCTTGTATTGATTTCTGCGGTAGAAGTTGCAAAGAGAATTGCCTGATCAAAAAAAGAAATTGCCTTATGATAATCCCGCAGGTTTTTAGATACAATTCCTAAATTATTGTAATTGGAGTACAAAACCGGCTGTAACTTCTGTTCTTTTTTATTTAAATATTTGATTGCGCTTAAAGAAACTTCCTGACTTCCATAATAATCGCCATTTTCAGCCTGGATAATGGCCATGTTTACCAAACTGTTTCCAATTCGGGCCGAATCATTTTGCTGCACAAAAATATTTTTGGCCAAATTAAAATAAAAGAAAGCACTGTCTTTTTCACCGGCTGATAAAAAATCGTAGGCTTTATCGTAAAACTCAGTGTCGGTTTTGGGGGGTTCAGTAATTTCCTTTTTACAGGAAACGGCCAGAAGAAGGGAGCAGAAGAGAAAGAGTTTTAAGTTCAAGTTCGCAAGTTTAGGTCAAATTTAGACAAAAAAATAACGAAAGATTGATTTTCGCTACTTGCATGAGCAAGTTATACTTTCGAAGCCGGAAGCCAGATGAAAACAGTGCTGCACATGGTTTGGCGCACGGCCATCAAATACGATTCTGAACTGAAGGAATATTATACCCGAAAAAAAGCAGAAGGAAAGCACACGATGTTGGTTTTAAACAATATGAACTGCAAAATTGTGCTAGGGATATTTGCGGCGACCGGGGTCAAAATCCAGGTTTGTCAATCTGCACAATTTTGAGACACTTGCCACGAACTTTTTGTGGCTTTGCGACTGTTGCGGAAATTGCGCTCGGCTGGACTGGAAGAAGACAGGAAATTATAAAATTATTGAACAGGTCAAAACCGCCGTTAGCAAACGTTATTAATTCTTTTGATAGTTTTTAATTCGTTCCCAATGTTTTGGGTCAACTGTTTTCCAATAAATTTCGTAAAAATCACTTTTATTTGAATTATTTGATTTAATTAATTCAGAAAAGTATTCAATAAGTTTAGATTTGAATTTGGAATTTTCCGACAATAAATCAATATTATTTTTATCAAAAACCAGAATAGAAGCATAAATCGTTTCTTCACTTTCTAATCCAGTAGCTGCTACCATAAATTCAGTAGTGTCATTGGGAAAAAGCTTAACATTGTTCCACAATAATATTGGGTGGTGTTGTCCTTTTGGGTATATTTCTTTGTCCCATTTCCCAAACCTGTCATACATTCCCTTTTGGGTATACATTGCGGAATAAACACATTCATATTTCACTTCATTCAGAAAAACAGTGTCATTATTCACAACTGATTCAAATTTATCTTCTACTATATTTTTATAATCATTTTTGAGTATTGATTTGCATCGCTTTTCAGTCACTTTACCTGTTGAAGAGCAAGAAACTAAAATAAATGTTATGATAATTGTATATATGCTATTTCTCATAATGTTTGCCAACGTACCCAGCTTTTTGAGATTGTGAAATTCGTTACTTAACTTTCTGCTACTATAAAATTTCTTGCGAGACGAAAAAGTGATTTTACCAAGAAATTCGCAATCTTACAAAACCGCTGTTAAACGACGTTTAATTATTTTTCCTGAAGGAACTTTTCTACTTCAGAATAATAATCAGATCCATAGTATTTCAAAAATTCTCCATTCGGTTTTAATATAAAGAATGCTCTACAATTTTCTTGCAATGTGAAAATATTATCAGCGAAAAAACCTGAATCTAAAATGAAGTTTTTTCTATTTTCAACTCTTTCTTTATTCAATACATTTTCGGAATAAACAAAAAAATCACTTGCATTATTATCGTTTGACATCTTTGAAGAAATCCGAATACTATTTTCAATCACAGTCATTGCATCCTTCTTAGTAAAACCATACTCCAAACAGTTTAAACCAAATTGATAAAAGTTTATTAAAATAGACTTGCTGCGTGGAATTTCTGTTTTTAATTCATTGATAAGCGCTTCACGAATTTTCTTATATTCATCAGGATTCAGTTTTCCTTCGAATGCTTTTCTACTTGCAATATATTCCTTATTAATTTTAAAGTTTATTTTTATTATTTTATTTTTCTGAGCAGAACAAGAAAAAAAAATTAGAGAAAAAATTAGAGGATATAATTTACTGATTTTCATTTATGGATGCTTTTTTTTTAAGGTCGTACAACGTTTGGGTATTTCTGCAGGCGGGATAAAAACACGAAAACTTTATACTTATTAAAAACTTAATTAACCGCTAAAATCTTCGATGAAAACTTCATACCCGCTTGTAGAAATATCTTGTTATCTGCCGTTCTATATTTTTTTCTTTATTTCTATTGGTAGAGAAACTATATCAATTACATTTTCTCCTTGTTTATTTTTTCCTGGTTCCCATTTTTTCCCTTGTGTAATTTTTTGAATTGTGCTCTTCAATGCGTTATTGAAATTTTCATTACTTCCATAGGTGGAAATATTTAGAACTTCTCCGTCCGATCCAATTTTCAAAATTATTTTAGATTTATAAGTTTCATTTGGTTTTAAAATAGACATATCTATCTTAGTTTTTATTTCTTCAATGAATTTCTTATTACCTGTGGAATATTGCGCAGGATAAGTAATGTTTGGTGGGGGCGGAACATTAAAATCTTGCGGCTGTTTAGAGTCAAATGTTTCCTTAACGGTCTGTGATATTCCAAATTGAAATATTATTATTAAAATAAACAATGTGATTTTTTTCATAATCTTAGTTTTTATATAATTTTTTAAATGGCAGATAACGTTTTGCGTATTGGCGATGGTGCGGCTTAAACGCGGAAACTTTCTTATTATAAATTAATCTTCAGAACATCTAAAATCTTTAAACTTGCGAAAATCCCGCACTATTGAAAAACGCTGTTAGCTGTCGTTCTTTACCTTTTCAGCTTCGCTTCTGTCATCTTCTATAACTTCTTGTGCATGTACTCTAATTCTTGCACTTTGGCTAGTAATTCCTTTCTCTCGATAAAACTTCTCTAGTTGATCAATAGAAATCCAGTTAGAGCCAATTAGATTTTCAATAAATAGTTCCTCAAAAACTCTATGTCCGATATTTTTTCCTATTACGTTTTTATTAGATATTTTATTGTCATTTTCTCTGATTTTGTTAACCATACAGATTGGCAGATGAATGCCAGAAGAAACGAGATTTGCATCTGGTTTAGTTAAAAAATTTGTTGGTCGTAAAAATGCAGCGCAATATGGAAGTCTATAATTTTCAGAATGTTTTTTTTCCAGATTCATTGTTGCAATAACCAGATTTACAAATATGTTTATCAAGTTTTTCAATTTGGTCTACCATATTGCCTCCAGAAAAATATAAAACCTTGTTATTCCAAGTTTTATACTGCAAATGAATAAATCTTACTTTATTTGTCCGTAAATTAAATTGTTCGTAAACTAAATCCGAACCAATTATTCTCTCTGCTTTATCAGGATGTAATAATCTCAGTCTCAATACACGATTATCACTTAATTCATAATCCTTCACTTTTGCATTTGAATAAAGCTGTTTCTCAAAAAAAGGATGTTTTGTAGTCAATGAAAAATCATGATTAAGTATGAAGTTTTCTGAGATATCTTCTGGCTGAAAATATTCCAGAGCGGCTTCAAGTTCAAATATTCTTTTTTGAATCAAATTTGTGTTTTCTCCCAGTTTCAATAATTTATTTTCATCTTCTAAATCTTTAATTATTAGATCTTCGCCAAATATTATTTTTCCTTCCTCTGAAGATATTAAGTCGGCTTTCTGTTTATAATATTTAACTAAATCGCTTTCATTTGCTTTAGTTAATAAATTTGATAACTCTTTATGTAATTCCGGAGATATGTCATATGCTAATTCTAGAGCTTTTCGATAGGGAATTGTTTGCTTTGTTCTTTTTGCAATACTTACAGCTTCCCGAATTCCACACAATAATTGAAAGGCTTCGTTCCTCCTTTCATCTTCCTCGATACTTTCTTCTGAAAAATAGCTCATATTTTATTTATTTTGTATCGAGTTTTGTAGAGTGACAGCTAACTTGTTTATATATTCTCACGCCGTCAAACAAATACAACATGTATGGTGTCGATATGTCTTACGTTGTAAAACGCGTTTCTAATCACTAAGATATATATTTTATCTTTACCAATTGTCAAACGGACTTTTGTAACGCTCATCGCCGCTCAGTAATATTGGTTTTTACCCATTGCGCTCCAGATGCAGGCCGTATTAAACGTCTTATAAATAAGAAAAACCGATGTACAGCACTCTTCGA
This sequence comes from Kaistella sp. 97-N-M2, assembly GCF_021513235.1. NCBI lineage: Bacteria > Pseudomonadati > Bacteroidota > Flavobacteriia > Flavobacteriales > Weeksellaceae > Kaistella > Kaistella sp. 97-N-M2. The sequence goes on along the minus strand of NZ_CP090976.1, from coordinate 2,572,516 downwards.
AGTTTTATCAAAAGCAAAGCCGATGTGGATGAAGTGACACTGGAATTGATCTGCTCTTCTTTTAGTTTGGTAGCAACAAAACGCAACGAAATCTTAGTTGATTTCTACGAGGTCTGTAAATACTATTACTTTATCAATAAAGGATGTATCCGGCTTTACACGACCTCCAAAGATGGAAATGAAAATTCACGATACTTCGCATTTGAGGGAGATTTCGCCACCGCGCTGCCAAGTTTTATCGATCAAAAACCTGCGCAAGAATTTCTTCAGACAATTCAAAAATCAGAACTGCTGGTGATTTCGCGAACCGATTTTTACGAACTCGTAAAAACGACTCCTGCCTTTGCGAAAATTTACACGGAAATTCTGGAACTGGGATTTATCAGCGCACAGAAAAGAATCTACGGCTTTCAAGGCTTTGACGCACTTGAAAAAGTAAAATGGATAAGGGAGCACCAGCCAAAAATCCTTTTGAAGCTGTCCAATAAAATGGAGGCATCCTATTTAGGGATAACGCCGTCCACTTTAAGCCGGATAAAATTGAAATTGTAAAACGTTGTCCTGAAACAATCTTTTTTAAAGGAGCGGCGTGTACCTTTGCAAAAAGAATTAATGAAAATTATTTTAGCATTATTTGCATTTCTTCCTATCCTGAGTATTTGCCAAAGTAAAAACGCACCAGGCACAGTGAACACGAAGCATGTGACCACTGTTCAAACCCTAAGCGTTCAGGGGGCATTTGATCTTGCTGATGAAGCGAAAAAAAGTGCCGCTTTGTTGGGTAAAACAGTTTCCATCGTCGTTTTGGATGCCTCCGGAACTATAATTTTAAAAGTTCGCGGAGAGAATGTGGGTCCACACAATACTGAAGCTTCCCATAAAAAGGCTTACACGGCGCTTTCGACGAAGACGTCAAGTTTCGACTTAATGAAAATCGCCGCTGCGGACTCAACCGCACGAAACCTGAATACGGTTTCGGACCTGCTGCTGTAGGGCGGTGGCGTTCCCGTTTGGTATAAAAATGAGGTGATAGGAAGTCTGGGAGTTTCCGGAGGGGGCGGCGGCAAAAATGATCATCAGATCGCAAAAAGCGCCATAGAAGAACTTGGTTTTCTGACGGCCAGAACCTATTAATTTGAAGAACAAAACTGAGTAGTTAACAAAAAAAATATTATGAAAAAAATAATCACTTTATCGCTAATAATGCTGTTTTTCAGCACCATGCTTTATTCACAGGAGAAGTATCAATTGTCCAGTCATATTCTGGATGTTACCAAAGGACAACCTGCACCGAACGTGAAAATTACGCTGTCCAAAGCGGATCCTCAGGGAAACTGGATCTTTGTTGACGAAAAACTCACGGACAAAAACGGCAGGATTACGGATTTTTTAAAAGAAACACCTTCAGCGAATAACAAAGGAATCTACAAATTAACGTATTACACCGCGCCGTATTTTCAAAATCTGAACCAGGAAAGTTTTTATCCTTTTATTGAAGTTGTATTTGAATTGAAAGACGAAAATCACTATCACGTTCCGATTACCCTCTCGCCTTACGGATATTCCACATACAGAGGAAATTAGATTTGTTTTAGAACGCAGAGGCAATTTTTCAATCTTCTACCATTTACTTTGATGCATATATTTATTTCTGGATTGCAAAGATGATTAACGTATGTATGCACCAAAGTTTAAGTGTTAAATATTGTGGCAGCGAACTTAGTTGCCCTTTTTATGCTTATGCGGTCTTAACGCGGGATCATTTTTTGAAACTTCCGGAACACCTTTCAGCGGTTTGTTCCGCTGCGTTCTAGTTGTTTACCATTTGGTGGACCTGCGTTACCTGCATCGAAACAATTTTCCAGGATTCTGCTGCTTTTTGAAAAACTGCCGTCACCATTTTTTTATCAACACTCCCCTTTCTTACCGTTGCACCGGGTACCTGATAGTCTTCCTGTGCTGTTAAAGTTTCACGGATGTAGGCGATTGCCGTTTTGTCATCAATAAATTTTACATTGCTCACGTTGAATTTTACAGCGGTAGGCTTGATGCAACAGTCATTTATTTTTGAAAACTGATCGACAATCATTTTTTTTCCTGTCCAAACCTGCCCAAGAAAATTAATTAAGACGCCATCATCGGAGAAAGCCTCAGAAAACGATTTCATATCGTTTCTGTTCCAGTCGGTTTCCTGTTGACTAATTATTTTTTTTAGTTCGTCACTTATATTTTGTGCCGGTACATTGCTGAGGGCAAACACCATCAAAAAGAGGAAAAACAGTGATTTCATAATATTAAATTTAAAGGATTAGTTGTGTTGTCATTGATTTCAGACAATAAGCATAAACCGCTGATGGTGGTGAATTTATCTCTACATCATAACTTGCATACCTTTTGGACGGTTCATCGATTGTTTCATAAGCGAATCCTGTGTTTAATCATTTGGAAAATTCGCTAACTTACGGTTCGCAGCATGTAATTCTTTTAGTTCGTAGTAATCGATCCAGTTTTTAATTCTTGCGCCAAGCATCTTAATATAGTTTTCCGTTAAAAATATATTTGACCAATCAAATCTTTGCGCCTGAACGCCAAGATAGAATATAAAAACCGACGCTCCAGCTTCCGGAATTAATTTCAACTCCGCTTCGGATAAACTTCTCTCACTTATATAGCCGTTTAGAAAACTTTCAACTTTCATTTCATATACCTCCTTGTCCGTTTCGATAAAAAACAGCTGCTTGCAAAAATAACCCACATCTAAGATCAGAGGTCCGTTTCCACAATTGTCAAAGTCGAAAAGTATAATCTCATTTTCCTTATTAACGCTTAAGTTATCGTACCAAATATCGAGATGAAGGACTCCTTTTTGGTTTTCTGATAAATTACTTTGCGCAAAACGCTTTGATATTTTAGCGCTGAGTTGTTTTATGTAGCCTATTTCACTTAATTCATCAGAAAAAAATAAGTTTAAATGGTGATAGGCATCATGCAAAAGAACATCGAAATTATAACTTACCCTGTCTATCTTTTTACCGGCAGTTATGTTGTGAATTTTACCCATAACCGACCCGATTGCATAACAGATTTCTTTTGTCATAAAACGCATTTTTTCACCTACTGCAAAGGTAAAAAGAACCGCATATCTTAAACCTTCCGGCGCGTTAATTTCTTGAATCAGGTTTCCCTCTTTGTCCGGTAGTGGAAATGAAATAGAGAGATTATTGTTTTTAAGAAGGTCTAAAAATTTCAATTCTTCCTGGATTTCAACTTTTGTTCTCCAATTATAACAATACACTCTTACAACATATTTTGCAGTAGTGCCGGACAAAAAATACGTATGATTTACGCCAGTTCGGAAGAGTTTACAAGCAAAGTCTTCCTCTAAATGATACCTTTCAGTAATAAATTTACCTAATTCAATTGGCGATAAGATGGAAGCTGCAGTTGGAAAAAAGAATTCATTTTGTGTAAAGTTTCTAATATTAAAAAAAGGCTCTGCGTATTGGCGAAAACAAGGCTTTTTAGCATTAAATTTATTTGAAGCTCAAAAGTAGAATATTGTACAGTTTTTCCGTCGCTCCGCCCTTAAAAATAATCGTTTTAACATCGTTTTTTATAAATGAGTTTCTTTAAACCATTTTATTCGATTTTGATTTAAAAATCCATTCTCTTCCAGTTTATCAATGACGTTATCAATTTTATTTTTTAAATCAACATTTTCTTTATTAATGATAATTGCGTACTGAGACGGTGTTTCCGGAATCAATTCAGCGATCATAATTTCAGAATTTTGTGTGGTAAACCCGAACGCAATTGGGGAGTCGTCGATCACAGCATCAATTTCGTTTTTTGCTAAACTATTATATTGCGCTTCGTTGGTTTCGAACAAGGTTAGGTTGTTTTTTGGATAATTTGCTTTTAAATAGTCTTCTGCCTCAGTTCTTATCCTTACGCCTACTTTTTTATTTGCCAATTCCTTTAACGGGAAAATAAAGTTTTTATGACAAACAAGACAAAGATGAAAGTTTAAATAAGGTTTACTAAAAGCCAATGTCTTTTTTCTTTCCGCGGTTATGGTTGTCGCCGAACAAATGACCTCTATTTTTCCGTGGGTTATGTCGTTGATAATGTTTTTCCAATATGACACGGAATATTTTAAGGTCAATTTCAACTCTTTGGCTATTTCATTCATCAAGTCTACTTCAAACCCTTCAAATTTTTCACTAGAAACGTCTGTATGTAAAGGAACCGGTGCGGCAAAATCTAAACCAACTTTCAATATGTTTTTCGTTTCTTTATGAGGCGACATATGTTTCGTAATGGTTTACATTTTCTTCAAACTCCAGAAGATATTTTTTATCTTCTTCATAATATTTTGCTTTTTCAAAATCCTCACCTGCGAATTGGATAATGCTTTCCATATTTTCCCACTCCGTTATGGTGAGGAAATGGCAGATTTCACCTTCTATTTGTCGTAAAATTTTTGCCGAAATATTTCCTTTAGTCGAAAAATACTCTGCAAGCCCTGTGTTTTGAACGTAGATTAAATATTGATCAGCATCCTCTGCTTTCGTACGTCCGTGCCAAATTCTTGTTATCATATTTGGGTGGTAAATTTTTGCTAAGGTTTTGCCATGGAAATAGACCTTCTTTGTCCATGTTCGCCTTGCGGTGGCTGAAATCGCCGCGATTATGGTTACAGGTTTTAGCGGTTGGGTGTTTTGCCGTTATTCGGTTTTTCCTTTGAATGTTGCATAAATGGCCATCGCATGTCCGTGTCCTAACTCAAATTCTTCTTTGAGCCAATTCGTAATTTCTGTTGCCTTAATTTTAGGGTTAAGGTTTCCGTCGATAATAAACTCTTTTTTCTCCGCCAACTTTTTAAAATCCGCCGGTGTTTTGCCTGTCTTCGCTTTGATGTTGTCGATGTATGTTTGAAATGACATAATAATTAAGTTTTAGTACGGTTGAATTTGTGATAATAAATGTATGATTTTCAAGCAATTCAGCGTTCGTTTGACGCCACTAAATTATAAAAAATTAGAGAAGCTGCATCGTATTTAATGTAGATTCATATTTGAAAAATATCCGCTTGGGCAAGAATACGACCGGTATATGATGTTGTTGATTATCTTGCGCACCATAAAAACAATAACCAATTTTTAGAGCAGCCCTTTTTCTTTCATCAGTTTACCCTGATCTTCATCGCTTACAACCAATAAAATTTTTAGGTCAGTTTTAAAGCGCTCAAGCGTGTAATGTATATCAAATTTTATTATTTCGTTCCCGGTTTTTTCATAAATGGCACCCCAATTCACACTTGCGATAATTAAGTTCTGACTAATTTCAGTCGAAGTAACTTTTTGAACATTCATGGTCTTTAGCCCGGTTTGGACATTAAAATCATGGACGTGTTTGAGCCATCGTAAAAATCTGGCGTCATTTTTAAAAATCTCAGATCCGTCGGGCCCAGCCATTACAAAATGTTTTCCATAAAATGCTGACAACTGCGCAGGAGTACCGCTCATAGAAACTTCTGCATATTTTTTAAAAAAGTTTTGAATAACGTTCATAACAAAAAAGTTAAAATGAAATTAATGAATTTATATTTTCGCTCAGCCTTTTATATCCTATTTTCCAGGATTTTTAAAACCATTATTTTTTCAGTCTAGTTGATCTACGATCTTTCAGGTGGTAATGGAGACATGAAATTTTTTAAATGTACGATCACTTCAGTAAAATTCGTTTCCAAAAGCATGTGCCCACCTTCTATTATAAAAATTTGAGCCTCGGGCAAATCTCTCTTGTAGCAAAAAGCTTCTGCAACGTCAAAAAAAACGTCATACTTCCCCCATAAAACAAGAGCAGGCGGTTGATAAGCACGAAAATATTCCTGAAATAGCGGAAACATTTCAATATTCGTTTGATAAGTAACGTTTAAGGTAAATTGCATTTCTATATTTCCTGGCCTTTTCATCCGTTCCCAGTCAACAATCCAATATTCGGGGCTTACCCTTTCCACGAATTCAGGTGTAAGACCTGCATAATATTGTTTTTTAATTCCTTCTTTACTTAAAAATGCAGCAACTTTTTTCTTTTTACTAGGTACGGGATTTTCCCAGTAATCTATTGTATCGTCCCATTGTGGTCCAAGCCCTTCATTACAACTGTTACCATTTTGGACTATTATTTTTTCAATCCTTTCAGGGTGTTTCATGCAAATTCGAAGTCCTACAGAACAACCATAATCATGTAAATAGATGCTGAATGAGTTCAGCTTTATTTGCTCTGTAAATTCGGTAATATAAGAAGCGATATTTTCGAAAGAGTAGTCAAATATTTTTCTTGAAGGAAAGCTGCTAAATCCAAAGCCAGGGTAATCGGGTGCGATAAAATGATAAGTACCGGAAAGGGCTGTCATTAAATTTTTAAACATTAAAGAAGAGGTAGGAAAACCATGCAAAAGCAAAATACTTGGATTTTCTTTATTCCCTGCTTCTCTGTAAAAAATTTCGACACCATTTACCAAGACTTTTTTATGCTGAATTTGATAGTCTTCCGGATCACTTGTTACCATTTTTACGTCTTAATAAAATTGGAGCTGTTTTTTGCAACGGAAAAATAAATATTTTAGCGATACCTATTTTAAATATGGCAAATATTAATAGTCTTCCCTCGTTACGGCTGAACACAAAATTATATTAAGAAAAAGAAAAACTATTTGACATATGACAAGAAATAAAAATAAATCTAATCCCGTGGGCTTCACTAGACTCTTTTAAAGGTTTTAACATACAGGTGATTTCTTCAGCTACACCAAAATTCTCGCAAGATTAAACCAGCTGGCGAAAAGACGTAAAATTTACTATATGGAGCCATTTGTCTTTGTCACCGGACTTTATTTTGATAGTGAGTTACAAGAAGAAAATGATATTCGGTGCAAATTCTTTATCAAAATCTTGCCACTTTTAATTGCTTTTTTTAGTCGTATTTACTTCCCAATACAAAACTTAGAAAAAATATTCCCCAAAACCTCATCATTCGTAAACTCCCCGGAAATTTCCCCCAATTGCTCCAGCGCATTTCTCAACTCATACGCCAACAATTCCGTGTGAATCCCGGAACTCACCGCTTCCTCCACCTGAAGAACAGATTGCAGCGATTTCTGCAACGCATTAAAATGCCTTTGATTCGTAATAATCACATTGCTTTCCTGATCTTTCAAATTCTCCACGTAATCGATCAAAACCGTTTTCACGGCTTCAATTCCTGTTTGATCCTTCGCGGAAATCCTCAACAACTCATCACAATAATCCGGAAACAATTCCAAAGTTAAAGTGGCGTCAAATTCGTTTAGAGTTTCGTCGTTGGTCAAATCCACTTTATTATGAACCAGCACAATTTTCAAATCCTCGCGGTGGAATTCCTTCACAAAAGCAATCACTTCTTCCGTTGTCGAATCCTGTTCATCGTAGAGGTACAACAGCACTTTGGCAGAGGCAATTTTCTCCTTCGCTTTCGTCACGCCAATTTTCTCGATAACATCAGTCGTTTCCCGAAGTCCGGCCGTATCCACAAAGCGGAAAGCCGTTCCTTTCAGGTGAATCACTTCCTCGATCGTATCACGCGTTGTTCCCGCGATTTCAGAAACGATCGCTCTTTCCTCTTTCAGCAAAGCGTTCAACAAGGTCGATTTTCCCGCGTTCGGTTTCCCGATAATGGCGACTTCTACCCCATTTTTCAGCGCATTTCCGTACTGGAAACTCTCGATCAAGGCGCTCAGTTTCTGCCGAAGATTCAGCAGCAGTTTGTTCATGGCGGTACGGTCCGCAAATTCCACATCCTCTTCCCCGAAATCCAGTTCCAGTTCAATGAGGGATGTGAAATTCAGCAGGTCATTTCTCAACACAGAAATTTCGTTGGTGATCCCGCCTTTCAACTGATTCAAAGCCACTTTCCGAGACGCCTCATTTTCCGAAGCGATCAGATCAGCGATCGATTCCGCCTGCGCCAGATCAATTCTGCCGTTCATAAAAGCACGCATCGTAAATTCCCCGGCTTTCGCCAGTCGCGCCCCATTTTTTACCAACACTTCCAGAATTTTCTTCGCAATATGCGGCGATCCGTGAAAAGAAATCTCCACCACATCTTCCGTCGTAAAAGTTTTCGGCGCCAGAAAAACAGAAACCATAACTTCGTCGATCAGCTCTTCCTGGCTGACAGTTGAGGGTTGAGGGTTAACAGTTTCTGAATTCTGAATTTCAGATTTTAAATTTTGAATTTTAAATTCCTTAAACTCTTCCGTCTCCTGTCTGTTATCTATTGTCTCTGCACTTTCCTCTTGGCTCTTTTCCCTTTTTCCTTGGCGCTTATCGTAAATATACCCGTAATGCACCGTATGAGATTTCACGGTTGCTAAATCGGTTCCTTTAAAAGTTTTTTGCGCAATCTTCACGGCATCGTTCCCAGAAAGGCGAATAATTCCCAAAGCGCCCACTCCATTAGCGGTCGCAATCGCACAGATCGTATCTTGATTCATGACCCAAAATTACGGAATTATTCCTGTTTTTAGGAGCACCAAGATTTCGCATTTTTCGAAGACCCCTCCCGCTGTCAACTCTATCTTTTTCGGCGCTCGCTTCGCTCGCGCCAAAAAAGGATGCCGTTTCCATCGGGGCTAGAATGATAGGTGGTTTTTCTTTTCCAAAGATAAAATCACGATTAATTTTAATACAGAAATATTTTTATAATCTACTAAAGTGTTTTGTATATTTGAGTTTTAAGGTTTTAAAAATATTATTAGAAGACAAAATATGAGCATAGAAAATACCAGACAATTTATTAGAGATGAAGCGGAAAGATTCGGCGCGAAAACACAAAACGAATTTAGTAAACCTTATGTTGAAAGAAACAATACAGGGCAGGAGGCTTTAAAAGATAATGGAGCCTATTTTGGTTTTATACATCAAGAAGAAGAAACATCAGGACCATTCCATGACTTCTCTTTAACAATCTTCCCAAACGACCAAGGCAAACCTTGGCTAGTTTGTTTAGGTATTGGCTCAAATGGTTTCAAAAACGACTACGAATTGGCAAATTATCCGGGACTACGGCGACTATTCTCTAAACTTATTAATGACAAAGGATTTTGCAAATCTGATTTTTCAAACATAGAAACAAGTTTACCAAAGGATATATCCGGTAGCGTAGATTTGCAGCATATAAAAAATACAATAAAAAATTACACTAAGGTTTTACCAGCTTGTCAAATTGTTGATGATCCAGAAAGCGAAGAAGGCAAGAAAATAATTACGGCGTTTGTTGCGGGTTATGCTAAACTTAGAGACTGGGCAACTAATAATACTCATCGAAAAGCAATCTCAGAAGCTTTAGCACCTTTTCTTAAAACGCAGGTAATCGATGAAGCACAAGAAATAAAAAATCTTTTGAATGAAAGAAAATATATTGTACTTCAAGGTCCTCCAGGAACTGGAAAAACAAGAACAGCTAAAGAAATTGCAGAAAAGATAAAAGCCAAAACTTTTTTCACACAGTTTCACGCTGAGACAAGTTTTTCTGATTTTATTTTTGGTATCCGACCCGAACTAAATAGTAAGGAATTAAGTTACGTTGAAAAACCAGGACCATTTACGGAAGCTTTACAATATGCTGTGAAATTCCCTGCTGAAGAGGTTCTCTTGATAATTGATGAAATTAACAGAGCTAATCTTTCCAATGTTTTAGGACCAATTTTCTATTTATTTGAACACAAAATGGACACGGCAAATGTTGAAATAGAAATTTCTCCGGATTTTAAGATTAAAAAACTGCCAGATAATTTTTCGGTAATCGCAACTATGAATACAGCTGACCGAAGCTTAGCTGTAGTAGACTTTGCATTGCGTAGACGATTTGCGTGGTATAGTTTAAAACCAAAAGAAATAATTTCAAAACAATTTTTTAAAGATGAATTTTCCAAAATTCAGGAAATATTTGATTGGTACGCTTCGAGTACTGAATTATCACTGCAACCAGGACAAGGCTATTTTCTCGCAGATAGCGAAGAGGAAATGACAAACCGTATCAAATACGAAATATTTCCATTGATAAAAGAATATTTGCAAGAAGGATTAATTAGAAATGCCACCGAAGAGTTCAACAGTTATTTCACTATGCGAATAAATCAATCTCTTTTTGAATGAATAAGCTATTAGATGTTTTTTGTGAAATACCTTGCTTAACTGAACAGTCCAGACAGTTAAGTGGAATTTTTTTACAAAGGAAATGGTTCAAATCGGCCGACAAAAGAATTATTGGTCAGTACCTTCAAAAGTTTATAGACTATAATTCGTCTCAATTCAAATTCATAGGCGTTCAGCCATTTATCACTGGCTCTGACCAAAACACCTCATTGACATTTCGCTCTTCTAGTTTCATTGGTGTTATTCCATTAAGAGCTTCTGACACCGGCAAGCAAATTGGTGATTTTGTGGTGATGCCCAGGTTTACTGGTTGTGATAGGTTTGAAGATTATATCGAAATTCTAAATTTACTTGGGACTGAAATAAGTCCTGAAGTTATAGATAGTTTGTCCCTTGCTTCAGGTAAAAACTTCAGACCACCATTATATTTGGAAGCAGTAAAATTTATTTCTATTCTTGAAGCTTTAATCGCTAAAACTTGGAGAAAGTTTGATAATCTTGAAAAAATATCCAGTCAACCTTCTGGACAAATCAACTGGAATAAATATATCACTAACGAATTTAAAGTAGAAAATCGATTAAAGTTTCCATCTCGAAAAAATCTTTTAAGCGAATATCACAATGAATATTCAGAAGTACGTTATGTATTTGACATTTGTAAGAGCGAATTACTTTCTTCAAATATCCCTCCAAGAATAAAAAACACAATACGTGGAAAACTGAGTTTCATTGAAGAAAAATTATATCATCATAAACCCAGAGCCACGAATAATATTGCTATCAAATCATCCGACAGCCCAACCGTAAAAAAGTGCAAGGAACAAGGGAACAAGATTTTAAACTTTAATTTAGTTGAAAGTACTGCTTGGAGAGTTGATTTTGCTGATGTTTTTGAAAAATTTATTCAACATATTTTTAAGGAAGTAGCAAAAGAAAATGGTGGGAAATTATTGACTAATTTCAAATTCCAGTCGAGAACTTCAAAGCATTATTCTTGAGAATTAAAATACGTTGAACCAGATGCTATTTATCAAAAAGAAAATTTTTTGGTGTTTATTGACGCTAAATATAAATCTAATCTTTACAATAAATTTGATAAAAGTGAATTTTTAAAAGAAGATCACCGACACGATTTACATCAAATTATGGCGTATTCGTCTTTTAGTAAAACAGATTTAAAATTTGGATTCCTATGTTATCCATCTAATCAATTAGAAATAAAAAGGATAAAATACATCAATGGAATCAACCAGGTAACAAATACAGTTGTTGTGATGGGAATTCCATTAAGAAAGGAAATTATGAAAGAAGCAAAACGCTTGCTGACAGATGAACTTGTTTCAATAGAAAAAAATTTAATCATATTATAAAATGAACAAGATGAAAGCAATCCACGTCACAAAATCCGGCGGACCGGAAGTTCTGAAACTTCAGGAAACCCCAAAACCAACACCTGAAAAAAATCAGGTGCTTATCAAAATAAAAGCAGCCGGCGTCAATCGCAGCGATGTGATCACGCGACAAAATACCGCCACTTACGGCAAAGAATCGCCCCAAACTTTAATTCCCGGCTTAGAAGTTTCCGGCGTTATTGAAGAGATCGGCGCCGAAGTCACAGACAAAAAAGTCGGCGATCAAGTCTGCGCCCTCATTTCAGACGGCGGTTATGCCGAATATGTGGCGGTTGAAAGTTCGCACTGTCTTCCAATTCCGGAAGGAATCAGCCTGGAAGATGCAGCCGCCCTTCCGGAAACGGTTTTCACGGTGTGGTTTGATGTTTTTATGCTGGGGAAATTACAACCCGGCGAAAAATTACTCATTCACGGCGGAACCAGCGGCATCGGAACGATGGGCTTGCAAAAAGCAAAAGCCTGGGGTTGCGAAACCTACGCTACGGCGGGAACAGAGGAAAAGGTAGCGTTTCTCAAAAATCTTGGCGTTGATCACGTCCTCAATTATAAAAATGAAAATTTCGAAGAAGTCTGGAAAGACGAAAAGATCGATGTCATTCTCGATATGGTCGGCGGCGATTACACCCAAAAGAATCTCGACCTCCTAAATAAAAAAGGCCGCCTCGTTTACATCAACGGCATGAAAAGCATGGACGTCAATATTAACTTGCGCACCATTATGTCTAAAAACCTGACCTTAACCGGAAGTTTTCTCAAACCTCAAACGGACGAAGTGAAAACTGAGATCGCGCAGGACGTCGAAAAAAATATCTGGCCCATGTTTCATTCCAAAGAAATTCATCCGATCATTTATAAAAAATTCCCTTTAGCCGAAGCCGCCGAAGCGCACCGATTGATGGAAAGCAGCGAACATATTGGGAAAATCTTGTTGACGATGGATTAATGCTAATTTGAGAAGGTGCTAATGTGGAAATTTGAGAATGTGAAAATCTGAAAATGTGCTAAATTGAAAAACTGAGCTGGCTACGACCTGGAAAACCATGATTTTAAATGAGTTAGATGATGAGATTCTTCACTCCATTTCGCTTCGCTCCATTTCGTACAGAATGACAAAATCCGTTCATAAAAAATAAACCTGTATTTGAGCGACGTTGGAAATTGAGCGGTTAAAGAATTAAATAATCAGAAACAATATGACTTTTCAAAAAGCATCCTTTCCTGAACTTGAATTAATTTATGAATTAATTTTCAAACCTTTTGATTTACGTTTAACGAACATTCAACCGGAAGCAGAAAGTCAGAAATATACGGCTCATCGTTTTCAACTCAGCGGTAAACTTATCATCTTTCGTGTGTCCAAAATAACTCCTACAAAAACAGGACAGTTTGTAAGCCTTTGGAAAAGAAATGCACAGGGAAGTACCGCACCTTTTCATCTAAATGATGAATTTGATTATTTGATAATCGCCACAAAAACTTCTACGCATTTCGGAGCTTTTATTTTTCCAAAAAAAGTTTTGCTCGAACACCGGATTTTATCACATGAAACCACAGACGGAAAACGCGGAATCAGGGTTTATCCGAGCTGGGATGAAACAACGAATCAACAGGCGCAAAAAACTCAGCTTTGGCAAACACGGTACTTTCTAAACCTTTCTGATGAAAATCAAATAAACCTGGATCAGGCGAAGGATTTGTTAACTACATCAAATGACCGCGGAGACGGAGCCTTTAAGAAAATTGAACGTTAAGATTCTTCATTACACTTTGCTTCGTTCAGAATGACAAAACGATTGATATTGTTCATTCTGGTTTGCTTGCTTAAGATAAAGAAAACGTAACTACTCCAATTGCGTCACCGATTTAAAAAACCGCTCCACAGAATACATTGCCAACTGCCCGCCCGGACCGTTTAAATTATACTCAAAACCATGCGTTCCCCAGGGAATGGTCAACAGATAATTTTTTACGCCATGCTTTGCCAGTTCATTGCGCATGGCCACACTTTGGATGTGCCAAACATGAGCATCGTTGCTGCCATGAGCGAGAAGTGTGGGTGGCGAATCTGCACTCACCTGCAGCAAAGGCGATTCTGCATTATATTTTTCCGGAACTTCTTCCGGCGTACCACCCAAAAAATCACGCTGAACCTGTCTCGAATCCATAATCCAGGGATTATCCGGGTTTTTATAACTCCACGGCATGGCTACCGCGCCATAAAAAGCCGCGATTCCTTTAATGCCGGATTCCTTTCCGGTGTAGCCCATGGTTAAAATAATAGAGGCGCCGGCAGATCTTCCCATCAACACAAAATTGGTGGTATCGATTTTCAGGTCGGCAGAATGTTGCCGCAGCCATTTAAAAGCGGAATGGAGATCTTCCTGTTGTGCCGGACTGGGAAATTTCGGCGCCAACCGGTAGTTGATGGTCGCTACCTGATAACCCGCATTCGCAAAATAATTATTTGCGGCGGCGATTTCGGTATTGTCACCCTGTTTCCAGGAACCGCCATGAACGACGATAAGACAGGGACGCACGCCCGGAACTGCGGAAGGAGTGAAATTTAAGGTCAGATCTACACCCCCATTTTTGGAATAGTGATAGGTATTAAACGGAATATCTTTCGCTCCATTCCCCGTGAACATCTGCAAAAAATTAAAGGGTTTTTCCTGATGAAATCCCGTCATATCTGAATCTTTTACACCAAATGATTTTTCGAGATCTTCCGGCAAATGACTTCCGACAGTATAGGCACGGATAATGGGTGAGGCTAAAATAACAAAGGTGATTCCACCAATTATTAAAGACAGCGTACGCAGTTTTTCAGAATACCACGTCCAGATCAATAAGGCCAGAGAAATCAGCATAAAGATCCAGGGAAATTCCGGAACGGCAATGCCGACATACCAAACATAATGACTTGGAACCGGAAAAAAATTAACGATGGAAAAAAGGAACAGCAGGAGAAGGAGAATAAATCGTATCAATGTTTTTTATTTTAAGGAAGATACGACTAAAGTGCCGAATCAGATTGAAACACGATTTTCTTTAACATTGTTAAAATTGTATTTTTACCCTGAATTTAAAGCTCAAATTTCCACTCACTTAAAAATTAAAAAATGTCCGAACCCGTTATCGATCTTCACTGCGATCTTCTTTCTTACCTCACGCGGCCCGACGCAAGCATTTATAATACAGAAGATATCGGCTGCGCTATTTCCTATTTGGAAGCGGGCAATGTTAAACTTCAGGTTATGGCGATCTTCGCGCCTGTTGAGGAAAAAAGCCACGACTTCGGCCTGCAGCAAAGTGAAATTTTTAAAAATTTAAATGAGGAAGAAAATGAACTTTTCAGTTTTGAAAAACACCATTTAAAAACCTTCACCACCAATGAAAACATTGGCATGATGGCTTCTGTGGAAAGCGGATCGGCTTTTTGTGATGAGACCATTTCACTGCAAGAAGGTTTTAAAAACCTTGAAAGAATTATCGAAAATGTTGGAAAGGTTCTCTACATCAGCTTTACGCATCACGCAGAAAACCGTTTTGGCGGCGGCAATTTCTCCACCGCGGGCTTGAAAAACGATGGTAAAGCGCTGATCGATTATCTGGATAGAAGAAATATTGCGCTCGATTTTTCGCATACGAGTGATGCGTTGGCGTATGATATTTTAAACTACATTTCTAAAGAGAACATCAAGGTTCCGATTATGGCGAGTCACTCGAATTACCGTCCGGTTTTTGATCATCCGCGGAATTTGCAGGACGAGGTGGCGAAAGAAATCATACAACAAAAAGGATTGATCGGACTTAACTTTGTTCGGGCTTTCGTAAATCCGGAAAACGTAAAGGCTTTGGAGGAACACGTTACTCACGGTTTAAAATTGGGCGGAGAAAACGCAATCTGTTATGGCGCTGATTATTTTTACACGAAAGATCATCCCGATAAATCGAGAATTCCGTTTTATTTTGCAGCACATGAGAATGCGGGTTGTTATCCGGAAATTAACACGGTGCTGGAAACTCAATTTGGCGCGGAAAAAATGAATAAAATCAGCAGTCAGAATGCTTTGGATTTTATTGCACGGATTTGGAAAGCATAAAATTTTTGATACGATCTCACCTTTAAGTCTACATATTTTTTTTATTGGTTTTTAAAAATTCTTTTCTGTGCGCAATTTTGACTCACATTATTTTTTTCGTATCTCAAAATTACTTTAATAAAGTGTATCGTTTTATTGTATATCCATTTCGCGATTTTGACACAGAGTAAATTATCGAAAAGTAACCGATATTCTTGGTATTTTCATTTTTAAATTGAATATCTGTAAAAATTATTACCTGGATCCCTCTTGTTGATTTTCGAGTGGTTGACAATGCTGCTCCTGATATTTTGATTGCTGAACCGATTCATTTTTGAAAGAAACTGCGAGCCGCTCTGAGTAGGTTACTTCTACAGAAATAACTTCATCTCCAGTTTCCCGGGATTCAAATTTAATTTTCCCCAATTCATTGAAAGCTGCTTTCAAAAGTATTGGGGTCAATATACATTTGATTCATTATTAAAACCTAAAATTTTACATTATGAAAACTACCCTAAAAATCCCGGTAAGCATTGTTCTTTTTAGCATCGTTCTCTTACTTTTCACTTTGTTGAACTCTTTTCGTCTGGAACGTAAAATAGAAAACTTTGATGAAATTAATGTAAAACGCATCAACATCATTGAAAAAGACGGCACTCTACGAATGGTTATTTCCAACAAAGAACTTCAACATTCCGGAAGAATGGACGGTCAGGATTTTGAAAAGCGTGAAAGACAGGCAGGCTTAATGTTTTTCAATGATCTGGGCGATGAATCTGGTGGAATAATTTACGCCGCCAAGAAAAAAGAAGACGGCTCCATTACGAGCGGAATGTCCATTACCATGGATCGATACCGTGACGATCAGGTTTTACAAATCTTAAACAGCGAAAGTATTAAAAACAATAAAATATTTTCCGAACGTGGGCTTATCATCAATGATTATCCGGATCTGGAAGGTTTGACTGCAAGAAATAAAGCCTATGCAGAAGCAGAAAAGATCACCAATGAAAAACTCCGTACTGAAAAGTTACGCGAGATCACAAAACTTCACGGCGGTAAAAGCTTACTTTTTGTCGGCAAAACAAGAGGAAATTCCCAGGGTTTATTTATCTCCGACAAAAACGGCCAGCCAAAACTAATGATTTATGTAGATGAAAAAGGACAGCCAAAAATTCAAACGATGAATGATACAGGGGAAACACGCGATTTTCTTGTTACTGAAACGAAATAAAAATTAGATCATGCGCCTCTTTATGTGAAAAAAAATGCTCATTTTTATATTTGGGTTTATGAAAGACAAGAAAGTTATTTTGCGCGTGGTGTTAATTCTGCTGTTTATTGTGGCAGTTAATACGATACAAACGTATGTTTTACACATCACGCGCGAATTTGGGGATATTGATTTTTATAAAATCCCAACGCATATTTTTGGAATTATTTCCTGCGCACTTTCGCTTCTGAGTACCATTATTGCGTGGAAATTGGTTGGCAAACTGACTTTAGGAAAGATTTCGAAAATGGTGCTTGCGTTTGGAGCGTCGATTCTGATTTACGCAATAGTTCAAAGTTTATTTTTCGCAGCAGAACGTTTTTTAGTCTATCAATTACCGACTGATCTGGATCTGCTTGTGGGAAATTTCGTTTTTACTTTCATTATTTTTCATCTTTATATCAGCGGACTTTCCCTGGCTTATTTTTCTTTTCAGGAAAACGCAAAAAATGCTGTTCAATTAGAACGTGTTGAAAAAGAAAAGGAAATGTTGCAATTCAAAATGCTACAGAAAAATCTGGAACCTCATTTTCTTTTTAATAACCTGAGTGTTTTATCGGGCTTGATACGAAAAGATCCGGCGGAAGTTGATGGTTTTATTCAGGATTTTTCCGACGTATATCGCTATTATCTGAAACACAATAATCACGAGCTTGTTCCTTTACATGAGGAGGTTGTTTTTCTAAAGAAATATGTTTCTCTGATGGAAAAGCGCTTTAAGAATGCCTATCGTTTCAGCATGCACATTGAGAATGAAGAAGGCTTTATTTTACCCTGTTCCCTTCAACTTGCCGTAGAAAATGCCATCAAACACAATCGCGGCGCAGAAGACAAGCCTTTAATTATAGAAATCCGAAGAGAAAATGAGATGATGATTGTTTCTAATGATTTGCGCCCCGTCGATTATAAGCAGGGAGCGAAAATGGGCAATCTTTTCCTTCAAAAGAGTTATGAAGTTCATTTCGGAAAAAAAGTTAATTTTAATACCACAGACACTCATTACACTGTCGAAATACCATTGATCGTATGAACGTATTAATCATAGAAGACGAATCATTAAACGCTGAAATTATCGTAGATTTTCTGCAGCGTTACGATCCAACGATTCTTATTTCAGGGCTACTTCAGAGCAAGGAACAGACGCAAATTTGGGTAGAAGAAAACGGACCGGCAGATGTGGTTTTTTGTGACATCGAGTTGTTGGACGGTAATGTTTTTTCACTTCTAAAAAAAATATAATTACGTCGCCTATCATTTTTACGACCGCCTACAATACCTTCTATCAGGAAGCTTTTGACGTTAACGGAATCGGGTATTTGCTGAAACCGGTGAGTTATGAGCGTTTTTGTGAGGCGATGAAAAAATTTGAAAGTTTAAATTCGAGCTCAAAAAATATTGACTGGAACAAAATGTCGCAACTTATTCATCAAAATTCGAAGACCTACAAAGAGCGGCTGATCATTAAAAATGCAGGAGAACTATATATTCTAAATACTGAAAAAACGGCAGCTATTTTATCAAATGCCGGAAAACTGTCTGCAATTGATGACCACGGTAAATCACATGAATTCCGGTACAAAATGGCTGATCTAGCGGAAGAATTAGATCCAAAAATATTTTTCCAGATCAACAGAGGTGAGTTCATTAATATTCATTACATCGAAAAAATAGAACCTTACTTTGGTGACCGGCTGTGTATAACCCTGCGAAAACATAAAACTAAATTGATTACAAGTGCCGCGACTACCGCGAACTTCAGGAAATGGCTTGAGTAGAATCAGGTCAATAATAAATCATATCTTCATCTTTAATAATCAAAGGAACATGGCTCAACAATTAAAAGACAGCGACGAGAAATATTTAAGACGATGTCTGGAACTCGCAAAAGAAGCGGAAGAAGCTGGAGATGAAGCATTTGGTTCTGTATTGGTCAATGTAAACGGAAAAATTATTGCAGAAGCCCGAAACAGAGTCCATGAAAAAACAATCCTGGCTCATCCTGAACTTGATCTGGCGTATTGGGCTGCTGAAAATTTATCGGCGGAGGAAAGAGCCACGACAACGATGTATACTACCGGCGAACATTGTCCGATGTGTTCAGCAGCACACGGTTGGGTTGGGATCGGAACTTTGGTTTATTTAAGTTCTGCGCAACAGTTGGGCGAATGGCAAAAGGAATTTAATCTTCCTTCTGCTCCTATTCACTTTTTACCCGTAGAAGATATTATTAAAAATGTAGTGGTACGTGGACCGGCAGAAGGAAATTTACTCGTTGAGATCAAAAATCTACATCAACAGGCGTGGACAAAAAAGCAGTAGACTTGTTTGAATTTTAAAAATTTTACGCTCAAGAATTTAGGCGCCTAAATTAGACCTTAACTTTTTAACATGGCCCGGTTTTGGGTGAGGGATCGCAGTGAAAATCCCGCAGAAGAGGCGCGAGCGAAGCGAGCGCCGATTCGAGGAATTGCAACGGAGAGCCCGGCCCGCGCCTGGACCAAAGCCGGGGCAAGGGACACGCCCAAAAAAAAAGTGTAGAAAAATCTACACTTTATTATTTATAAGGGTTTTACCTGCTCCAGAAACCAGTCTTTCACTTCGCCTTCCAGCTCATTTTCGAGTTTTTCTTTAGACCAGGCGTGGTATTTATTTAACCATTCTTTTTCCGGATCGGTTAGCAATTCCGCAGCGATAACCTGGCGGTCGAAAGGACAAATGGTTAGGGTTTCGAAATCATAGAAAGTTCCGAAGTCCGTAGTTTCTACTTCGCGAACAGCAATCAGGTTTTCGTGGCGGATTCCGTAGTGATAGTCGTAATAGAAGCCCGGTTCGTTGGATAAAACCATTCCCGGCAGGAGCTCCTGCGGATTCATGTCCTTTCGGATGTTTTGCGGACCTTCATGCACATTCATAAAACTTCCCACACCGTGGCCGGTGCCGTGGTTGAAGTCTTTTCCCTCTTTCCAAAGCGCCATCCTCGCAAACGCATCAAGCTGAACGCCGCGTGTTCCTTTCGGAAACTTTACCATCGAGAGCTGAATTAACCCCTTCAAAGCTAAGGTGCAGTTGTGTTTAAATTCTTCGGAGGCTGTTCCTAAAGCAAAAGTTCGCGTAATATCGGTTGTCCCTTCCAAATACTGACCGCCGGAATCTACGAGGATGGTATCTTCGTTGGTGACGTTCTTGCTTCCCTCACTTTTCGCAGAATAATGCATAATTGCACCGTTTTCTTTATAACCTACGATGCTGCCGAAACTTTCGCCCACAAAGTTTTTACCTTCTGCACGGAATCCGCGTAATTTTTCGCCGATAGAAAATTCGGTCATGGCTTCTTTTCCAGCTTGATGGGTTAGCCAGAAGAGGAATTTTACCATTGCTACTCCATCACGCTGCATTACCGTGCGAAAACCTTCGAGTTCGGTTCTGTTTTTAACGGCTTTCATTAAATTACCCGGGACAGGTGCCTTGATGAAGGTGTTTTTATCTTTTAGAGCTTCAAAAATCAACTGATTGCTGTTTGGCGAAATCAATACTTTTTCGCTGCGTATGTTTTTTAGATCGCTGTAGAAGTTTTCGTAGGGCAGCATTTTCACCCACGATTCATCCATTTGTTTGCGAGAGTCGGTATCTAACTTTTCCAGATCAACATAGAGTTTTGCCTCATTTTTAGTGAGCAACACGTAGGCTAAAAAGACAGGATTGGACTGAACATCGCTTCCACGTAAATTTAAAGTCCAGGCGACATCATCTAAACTGGAAATGATATGAACGGAGGCGTCTAAATTTTCCATTTTGTTGCGGATATCGACGAGTTTTTCGCTCACTGATTTTCCGGCTCTTACGATAGGATGAACAAAAACAGGATTTTTCTGCGCGTTCGTGTTACGCTCTGTCCAGATTTCTTTCAATAACGGAAGGTCAACCAATTTTCTGCCTGCAGCTGTAAGTCTTTCCTGCAGAATCTCCCAGTTGGCATGTGACGTGGCAATGGCGTTAACGGCAACGGTACCTTTCTCTGGAATTTCGGAAATGATCCAATCCACATAGTTTGGCGTTCTGTCCATTCCGTCTTTAAAAAGATCGATGC